>NZ_SMKD01000002.1 GCF_004348595.1 Micromonospora sp. KC723
GCCCCGGACCACAAGGGCTCTCCGCCGCGCCACATCCGCTCCCTCCCCCGGTCCGTCGCTCCGGGCCACCGCTCCGCCCGGCCGACGCCGGCACCTTCCGACCATCGACAACCGTACCCGGCCCGCCACCCTCTCGACCCTCGCCCGAGGTCGCTTCCGGTGCCGGCACGCCTCCGGTCAGGGATGACGAATCCCATGACTGCTCAGGCACCCGCCGTCCCCAATCCGCTGAAACCGGTCGACGAGGACTGGCGGCGCCGACTTGCCACCATCGCCGATCCAGACGACCTGGAGTCTGACACCGCCGCGGCCGTCGCCCGCCTGGAGGGGACTGAAGAAGAACCGGTGTAACTCCTGATCAAGAAGGACTCGGCCTGAGGTTCGGTGACGGCGGCGAGGGCGCCAAGTTCTGGCTGCAAGTCCTCACCGAGTGGAAGAATTGTGGCGTCGCGGACGCGTGCATGGTGGTTTGCGACGGGCTCAAGGGCTGACCGACGTCATCGGCGAGGTGTGGCTGGAAGCGGTGGCGCAAACGTGCGTTATCCACCTGCTGAGGACGTCGTTCCGGCATGCCGGACGGCAGCGATGGGACGCCATCGCAAGCCCGTCTACACCGCGGCGACCGAGTCGGCCCGCAGCTCGGTGCGGGGATACAGGGCGAGGGTGTGCACGCCGGTGTCATCTGCCCGGGCGTGGCCGGCCATGGCCAAATGGCCGGCTGATCAGCTGAAGCCGACGTTCCCGGGAGGGTGGATGGCTGTCGCATACCTACTGGTGGGGCTGACCGGCGCGGGCAAGACGACCTACGCCCGGCGGGTGCTGGAGCCGGCCGGGGCGGTGCGGCTGTCGGTGGACGAACAAGTCTTTGCCCGGCACGGCCACTACGGCGTCGACTACCCGGAGGACACCTACTTCGCCAGGGAGGCGCCCGTCGTGGCCGAGGTCCGCGCCGAGCTGGTACGGCTACTGCGGGCCGGGCACGACGTGGTCGTGGACCACGGGCTGTGGCGGCGCAGCGAGCGCGACGACTGGGCGGCGCTGGTGCGCTCGGCCGGTGGCCAGGTGCGCCTGCTCTACTTCCCGGTGCCCCGGGCGGAGCTGCTGCGCCGGTTGACGGCCCGCAACGCCGAGAAGCACGGCAACGCGCTGACGGTCACGCCGCAGGCGCTGGACGACTTCATCGCGCGCTTCGACGAACCCGACGGTGAGGGTGAACAGGTGGTTCAGCCGGCCAGGTGGCCGTACTCCGCCTCCAGTTCGTCCCATCTGCCCTGAGCCACCGCACGCCCGCCGACCAGCACCAGCACCCGGTCGGCGTGCACCAGCGCCGCCCGCTTCGACGTCGAACCGACCACCGTGACGCCGTGTGCGCGCAGCGCCTTCCACAGCTGGATCTCGGTCGTCACGTCCAGCGCCGACGACACGTCGTCGGCGACCAGCAGCTCGGTGCGCGGGGCCAAGGCGCGCGCCAACGCGAGGCGTTGCAGCTGCCCGCCGGAGAGCCGGGTGCCCTTGTGGCCGATCACCAGGTCCAGGCCCTCCCCGCTGGTGGCCAGGTCATGGTCAAGCTGCGCGGTCGACACCGCCGCGCCCGGGTCCACGTCGTGACCGAGCGCGATGTTGTCGGCCACGGTGCCGGAAAGCACGCGGGGCAGCTGGGCGACGTACCCGACCTGCTGGGGTCGCAGGAACAGGTGCGGGTCCTCGACCGGGCGCCCGTTCCAGCACAGCGATCCGGTGTGGTGGGCGATCCCGGCCAGCCCGCGCAGCAGCGACGACTTTCCTGCGCCCACCGGGCCGACCACCAGCACCAGCTCGCCGGGGCGCACGGTCAGGTCGACGTCGCGTACCCCCACGGTGCCGTTGTGGTGCACCACGCCGAACCGGTCCAGCTCCAGCCGGTGCAGCGGCTCCCGGACCGGCACCGGCGGCGCGGGCGCGGTGCCGGCGTCCAGGTCGACGCCGGGCACGGGCGCGGAGTAGGCCGCCTCGCCGCACATCTCCACCGTGCGCCGCGTCCACACCCGGGCCGACGGGAAGTTGGATACCAGCGACGACGTCGTCCACGCAAACCATTTCGCCGAGCCGAGCACGGTCACCGCGATCAGGGTGGCTGCCGCCGGCAGCTGGCCGGAGAGGTACAGCCCCCACGCGGCGATCGGCAGCAGTCCGCTGAGCACCGACGGGGTGCAGCGCGCCCACACCTGGATGCTGATCTCCCGGCGCTGGCTCTCGTTGCGCACCGCGTCCAGCCGGGCCAGGTGCCGCAGCACCGACACGGTGGCGCCGGACAGCTTCACGGTACGACCGGCGGAGAGCGCGGACACCACCGCGGTGGCGAACGTGCCCCGTGCGGCGACCGTGGTGTGCGCGGCGCGTTCCAGACGCGGGCCGAACAGCGCCGCCGCGCACCCGGAGAGAATCATCGTGCCGGCGAAGAACGCCGCCGGCACCCACGAGCGCGCCGCGATCGTCATCGTGACGATCGCCGCCAGCGCGATGACGTGGTCGACCAGGTTGTCGGCGAGCATCACCACCCGGTCGGTGTCACCGCTCTGGGCGACGACCTCGGCCGGGCTGTGCCGGCTGATCCGGCGCGGGCCGATCTGGCCGTTCAGCAGCCGCGCGTTGATCCGCAGCACCTGCCGCACCCACCACTCCGGGAACCACGCCCCGAAGTAGTAGAGCGCCGGGATCGCCACGATCAGGCCGGCCGCGACACCGGCCGCCGGCAGCAGCGGGTTGCCCTGCCCGTCAACGACGTCCGACCACAGCAGCGGCAGGATCGCCCCTTCCAAGCCGAGGACCAACAGCAACGCCATCAGCGCCAGCGCGGTCATCCCGAACCGGGCGTCGTTGACGGTGAGCCGGAAGATCTCCCGCAGGGTGCGGGCCGGCGGCGCCTCGGGCAGCGGCGGCGGATCGCCGGCGGGCATCAGGACCGGGGTCTCGCCGGCGGTGCCGGCGGCGGTGCCTCCGGCCGGGTCGGGGTCGGGTGAAGCCCCGCTGGCCAGCATCGCGGCGAACCGGCGGGACGTGGCGAGCGGCCCGGCCTCCACCACCGCGCCGTCGGCCAGCACCACCACCTCGTCGCAGTGGCGCACCGACGACAGCCGGTGCGCCACGATGATCCCGATGCGCCCGGCCAGCAGCCGGTCGGTGGCCCGCTGTACCCAGGTCTCGGTGACCGGGTCCATCCGGGCGGTCGCCTCGTCGAGGATCACGATTTTCGGGTCCCGGACCAGGATGCGGGCGAACGCGATCAACTGTTCCTGACCGGCGGAGAGCACGTGCCCACCGTCACCGAGCCGGGTCTGCATGCCGTCGGGCAGCTGCTCGACCCAGCCGGTGAGGCCCAGCTCGGCGACCGCGCCCGCGGCATGCGGCAGCAGCTCGTCGTCGAAGAGCGCGATGTTCTCGGCAAGGGTGCCGGCCAGTAGCTCGGTGCGTTGCGGCACGATCGCCACCCACCGGCGCAGCTGCTGCACGTCGAGGTCGTTGAGGTCGGTGCCGTCCAGGAACACCGTGCCCGGTGGCACGTCGACGGCCCGGGTCAGCAGCTTGGCCAGCGTCGACTTGCCCGATCCGGTGCGGCCCACCAGCGCATACGAGCGGCCGCGGGTGAACGTGAGCGTGACGTCGCGCAGCGCCGGTGACCGGACGGCGCCGGACTCGGCGTACCGGAAGGTCAGATCGCGCACCTGCAGGTCGCCGTCGGACGGCGCCGCACCGCCGGTGGCCTCCTGCGGTGTGCGGCGCAGCAGACGCACCCGCTCCCACGCGCCGATCGCGTTCTGCAGCTCCGGGACCGTGCGGGTGACCTGCTCCAGGGTGCCGCCGAACCCGAGCGCCAGCAGCCACACCGCGGTCAGCCGGGCACCGCCGACGTGCCCGGTCATCAGCGCCCACGCGCCACCGACGGCCAACCCCGCGATCAGGGTACGGATCACCGCCCCCGCGATCATCGTGACCCGCGCCGAGTTACGCCACACCCGCCGGCCGCGCCGCATGATCTCCTGGGAGCGCTGTGCCCACAGCTGCAGCACGTACGGCGCCGCCAGGCTGGTCCGCACGTCGTCCTGACCGTGCACGCCCTCCTCCACGACCGCGGTCATGTCGGACCAGGCTTCCTCCTCGTGGATGCGCAGCGGCCCGATCCGCCGCACCGGCCGCTTCAGCACGACCGCGAGCAGCACCGACGCCAGCACCATGGCGGTGGCGGCCGGCCACCACACCACGAACGCGGTGAGGATCGAGAGCACCGCCACGGCCAGTGACTGCGCCAGCCGTACCCCGCCGTTGCGGATTTCGGTGCCGACCTGGTCGACGTCGCCGTCGATGCGGTCCAGCAGCTCACCCACCGGCGTGTTCTCCAGCGCCGGCAGGTCTTGGCCGAACGCGATCCGGCACAGGCCGCGGCGCACCCCGGCCGCCCAGTCTGCCGTCAGCCGGGCCAGGACCAGGCCGACCAGCACGTCGCTGACCACCGCCACCACCAGGGCCACGGCGAGCACCGCGAACAGCGGCACCGACCGGTTCACCAGCACCGAACCGGCCAGCGACAGCGACAGGGCCTGCCCGGCGGCACCACCGACGATCAGGACGGCCACCAGCAGGGCACGCCGGGGCGAGGTGTGCCACAGGTCGCGGAGCAGACGCACCAGACACCCGCCTTCTCATGGAGGAACTGCGGCAATGGTGCCCGCCACGGCGGTGACGGCCATCGGCAGGTTCGTTACGTTCGGCTACGCGTACCGCTTACGCGGGCACCGGTCAGAGCAACGCGTACGCCGTTGTCACGCTGGCGCTGACGCGGCACCCGGCGCGGCGATGTCACGGTTCACCCTGGCGGCACAACGGAGGGAGCCAGATCATGGTTCGAGTCGCGCTGGTCACCTGCGCGGAGTTCCCGCAGCTGTCGGAGGACGACCGGCTGCTGTGGAAGGCCTTGCAGAGCCGAGGGGTACGCGCGGAGCCCGTGGTGTGGGACGCGGCGGACGCCACCTGGGACGACTACGAGCTGGCGCTGCTGCGCTCGCCGTGGGACTACGTGCCCCGCCGTGCCGAGTTCATCGCCTGGGCGCGGTCCGTGCCGGCGCTGGCCAACCCCGCCGACGTGGTCGCCTGGAACACCGACAAGCGCTACCTCGACGACCTCGTCGCCGCCGGGGTGCCGACCGTGCCGACCGCGTGGGTGGCGCCGGACCAGGAGTGGGACGTCCCGGACACCGGCCGCTGGGTGATCAAGCCGGCGGTGAGCGTGGGCAGCGTCGACGCCGGGCGCTACGACGTCGCCGATTCCGCCGAGCGGCGCCTCGCCGTCGAGCACGTGCGGCGGCTTCAGCGCGCGAACCGGCTGGCCATGGTGCAGCCCTATCTGCCCGCGGTGGACACCGCCGGGGAGACCGGCGTCGTGTTCGTGACCGGCGGCGAGGACATCGTGCACAGCCACGCCATCCGCAAGTCGGCGCTGCTGGACGGCCCGGACCCGGGCACCGGCGGGCTCTACCGGGTCAGCCCGGTGGACGCCCGCGACGCCGGCGACGCCGAGGTGCGGGTGGCCGAGCAGGCCCTAGCTGCGGTGCCGTCGGGCCGCGACCGGCTGCTCTACGCACGGGTCGACCTGATCGCCGACGAGGACGGTACGCCGCTGGTGCTGGAGCTGGAGCTGACCGAGCCGAACCTGTTCTTCGGGCTCGGCCCGGGGGCCGCCGAGCGAATGGCCGCCGGCCTGGCCGCCCGGCTGCGCGGCTGAGCGCTCAGGGCCAGACGCGGGCACCGGCGTCGAAGACTTCCCGGTCACTGTGGACCGGGATCACGCACAGCAGGTGCCCACCCGGCGCGCGCAGCACGTGGCACTCCAGCCACTGCGACACCTCGGTCGCGCCGAGCTCGAGCAACCGTCGCACCTCGGCGTCGACGTCGTCGGTCTCGATGTCGACGTGGTAGCGGCCGGTGTCGTCCACGCTCTGCAACGCCGTGACGATGCCGGGGATCGCCTCGCCGAGGCCGGTGAACTGCGGCTCGGCCGGGTTGCGGCGGGCCGGTTGCCCGAGGGCGCCCGACCAGAACGCCGCCGCCTCGTCCTGCGCCTCCCGCGGCACGTCGATGATGACGGCGAAGACCCGTGATCTGTGCATCGGCGCAGTTTGCCACAGCTTGGACCGGTCAGGAAGGCTCCACCAGCTCCCGCACCGCCGCGGTGTCACCGTCGACCAGGTGACCCAGGATCCGCCGGGTGCGTTCCGGCAGTCCGTCGATCACCTCCGCGGGAACGTTCACCACGAACGAGCGGGCCAGCGTCAGCGCGTCGTGCAGCGCGGCCGCGTCGTGCAGGTGCAACGCGCCCAGCGCCATCGGAACGTCACCGCGGCACATGTCGTCGGCGTACGCCGGCACCAGCTCGGGCACGCCGTCCCGGATCACGTTGTAGGTGTCGACGATCATCCGCATCCAGGCCGCCACGTTGTCCGGTTCGCGGTACCGCTGGGTGATCGACGGTTGACCCCGCTCACGCAGCCGCCACAGATAGACGACGTCGGTCACCACGTCGACCGCGGTCGCGGCGATGTGCGCCCGCATCATCACCGGCGCGTCCTCGTAGGCGGGCAGTGAGAAGCTCAGGTCCGCGGCGTCCCAGAACGAGCGGCGGAACACCTTGTTCCACACCATCCGGTCGCGGACCAGCGCGGTGAGCCGGCGGATGTGGGTGCGCCGCCGCTGCTTGTCGAAAACGTCGTGGTAACCGTAGTGCGGTCGTACCCCTGTGCTGTCCACCCGTCGCACCGCGCCGGAAGCGAAATCCGAACCACTCTCCTCGATCGCGGCGATCAGGGACTTGTACGCCACCGCCGGCACCACGTCGTCGCCGTCGCAGAAGGCCAGATACGTTCCGCGGGCCGCGCGCAGACCGGTGTTGCGGGCCGCGCTGAGCCCGCCGTGCGGCTGTTCCAGAACGCGGATGCGGGAGTCCTCGCGGGCCCACCGGTCGGCGATGGCCCGGCTGCCGTCGGCCGACGCGTCGTCCACCACGACCACCTCCAGGTCGCCGTGGTCCTGCCCGGCCAGCGACTTCAGGCAGATGTCCAGGTATGGCTCGACGTCGAAGACGGGCACGATGACGCTCAGAACCGGGGCCATGGATCTCTTCCTTCCGGTGGGCGGCCTGTCTCCTGCACGGTGGCAGCCGGGGTGGCTCGGGCGCGTCAGCGACAGAGGTACTCCCGAGTACGCCTGACCCTGATCGACGGTGGGTGCCGGGAGGTCAGTGAGATTCGTACGAACCGGTAAGGGCTGCGCCGATGTGGCGTGTGACCGGCGGCGGACATGGTGGCGGAAGGCTTACTGCGAGAAGGGTGGGTGACCCATGACTACCAGCCGCTGGCCGTCGATTGTGCCCGGTCTCGACGAGATCGCCTTCGGTGGTGACTACAGCCCGGAACAATGGTCGGCCGAGGTGTGCGAGGAGGACATCCGGCTGATGCACGAAGCCGGGGTCAACCTCGTCCAGATCGGCATCTTCCTCTGGGCCGCCATCGAACCGGCGCCCGGGGAATTCGACTTCGATCCCCTCGACCGCATGCTGGACCGGCTGCACCGCGCCGACATCCGGGTGTCGGTCGCCACCCCGACCGCGGCGCCACCGGCCTGGTTCTTCCGCCGGCACCCGGAGGCGCTGCCGGTCAAACGCGACGGCCGCGTGCTGGGCATCGGCGCCCGCGAGTCCTACTGTCCGAGCTCGCCGGCCTACCGGGCCGCCTGCGAACGCTTCGTCACCGCGTTGGCCAAGCACTACCAGGACCACCCGGTCATCGTCATGTGGCACCTCAACAACGAGTACGGCGTCCAGGTCGGCCCCTGCTACTGCGAGCAGAGCGCCGTCTCCTTCCGGGAGTGGCTGCGCGAGCGCTACACCACCCTGGACGGGCTCAACGCCGCCTGGGGCACCACGTTCTGGGGTCAGCACTACTACGACTGGGACGAGATTCAGCCGCCACGACTGGCGCCGATGCCGGTCAACCCGAGCCAGCGCAACGACTACTTCCGGTTCACCACCGACGAGTACGCGCGGTGCTGCCGGCTCGAAGCCGACATCGTCCGGTCCGTGACACCCGGCATCCCGGTGATGACCAACTTCGCCGACCCGGTGGAGACCGGCTACCTCGACTACTGGCGCTTCGCGGAGGAGGTCGACGTCGTCGGCATCGACACCTACCTGATGGGCAACGACCCGCGCCCGCACATCGGGCTCGCGTTCGCCGGTGACGTCAGCCGCGGTGTCGCCCGGGGCCGGCCGTGGCTGGTCAACGAGCACTCCACCTCGGCCGTCACCTGGCAGACCCACAACGTGGCCAAACGGCCCGGCGAGATGCGGCGCAACACGCTCGCGCACATCGCGCACGGCGCAGACGGCGCGCTGTTCTTCCAGTGGCGCGCCTCCCGGTTCGGCAGCGAGAAGTTCCACTCGGCGATGCTGCCGCAGGCGGGCACGTCCAGCCAGGTGTGGCGCGACGTGGTGGCGCTCGGCGCCGACGTGCGGGCCCTGACCGAGGTACGCGGCAGCCTCGTGCAGGCCCAGGCGGCTGTGCTGTGGCACTGGCCGTCCTGGTGGGCGATGCAGTCCGGCTATCAGCCGACCGCGGACCACCACTACGAGGAACGGCACCGCGCCTACTACGAGGCACTGTGGAACCTGCACCTGACCACCGACTACCTGGCGCCGACCGACGACCTGAGCCGGTACCCGCTGGTCGTGGTGCCCAGCCTCTACCTGACCAGCCAGGAGGCCGCGGCGAACCTGCGCCGCTACGCCGAGGGCGGCGGCACGGTGGTGGTGTCGTACTTCTCCGGCATCGTCGACGAGAACGACCACATCCACGACGGGCCCTACCCGGGTGCGCTGCGCGAACTGCTGGGCGTGGTGACCGAGGAGTTCCACCCGCTGCGGCCGGGCGACACCGTGGAGGTGGCCGGGCTCGGTGCTCGTACCGACGTCTGGTCCGAGCGGGTGGTGCCGGCGGGCGCCGAGACGATCGAGACGTTCGGCAGCGGCCCGGACGCCGGCCACCCGGCGATCACCCGCAACACCGTCGGCAGCGGCTCTGCCTGGTATGTCGCCGCGAAACTCGACGCGGCCGCGCTGACCCGGGTGCTGCGGCGGGTCACCGCCGAGGCGGGCATCGTGCCGGCGGTGCCGGTCGGTGCCGACGTCGAGGCGGTGCGGCGCTCCGGGCCGGACACCGACTACCTGTTCCTGATCAACCACGACGCGGAGCGGTCGACAACCGTAACGGCGACCGGCCGGGACCTGCTGACCGGCGTCGAGCACGACAGCGGGCAGGTACCCCTGGAACCGTCCGGCGTGGTCGTGCTGGCACAGCGGCGGGCCTGATGGTCGCTCGCCTGCTCTACCTGCTCAACGTCAGCAACCCGGACCGGCTCTCCGCCGACTCCGGCTGGCGGCTGGCCGCGACCCTGGCGCCGGCGTGGGCCGACCGGGGCGTGCGGGTCACGTTCTGCTCCCCCGCGCCGCTGCCCGACCCGCGCGTCCGGTTCGTCGCCTCCGCGTCGCCGGCCAGCAAGTACCGCGCCCGGTTCGACCACGACAGCGCCGTCGTCGCCGACCTCATCAGGAAGGCCGACCCGGACATCGTCGTGGTGAATCAGATCGAACAGGCCGCGGGGGTACGCGCCGCGCTGCTGGAGACCGGCAGCGCGGCCACCCTGGCCGGCTACTGCCACTACCTGCCGTTCCACGTCGACGGCGACCGTCTGCACGGCGACCCGTCGCTCGGCGACGCCGGTCTGGGCCGGCCGGTGCTGCTGCACTTCGTGGCGGGCCTGCTCGCCTGCGACCGCGTGCTGGTCCACTCGGTCACCGCCCGGGACTGGGTGGTGCGCGCCGCGGTCGCCTGCGGGATGCCGGCGCCGGCCCGCATCGAGATCGTGCCGCCGGCCCGGGACCCGGAGCTGGTGCGGGCACCGGACGGCGAGCGCCGCAGCACCGGCACCGGCGTCTACAACCACCGGCTCTACGCCCACTACGGCACCGCGCGCCTGGTCGACCTGGTCCGCCGGATCACCACCGGCACCCCGGTGCGGATCCAGGTCACCGACCTGTTCGGGGCGCGCCGTCCGGGCCGGACCGCGCTGGACGCCAGCCCGGAGCGCTACCGTGCCGCGCTCGCCGCGATCCCGGGGGTGCGGGTCGTTTCCGACGGTGGTAGCCGCGCTCGGTACCGGTCGCTGCTGACCGGCGCCGACTTCGCGATCGCACCGTTCCGGCCCGGCTGCCCGTGGTCCATGTCGGTGATCGACTGCCAGGCCCTGGGCATCCCGGTGATCGCGCCGCGGATGGGCTGGATGAGCGAGCACATCGACCCCGAGCTGCTCTTCGACGACGCCGAGGACGGCGTGAAGATCGCCCAGCGACTGGTTGAGGACCCGCTGTTCCGCGCCGAGCAGGCCCGGCGAGCCCATCAGAGCACCGCGTCACTCGACGTCGGCCTGATCGCCGGGCGGTACCTGGCGGCTGTGTCGTGACCGGCTCCTACGACGTGGTGTTCTTGTCCTACGACGAGCCGCTGGCCGACGAGCTGTACCGGCTGCTGACCGCGACGTTCGGCACGGTGCGGCGCGTGCACGGGGTGCACGGCATGCGGCAGGCGTACCTGCGCACGTCGGCGGTGGCGTCGACCGACGCGTACTTCATCGCCGACGGCGACTTCGAGATCGCGCCGTCGTTCCGGCCGCAGGACGTGCAGCCGCTGCCGGACGGCGTCGCGATGCGCGTCTGGCAGACCGAGAACGCCGTGAACGGGCTGCGCTACGGCTACGGCGGGCTGAAACTGTGCCGCCGGGTCGCGATCGCGGCGATGCAGCCTCGGGTCGACGTGCTCGCCGGCCTGCCCGGGCGCGTCGAGTTCGTCCCGCAGGTGGCCGGGCGGACCCGGTTCAACCAGAGCCCCCGGCACGCGTGGCGCGCCGGCTTCCGCGAGTGCGCCATGCTCGCCCGTGGCTGCGAGTACGGCATGACCGCCGCCTCCGCCAAGCGGCGCATCGACCGCTGGCTCGCCGGCGGGTCCGCGCCCTATGCGGCCTGGTCGGTACGCGGCGCGCGGGACGGGCTGGCGTTCGCAGGGGCCACCGCACCCGATGACACCGACCGCTGGGAGAACCTGAACCGCCCGGCCTGGCTGGACCGCCATTTCTGGCAGAACTTCGGAAGAGGAGAGTTGTCGTGAGCGCACCCCCGCTGATCGCCGTCGTCGGACCGGTCGAGCCGCCTCTGCTGGAGGCCTTCATCACCCACTACGAGCACCTCGGTGTCGAACGGTTCCTGTTCGCCCTGCATTTCCCGCTGCCCACCCCGGCGTCCGTGCAGGAGCCGCTGATCGAGATCTGCCGGCGGCGGATCGGCGGCGCGCAGCTGGTGGCCGAGGAGCCGTGGCACGAGAGTGCCAGCAACCGGCTTCGTGACGAGCTGCGCGACCGCGCGGGCCAGGGGTGGCACCTGCTGGCCGACGCCGACGAGTTTCAGTGCCACCCCGGCGGCCTGGCCACCACGGTGCGCGACGCGGAGGCGGCCGGGGTGCCGGTCGCCGGCGGCGTCATGCTGGACCGGGTGGCGGCGGACGGCTCGATCGACGGCTGGTCGCCGAGTGACGGGCTGGATGCGGCCTACCCGGCAGGCGCGTTCCTGACCCACTCGCTGCTGCGCGGCGACCCCCGCAAGATCGTCCTGGTGCACTCGTCGGTGCGGGAGGTGGCGGTCGGCAACCACCGGGCCCCCGGCTTCCGGCCGGTCAACGCGCCGCGGGTGGCGATCCACCACTTCAAGTGGCGCGCCGGTGTCGTCACCTACCTGCGGCAGCGCCTCGACAAGCTGACCGCCGGCGAGTGGCGCGAGCTGAGCCCGGCGCCGCGGCTGGAGGCGACCCGATTCTTCACGCACATCGACACCCACGGCGGGCGCTTCGACATCGGTGACCCGGTGCTGAACTTCCGCCCGGTCACGGTGGACCGGCTGCCCGACTGGTGGGCGGCGGACTCTCAGCATCTGGTCGACACATGGCGGCCGCCTACCGCCCCGGCGGCCAAACCGGCCGCTGCGGCCGGGGTGCGGTCCGGGAATAGCTGATTTCGACGGGGGCTGGGCTCCGGCGCACGCCGGGCCCGGCCCTTTGCCTGCGCCGGGCGTTTGCCTAGCTCACCGCCACTGCCGGAAACTAAACATATTTATTGTGAGACAAGGGTAACAACATCGTCGAGACTTCCCCGGTCGGCCAATTCATATTGTGGAGGACGCCGGGCACACCCGCTTCGTGACGAAGTGTCGCCATCGGAGCACCCAATCGGTTGCCCGGCCCGCCGAACACCACTACGGTGATCAATGAGGCGCCGCTCGGAAACTCGATTTCACCACATTGTTCTCCATGTGGCGCGAAGCCCTGTGCAAGGATTCGATGCTCCTGGGGGGCGAGTTGGACACCCACACTCCCGACACGCAGGCGGGCGCCGTGACCATGCCGGTCGCCGCGGACGACGCCCACCCGCTGCGCGTGCTGCTCTGCAACGATCGGCCACTGCTCCTCGACGGCCTCTGCTCACTGCTAGGCCACGAAACCGACATCACCGTGATCGGCACCGCCGACACCACCACCCAGGCCATGGCGCTCGCCCACCACCATCGGCCACAGGTCGTCGTCACGGGGGCCCGGTTGCACCAGGTCCCCGCCGCCGACCTGGTGCGCCGGCTACGCCAGGAACCGCTCGACCCACCACCGCGCGTCATCGTCTTCGCCCTGTCGGCCATTGACGACCATCTTGCCGATGTGCTCTACGCCGGCGCCAGCGGACTGCTCGGCGACGACGCCGGCCGCGAGGAGATGGCCATGGCGATCCGGGCCGTCGCTCGCGGTCACGCCATGCTCGGCCCGCGGATCGCCCAGCGCCTGATGGAGTGGTTCCGGGAGAGCCGGTCACCGGCGCGCAGCCGCGTCGACCTGCCGGTCGGCACCGTGCTGACCCCGCGGGAGAAGGAGATCCTCACCCTCGCCGCCCACGGTTTGTCCACCGACGACATCGCCACCAAACTGTTCATCGGCACCGCCACCGTGCGCACCCACCTCTACCGGCTGCAGATGAAACTACAGCTCAAGGACCGCGCCCAACTCGTCTCGTTCGCCTTCCGCGCCGGCATCGTCAACCCTGTCTGACAGGCGCCGGATCCCGGACGCACCCGCGCCGGCACCGCCACCGGTTGCCAGCCCTCCGGCTCACCACCGCCGCCCGGTGTGAGCCGAGGCCTCAAACCGTCAGGCGGTGCTCGCGCAGCTCGGCATAGAACGGCAGGTGGTACCGGTGGAACCCGGCCAGCCGCGGGTCCGCGCGCACCTCTTCCCGCGCCGGCTCCGGGGACCGACGCACGCCGAACCCGGTGCTGCTGCTGGCGTCACGGTGCCAGCGCTCGGTGCGCTCCCACTGCCCCGGCACCCCGGCCTCCCAGCGCAGCGACTCGGGCAGGAAGTCGATGCCGACCCGCTCGCAGTACGCCCGCACGGTCGCCTCCGGCCGGTCCAGCAGATCGTCGGAGTCGATCACCACCGGCACCTCGCCGGTCGCCTCACGTACCGCGGTGAAGATCTCGTGGAGCCGGGCAAGCCCCACCTCGTCGCGGGTCAGCTCCGGGTTGAGCGCGGCGTGCGAGACGATCACCTCGGCCGGGTCGCGGATGATGAACGTGTGCGTGGCGCCGCGCAGGAACCCGGGCTCGCTCACCGCCAGTGGGTAGTGGAAGTCGGTGGTGTCCTTGAAGAAGGTCCGCCCGGGCAGCCCGAGCAGGGCGCCGATCAACTCCTGCTCCGAGCGCACCGCGCGCCCGGCGACCTCGGCCGAGCCGAAATCACCCACGTGCGAGAACGGCTCGTGGACCACCGTGAAATCCCCGCGCTGCATCATCATGCGCTCGAAGGCGGTGGACCGGCTGCGCGGGGCACTCCAGAGGGCCAGCAGCATCGTGGTCACGCCGGCCAGTCCCGTTGCCTCGGCCATGAACACTCCTCCCCGATAGGCGAGATGCCACCGTAACCAGCGCCGCCGCCGATAACCACAAGGACGTACGCAAATCAGCCACAGGTTTACCCGAATTCATCAACAGGGCGAGACCGGTCGATCAGCTAAGCGTTTAATACGCGCGCCGAAGGTCCCGGAATCAACCTGACGCGGAATCGCCGCACGAGGTTCCGCGATTCAATTTCCCGGTGTTCACCATCGACATCTCCCCGTATCTCGACAATGTCGGGGCCACGACGGCCGGGCGGACGGCCACGGGCCGGTTGAACGTCTGGAACAACTCCTTCGCCGCCGAGAACCTGCCACCGGGCGGTTCCAACGTCATGGTCGGCGGGGTGCCCTACGTGATGCCCCCGTTCGGCGGCATTGACCCGGACAATATCCGCTGCGCCGGGCAGTACCTGGAGTTGCCCGGCCCCGGCCGGGCGGTCGACTGGCTCCACCTGCTGGCCACCGGCGAGCGCCGGGTCGAGGACGAGATCGCTGTGCACTTCGCCGACGGCTCGGTCGACTTCGAGCCGGTTCGGGTCTCCGACTTCTGGGCGGCGCCGGCGGCGTTCGGCGAGGTCCCCGCGTTCGAGACGCTGATGCACTACCCGGCGCACACCCAGTTCGGCGTGCCCGCCAGCGTCTGGTCGCAGCGGGTGCCCGTCACCCGGCGCCTACCGCTGATCGGTATCGGTCTGCCGGTGAACGCGGCCCTGCACGTCTTCGCCGTCACGCTGCAACCACCGGACGGCACCCGGCGGCCCGCCGCCGTCAGCACGGCGGGCACGGCACCGAGCACCGGGGCTGCCACCAGCACCGCCGGCGAGGCGCAGCCCGCGGTGCCGAGCACGGCGGGTGCCCGATGACCACGACCGCGGCTCCCGCCGGAACCCCGGCCGTACGGCCGCGCCAGGCCCGGCGCGCCCCCTCGACGTTCTACCGCGACCCGATCAGCTGCCTGCAGGCGTCGTTCGGCTCCGTGGTCGCCGACGCCGGCCACGACCCCCTCGCCGCCCTCGGCGCGCGCTGGGAGTTCCGGTACATCCCCGGCGACGTGCGCTCCGAGGAGTTCTACTTCCCGGAGCGCGAGCCCGGCGACACCGCCGGCAGCATGATGCCCTACCACCCGGCGCACTCGACCTGGTTCACACCGGAGACCGCCGAGCCGCTCGAGGAGCTCGCCGCGCTGATCGAGAACGGCCTGGCGCCGATCGCCGCCGTTGACAACTACCACCTGCCGTTCCGCCCGGCCTACCACGACGTGCACGCCGCCCACCTAGTGCTGATCTATGGGGTGGACCCCGGCCGCGGCCTGGTCTGGGTGGCCGACCCGATGCCGCCCGCCTTCTCCGGGCCGATCCGTGCGGAGGACTTCCTCAACGCGTGGGGCTCGGCCAACCCCGCCGACCACCAGGACGCCTTCTTCAGCGACGCCCGCATCGACCGGCGCCACATGCTGCTGCGCCTGGGCGCGGACTGGCCGGCAGACGACCCGGCGACCCTGCTCGCCGCGCTGCGCGCCAACCACGCCGACCTGACCGCCGACGCACATGACGACGGGCAGTGGACCGGGGTGGCCGGGCTGCGCCGGTTCGTCGAGCACGTCACGCGCAGCGCGCACGCCGGCGACGACGACGCGCTCAAACAGGTCTACACCTTCGGTTGGAGCCAGCAGGCCGGGTGCAGCCTGCATGGAGAGCTGCTGCGCACCCGTGGCCGGCAGTGGCGCTGTCCCGCCCTGCGCGAGGCCGGCCGCGCGGTCGAGGCGGCCGCGCACGCCTGGACCGGGCTGCGGGTCACCGCGGCGCACGGCTGGACGCGGCCCGCCGAGACCACCGCCGACCTGCGCCGGCACGGCGACCGGCTGGCGCAGCGCTACGAGACCGCCGCCTCCGCGCTCACCCGGGCCGTCACCGAGCTCACCTGACCTGACCGCAACCGAAGCAAGGAGTGTGCTCGTGGACAAGCTCGCCGTCCTCGGTGGCAACCCGGCCGTACCTCGGGACCGGCGTAGCGTCAGCTGGCCAGTGATTACCGAGGAGGACCGCAAGGCCGTCCTCGGCGTGCTCGACGGGGACTCGCTGGTGTCGAACAGCGACACCCCGACCGCCGTCGACGACCTCGAGGCACGGTTCGCCGAGCATGTCGGCGCGGCCCGCTGCGTCGGCGTCTCCAACGGCACCACCGCGCTGCAGATCGCCCTCGCCGCGCTCAACATCGGCCCCGGTGACGAGGTGATCGTGCCGGCGCTGAGCTTCATCGCGAGCGCCCTGGCACCGCTGCACCAGATGGCCGTACCCGTGTTCGCCGACGTCGACCCGGTGACGTTCACCCTCGACCCGGTCGACGTCGCCCGGCGCATCACCGGCCGCACCGCGGCGCTGCTGCCGGTGCACCTGCACGGCATGCCCGCCGACATGGACCCCCTGCGTGAGCTCGCGGACCGGCACGGGCTGGCCGTCGTCGAGGACGCCGCCCAGGCGCACGGCGCCACCTACCGCGGCCGGGCCGTCGGCTCGCTCGGCGACGCCGCCGCGTTCAGCCTGCAGGTCACCAAGAACCTGCCCACGTGCGGCGAGGGCGGCCTGATCACCACCGACGACCACGCGGTTGCCGACCGGGCCCGGATGATCCGCCAGTTCGGTGAGGTGATCGAGGCCGGCAAGTCCCGCGACTACGTCTCCTACCGGCTCGGCTGGAACGCCAAGCTCAACCCGGTGCAGGCCGCGTTCGCCGCCAGCCAACTGGCGCGGTTCCCCGGCTACGAGGCGCAGCGGCAGGCCAACGTCACCGCGTTCCTGGACCGGCTGCGCGGGCTGCCCGGCATCCAGGTGCCGGCGCGGCGTGAGTACAGCAGCCACGCATGGCACATCCTGCGGTTCCGGTTCGACCCGGCGGCGCTGGGCCTGCCCGAGGTCGCCCCGGCCGCGCTGCGAGCCGTGATCCGGCGCGTGATGCGCGCGGAGGGCGTACCCCTGTCGCAGTATCAGCTGACCACGCTTGCTCAGCAGACGGTGTTCCGGGAGCGCGAGGGATTCGGACGCGGGTACCCGTGGGCCGCGCTCGACGGCGCTGCCCCGTTCGCTCCGGCGGGGCACCCGGTCGCCGAGGCGGTCATCAAGGACTCGCTGACGCTGCAGAAACGCCATCTGGACCCGACCAGCGGGCCGCTGCTGCAGTTCTACGCCGACGCGTTCGAGAAGGTATGGTCGCACCGCGACACCCTGGTCACCCTGGCGAGGGCCGCGTCATGACCGTCACCGCCCCCGACCTGACC
This sequence comes from Micromonospora sp. KC723, assembly GCF_004348595.1. GTDB lineage: Bacteria > Actinomycetota > Actinomycetes > Mycobacteriales > Micromonosporaceae > Micromonospora. The sequence goes on from NZ_SMKD01000002.1 coordinate 17,339, forward strand.
ACGCTGCACCAGCACGCGCACCGCATCCGGGAACGCATCGTCGACGTCTGCGCCGGCCCGGAGGGCGGCCACCTCGGCGGCTCGCTGTCGCTGGTCGAGGTGCTCACCGCGCTCTACTTCGACGTGATGCGCGTAGACCCGGACCGCCTCGACGACCCGGACCGCGACATCTTCCTGCTCAGCAAGGGCCATGCCGGCATCGGCCTGTACTGCACGCTGGCCGAGCGGGGCTACTTCGACCCGGCGGAGCTGGCGGGGTACGCCCGCAGCGGTGGCCGGTTCATGGCCCACCCGACCCGCTCGATCCCGGGCGTGGAGATGCCCACCGGCTCGCTCGGTCACGGACCGGCCCTGGCGATCGGGTTCGCCATGGCGGCCCGGCTGGCCGGCAGTAAGCGCACCACCTACGTCGTGCTGGGCGACGGCGAACTGCAGGAGGGCTCGGTGTGGGAGGCCGCGATGGGTGCGGCCGGACTGGGCCTGGACAACCTGGTGGCCGTCGTCGACCGCAACGGCCTGCAGCTCACCGGCGGCACCGAGTCGATCTGCCGACTGGAACCGGTCGGCGAGCGGTGGCGCAGCTTCGGTTGGTCGGTCACCGAGGTCGACGGTCAGGACCTGGAGGGGGTACGCGACGCGCTGGCGAGCGCCCCGTGGGAGCCTGGCAGGCCCAGCGTGCTGGTGGCCCGCACCACCAAGGGCGCCGGGGTGCCGTTCGTGGCAGGCACCCCGCGCAGCCACTACGTGGCCCTCAACGAGCGCCAGCACGCCAGGGCCCGGTCCGCGCTGCGCCGGGCGGCCGGAGGGGACCGCAATGGCTGACGCGTCCACCCGGCACGCCTACCGCGACCGGCTCGCCGAACTGCTGCCGCAGCACCCGCGCACCGTCTGCATCGACACCGACACCGGGCTGTTCACCGGCTCCGAGTTCGGTGACGCCGGCAGCCGGTACCTCAACATCGGCATCGCCGAGCACAACCTGATGGGCATGGCGGCCGGCATGGCCGCCAGCGGCTGGATGCCGTTCGTCAACACGATGGCTGCGTTCGCCGCGTCCCGGGCCGCCGAGAGCGTGAAGATCGACATCGCCTACAACGCCTTACCGGTGCGGATCATGGCGACCCACGGCGGCCTCTCCGCCGGCTATCTCGGCCCCACCCACCAGAGCCTGGAGGACCTGGCGGTGATGCGGGCGCTGCCGAACATGACAGTCGTCGTCCCGGCCGACACCGCCGCCACCCGGGCGCTCGTCGACACCGCCATGGACCTGCCCGGCCCGCTCTACGCCCGGCTCGGCCGAAAGGCCACTCCCGACCTGCCGGACGACGCCGGGCTGCCAGTCGTCGGCACCGTGCAGCGGCTGCGCACCGGCCCCGACGTGCTGATCGCCGCCACCGGCCCCTACCCGGTGCACTACGCGCAGCAGGCCGCCGACACGCTCGCCGGGCTCGGCGTCGGCGCCACCGTCCTGAACGTGCACACGCTGCGCCCGTTCGACGTGGCCGGCCTGCTCGACGCGGCCGCCGGCACCCGCCTGGTGGTCGCCGTCGAGGAGCACTGGCACTGCGGCGGGCTCGGCGCCGCGGTCGCCGAGACGCTGGCCGAGCACCAGCCGACGCCGGTCGCCCGGATCGGCATGCCGGACACCTTCGCCCAGCACGCCGGATCCCACGAGGACCTGCTCACCCACTACCGGATCACCGCCGACGCCGTCGTCGACGCGGTGATGTCACGCATCACCAGGGAGAGGAAAGCACCATGACCACCGCATGTCCCGAATGCGACAACGGCCTGACCGTGGGGTCCGGAACCCGGCTGAGCGAGATCCTCGAGTGCGGCGACTGCCGCAGCGAACTCGAGGTCGTCTCGGTCGAGCCGCTGATCCTGGCGATCGCGCCGGAGGCCGAGGAGGACTGGGGGGAGTGAACGGTCCCATCGCACTGCTCGCGTCGCGCCTGCGGGTGGAGGAGAAGGCCCTGCTAGCCGCCTTCTCCGCCCGCGGCGCGGACGTCGTCCACGTCGATGCCCGCCGGCTGCGGTTCCCGCTGGCCGAGCCGCCGCCCTGGCGGTTCGTCCTCAACCGGGAGATCTCCGCGACCCGGGCCCGGTACGCCGCCGCCAGCCTGGAGACCCAGGGCATCGGCACCCTCAATTCCAGCCACGCGATCGCGACCTGCGGTGACAAGTGGCTGACCTCGACCGCGCTGACCGCCGCCGGTGTGCCCACCCCAGCAGCCGCCCTAGCCCTGACCCCGGAGGCGGCCCTCGACCAGATCGCCGTGATGGGCTACCCGGTGGTGCTCAAACCGCTGAGCTCGTCATGGGGCCGGCGGGTCTCGCTGATCCGCGACGCCGACGCGGCACAGGCCGTCCTGGAGCACTGCGCCGCCCTGCCCGCACCCCAGGCCCACCTGATCTACTTGCAGGAGTTCGTCAACAAACCGGGCCGCGACATCCGGGTCGTGGTGGTCGGCGGCCGCGCGGTCGGCGCCGCCTACCGCAACGCCGACACGTGGCGCACCAACGTGGCCCGCGGTGCGACCACCACCTCGTGCGAGCTGCACGACGGACTCGCCGACCTGGCGGTGCGGGCGGCCCAGGCAGTCGGTGCCGCGATCGCCGGTGTGGACGTCGTCGAGGACGCCGACGGGCGGCTGCTGGTGCTGGAGGTCAACAGCGGCGTCGAGTTCGCCGGGCTCCAGCGGGCGCTCGGCGACGGCTGCAACGTGGCCGGGGCGATCGCCGACCTGGTGCTGCGTGACGCGCCGGTGCCGGCCCGGGTGGCCGCATGATGCGCGCGGCAGTGGTCGGCGGTTCCGGCTACATCGGCGGCGAGCTGCTGCGCCTGTTGCTCGGGCACCCGAACGTCGAGCTGGCCGCGGCCGTCTCGCGCCGGCTGGGCGGCAGACGCGTCGACGGGGTGCACCCCAACCTGCGCAAGGTCACCGACCTGACCTTCTGCGGCGAGGACGAGCTCGACTCCTACGACGTGCTGTTCCTGGCCACCGCGCACGGCTCCACCATGTCCCTGCTGCCCCGTCTCGCCGGCACCGCCACGGTCATCGTCGACCTGGCCGGCGACTTCCGCCTGACCGACGCCGGCGACTACGAGAGGCACTACGGTACGGCCCACGCCGCTCCGGAACTGCTCGGCGAGTTCGTCACCGGCATGCCGGAGATGGCCCGTGAGCGGCTGCGCACCGCCGATCGGATTTCCGTGCCCGGGTGCATGGCGACCGCCGCCATCCTGGCGCTGCGTCCCCTGGCCGCCGCGTCCCTGATCGACCCGGACGTGGTCATCGACGCCCGGACCGGCTCCAGCGGGTCCGGGGCCGCCGCCGGGGAGCACAACCTGCACGCCGAGCGCAGCGGGGCGATGCGGGTCTTCGCTCCCGCCGGGCACCGCCACGAGGCCGAGATAGCCCAGGCCTGCGGGGTACGCCCCACGATGACCGCCACCGGTGTCGAGGCGGTCCGCGGAGTCCAGGTGCTGTGCCGGGCCACCCTGCGCGACGGCGCCGACGAACGCACCGTACGCCGCGCCTACCGAACCCACTACGCCGACGAGCCGTTCGTGCGGGTCGTCGCCCAGCGGCGCGGCGCCTACCGGCTGCCCGAACCGAAGATCCTGACCGGCTCCAACTTCTGCGACGTCGGTTTCGCCGTCCGGGAGGAGAACCGCCAGATCCTCGCCGTGGCGGCGCTCGACAACCTGGTCAAGGGCGGTGCCGGCAACGCCGTGCAGGCACTCAACATCCGAATGGGCTGGCCGGAGACGCTCGGACTCGGCTTCCCCGGCCTGCACCCGGTCTGATCCATCCCACTGCACCTCATCGCACCGCAACCGTCACCGAGAGAGGGCCCGATGTCCCCCCAAGAACAGCAGAGCGAGGCACCGGTGATCGTGGTCAAGGTCGGCGGCAACGCGCAGGTCGACGCCGACGCGGTGATCGACGACATCGCCGCCCTGGTCCAGGACGGGCACCGGGTGGTCGTCGTGCACGGCGGCTCCGCCGAGATCGAACGCCTCGCCGACCAGATGGGCGTACCCCAGCGAAAGCACGTCGCCCCCGACGGTGTCGCCACCCGTCGCACCGACGCGCGCACCATGGAGGTGGTGACGCTGGCCCTGGCCGGTTCGGTCAAACCCCGGCTGATCCGCTCGCTGCTGCGGCGCGGGGTCCGTGCCGTCGGCCTGACCGGCCTCGACGGTCACCTGCTGCGGGCCCGCCGCAAGCGGGCCCAGCGCGCCGTCGTCGACGGCCGTACCGTGCTGGTGCGTGACAACCTCGCCGGCACCGTCGAGACCGTCGAACGGGACCTGCTGCAGGACCTGCTCAACCGCGGCATGGTTCCGGTGGTGTCGCCGCCCGCGCTCACCAGCGACGGCGAGGTGGTCAACGTCGACGCCGACCGGGTCGCCGCCGCCGTGGCGATGGCGCTGAACGCCGACGAACTGGTCCTGCTGACCGGCGCCGCCGGTGTGCAGGCCGATCCCGGCGACCCCGGGTCCACCCTGGCGCGGGTCGAGGTCGACGCGGACGGCGCGCCGCCGCGCTGGGCGCGCGGCGGGATGGCGCTCAAGCTGGTCGCCGCCCGCGAGGCCCTGATCGGCGGGGTACGCCGGGTGGTCGTTGCCGACGGGCGCGGCGGCAAACCGGTCCGGGAGGCCCTGGACGGCAGCGGGACCGTCGTGAGCCTGCGGGAGCGAGGCTGACATGGACGATCGGAGCGCCGTCGACCTGCTGCACCGGATGCTGACCGTCGCCTCACCCTCGGGTGACGAGCACGATCTGGCCGACTTCCTCGCCGGCGAGATGCCCCGATACGGCCTGCGGTCACGCATCGACGAGGTCGGCAACGTGATCGGCGAGACCGGCACCGGCGATGGGCCCACGGTGGCCCTGATCGGTCACCTGGACACCGTTGACGACCCACTGCCGGTACGCCGCACCGGAACCCGCCTCTACGGCCGCGGCGCCGTCGACGCCAAGGGCCCGCTGGCCACCATGATCGCAGCGGCGGCCGTGGCCGGACCCACCTTCCCCGGCACCCTGCTGGTGGCGGGCGTGGTGGAGGAGGAGACCCCCGGCTCGCGCGGCGCCGTCCATGTGCGCCGCACCTGGGAGCGCCCGGACGCCGTCGTCATCGGCGAGCCCAGCGGCTGGTCGAACGTGGTTCTCGGCTACAAGGGCAAGCTGGACATCGGCTACCGGGTGCACCGCGCCGCCACCCACCCCAGCAACCCCGCCGAGAAGGCCGTCGAGGCGGCCGCCGCGTTCTGGACCGCGGCCACGGCCGCCGCCGGGCCGCAGCTCAGCCACTCCTCCTTCGGCCTGCCCGGCGTCACCCTGTGCGAACTGACCGGCGACACCGTCGACGCACGGCTGGAGATGAGCTACCGCACGCCGCCCGGATTCGACGGCGAGGCCCTGATCACCCGGCTGCACGAGCTGGCCGGTGACGGCGTCGTCGAGGTCCGCAACGAGGTCCGGGCCGTGCGCTCGTCACGCCGCGACCCGGTGGTCCGGGCGCTGTGCGCCGCCATCCGCCGGGCCGGGGCCACGCCACAGCCCAAACTCAAAACCGCCACCTCCGACATGAACACCCTCGCCGAGGTCTGGGACGTGCCGATCGCCACCTACGGCCCCGGTGACAGCGCCCTCGACCACTCCGAGCACGAGCACATCGTGATCGCCGAGTTCACGAAGGCGACCACCGTACTCAGAACCGCCTTGGCCGAGCTGGTGCCGGCCGCCGCGCCGGGAGGGGAACGACAGTGACCAGCTTGCTCAGGCTGCGCCACCTGGAGACGCTGGAAGCCGAGGCCATCCAGATCATCCGGGAGGTGGTCGCCGGTACGCAGAACCCGGCGCTGCTCTTCTCCGGCGGCAAGGACTCGATCCTGCTGCTGCACCTGGCCGCGCTGTCGTTCCGGCCGGCGCCCGTACCTTTCCCCGTCGTGCACATCGACACCGGGCACAACTTCCCGGAGGTGCTGGGGTTCCGCGACCGCTACGTCGAACAGCTCGGCGTGGAACTGGTGGTCGGCTCGGTCCCGGACGCCCTGGCTGCCGGGACCGTCCGGGAGTCCCCCGGCGCCACCTCCCGCAACGCCATCCAGACCCCGGTGCTGCTGGACACGATTGCCAAGTACCGCTTCGACGCGCTCTTCGGCGGCGCCCGCCGCGACGAGGAGAAGGCCCGCGCCAAGGAACGCATCCTGTCGGTGCGTGACGAGTTCGGCCAGTGGGACCCGAAGAACCAGCGGCCCGAGCTGTGGGACCTCTACAACACCCGGATCCCGGCCGACGGGCACCTGCGGGTCTTCCCCCTGTCGAACTGGACCGAGCTCGACGTCTGGCAGTACATCGCCGATCGGGAGCTGCCGCTGCCGCCGCTCTACTACGCCCACGAGAGGCCGGTCTTCGAACGCGACGGCATGCTCTTCGCCGACACCGGGTTCCTGCCGCGCCGGCCCGGCGAGCAGGTCGTCTCCCGTACCGTGCGGTTCCGCACGGTCGGCGACATGACCTGCACCGGCGCGGTCCTCTCTGACGCCACCGGCAGCGCCGCGGTGCTGCGCGAGCTGATCGCCAGCCGGCTCACCGAACGTGGCGCGACCCGCGCCGACGATCGGGTCAACGAGACAGCCATGGAGGACCGCAAGCGAGAGGGCTACTTCTGATGGAGATGTTGCGCCTGGCCACCGCCGGCTCGGTCGACGACGGCAAGAGCACGCTTATCGGCCGGCTGCTGCACGACAGCCGCGCCGTCCTGCGGGACCAGCTGGAGGCGGTCGCCCGGGCCAGCCGGCGCGGCGGCACCGGCGACCTGGACCTGGCGCTGCTGACCGACGGGCTGCGGGCCGAACGGGAACAGGGCATCACGATCGACGTGGCGTACCGGTACTTCGCGACCGCCCGCCGCAAGTTCATTATCGCCGACACCCCGGGGCACGTGCAGTACACGCCGAACATGGTCACCGGCGCCTCCACCGCACAGCTGGCCGTAGTGCTGGTCGACGCCCGGCACGGCATGACCGAACAGAGCCGACGGCACGCCCTGATCTGCTCGCTGCTCGGCGTGCCGCACCTGGTCGTCGCCGTGAACAAGATGGACCTGGTCGGCTACGACGAGCAGACGTTCCGCCGCATCGACGAGGAGTTCACCGACTTCTCGGCGCGGCTGCGCACGCCCGACATCACCGCGCTGCCGATCTCCGCGCTGACCGGACACAACGTGGTCACCCGCAGCGGAGCGATGCCCTGGTACGACGGCCCGACCCTGCTCAGCCACCTGGAACAGGTGCACGTGGCCGCCGACGGCAACCTGGTCGACCCGCGGTTTCCCGTGCAGTGCGTGATCCGGCAGCCCAGCTACCGCGGCTATGCCGGGCGCATCGCCAGCGGGGTGCTGCGCACCGGCGACGAGGTGGTCGTCCTGCCCAGCGGCAGGACCAGCCAAATCGCCGGCATCGACACCCCGGCCGGGCCGGCGGACGAGGCGTTCGCGCCGATGTCGGTGACGGTACGGCTCACCGACGACATCGACGTCTCCCGCGGCGACGTGCTGGCCCGGCCGCAGAACCAGCCGCACGTCACCCAGGACCTCGACACGATGATGTGCTGGATGGCCCGCTCACCGCTGCGCGAGGGTGACCGGGTGCTCGTCAAACACCTGACCCGGACCGTGCCGGCGGTGGTCGGGCGCATCGAGTACCGCATCGACGTCAACATGCTGCGCCGCCATGAGGCGGAACGGCTGACCAGCAACGAGATCGGCCGGGTCCGGCTGCGCACCCCCGAGCCGCTGGTGGTCGACGACTACCACCGCAACCGGCAGACCGGCCGGCTCATCGCCATCGACCCGGTGGACGGCAGCACGCTGGCCGGCGCCACGATCCGGCTCTCCTGACCGCTGCTCGGGCTCGCCATGTCTAGAGCACCACACGCCGCCGCGTACCTGCTCAAGCACCCTTCGTCAGGATGACGACGGCTCCGTGTGGGAGGCGGACACGAACTCCCGGTACTCCGCGGCCCAGTGGCGTCTGCGCCGCCTCCTGTGGCGTCACGGTGGTCACTCGACCATGCGCCGACACGGGCGCGCGCAGCCGGAAGCAGCGTGCGAGGCGGATGGCGCGGGCAGCCAGTACGTTGGCCCGCGTCGCCCTCATCTAGCAGCGCGTCGCTTTCGTTTCCGAAAGGATGCCACTCGGCTTCTGTTCTGGCAGGTGAGCGAGCAGAACCGGCGGTGACCGGCGGGTGAGGCGTCGACGTAGACGTCGGCGCAGTGCCGGTCATGACAGACCCCGAGCCGCTCCGGCTTGGCGGCCAAGTGGTCACGCAGGGCGAGGGCGGCCGAGGCGAGTAGGACGTCCGGCTCCCGGGGCACGTACCAGGACGCCGTCAGCGCGTCCGCGGCAACGGTCAGTTCGGGCCGTACTCCAGTCTCGGCGAGCATCGCCGTCACTGCCGTCGCGCGGCCAACCGCGTCGTCATCCGCGAAAACCGCATACAAGCGGTCGGCGATGTCGATCGCCACCTGCCGCTCTTCCGGGTCGGCCTCCGGTTGTTCCCGGTGGCCCACTTCTCTGGGCCGGCTCCCCCAGTCGTTGACCAGCGTGACGAGCGCCGCGATCTCCATGGGGTGGACACGGGTTGACACCTCGCGTTGACGCGTTGACGCGTCCCGTCGCGTTGCACCGTCTCGCCGGAGCGTGGGGGATGAACGTGCCGAGCTGGTAGCGACCGCGCGGCAGCCGGACCGTGACGGTGCCGCTGGAGTCGTACAGCGTCTCGGTGCCGGACCCGTCCAGCGCTTGAGCGAAGCTGGTGTAGTCCGTCGCGGGCCGACCGATTCGGTCCAGGTAGCGGATCGTGAGCTCGTACGTCTCGGCGTCCGGCATCGCGGCCACCGGAGCCGGCTCGTCCAACCGGACCTTCGAGAGCCGGCCCGCGGCGAGGTCCCGCCAGAGCGCGGCACGCCCCTCCGGACGTACCCGCCGCGCATCGCCCTCCACGACCAGCGGCGGGTTGTCGCCCGCGCGAAGCAGGCGGGTGACGTCGCACAGCCGGGGGTCCAGCCGGCCGCTGCCCAGCAGCGCCGCCGCGTCCGTCGGCACCACATGCAGGGTCCCGCGCTCCCACCGGGTCAGGAAACTCGCCTTCTCGCGCCCCGGCGCCCGGTCGACCTCAAGGCGCCGGCTGTCACCGTGGAATATGATCCGGTCGCCGGTCAGGAGCGTCACGGCCTGTTCGCGCGCCAGCCGTGGGGCGGCGATCTTCGCGGTGGCTTCCGCTGCGTGCGGTCCAGGCAATCGTGGTACCCAGCAGCGTGGCGGCCACCACGGCAGCCGCCACCCATCGTTGTGTCAACATGCTTATCTTTGCCCGGCGGCTCACAAAGTGTTCGCTCAGGCCGAAGGATGGAAGCCCACCGGGTCAGCCAGCGCACCGGCTACCGATGTCGCCACGGGCACACCAGCACCCAACACCCCGGCAACCGGCCTCGCAAGATCCTCTACTTGAGGAAGTATCGCATCATCGCCAGGGTGGCCATCCATCCCGACATCGCCGAAACACCCGCAGCCCGCACGAACTGGTCACGTCTGAACGCGTCCATCACGCGGTCCCGGCCCCCGGGCCGGTGCGGCCCACGATGTGTTCGGTCAGCTCGGCGTCGCGCAGTGCGTCCGCGATGGCCGCCACCACCAGGTCGATCTGCTCCGCGGTGAGCAAACGGCTCGCCGTTCTGCGTGAATGGCGCGGCCGGCACCGCTGACAGCGCGCCGGCCAACACCGGCAGGTCCACGGCGGCGAGCAGGTGGACGTGCCGCTGCTCGCGCGTCTTGACCAGCGTGTTGTCCGTCCACAGCGCGTCCCGCACGGTGGTACGCGTGGTGCCGTCGACCCGCAGCCCGACCGACAGCTCGGCGGCCGAGGCCACCTGCGCGTGCGCCCCGCGCATCGCGGACACCACCCGGGCGAGGTGGCCGGCGGGCACCGGCACTCGAAGCGCGTGCCGCTCCGGGCGCCAGGCGCACGTCTGGCGTCAGGTCGAAGACGTCATCGCACCTTCTCGAAGAAGGCACGGATGTCGGCCGCGTGTGCCTGCGGATGCTCCATGGCCACGAAGTGGTTACCGGGGTTCTGCTCCGGCCAGTGGACGATGGTGTTGTCTCGCTCGGCCAGGCGTCGCATCAGGGCGGAGCCGCCTCCGTACACGCCGGACGGCACCCGCTTCTGACCCTTGGGCCAGGCGAACACGCCGTCGGCGTGCGCGGTCACGCGCTCGTACATCGGCCACGAGGACGTCCCGGACGTGCCGGTGAACCAGTACAGGCTCACGTTGGTGAGCATGTGGTCCCGGGCGATGACCTGGTCCGGCGTTTCAGCCATGAAGGCGAACTCCTTGAACTTCTGCGTCATCCAGGCCAGCAGCCCGACAGGCGAGTCGTCCCAGGCGTACGCGAAGGTCTGCGGCGAGGCCCGCAGCAGCGCGTGATGGTCCACGCCGGCGCTCATCCACTGCTGCATCACCTCCCACTCGGCCCGCTCGGCCTCGTTCATGTCGGGCACGTCGGCCGCGGTCGGGAAGCCGAACCCGCCGTCGATGTGCACGCCCACGACGTGCTCGGGATCCACCGCGGCCACCTCCGGCGCGACGTACGCGCCCAGGTCGCCGCCCTGGGTGCCGTACCGCTCGTAGCCCAGCCCGCGCATCAGCTCGGCCCACATCCGGGCCACCCGGTTGATGGTGAACCCGGTGTGCGTCGGTGCCTGAGAGAATGCGAAACCCGGCACCGAGGGAACCACCACGTGGAAGGCCTGCGCCGGATCACCGCCGTACGCCCGTGGGTCGGTCAGCGGGCCGATCAGCTCGATGAACTCCACGAAGGAGTTCGGCCAACCGTGCGTGATGATCAGCGGCAGCGCGTCCGGCTCCGGCGAGCGGACGTGCAGGAAGTGCACCTGCAGCCCGTCGATCTCGGTGAGGAACTGCGAGAACTCGTTCAGCCGGGCCTCGGCCGCCCGCCAGTCGTACCCCGTGGCCCAGTGGTCGGCCAGCTCCCGCAGGTAGTCCAGCCGCACCCCGCGGCTCCAGCCGTCGCCGGGCAACTGCCGGGTCCACCGGGTACGGGCGATGCGCTCGTGCAGGTCGTCAAGGTCAGCTTGCGGGATGTCGATCCGGAAGGGTCTCATGCCGACCACGCTAGGACCCATGTAGGTCAGACTCTGGCACACATGGCTGGCATTCTTGGACCATGTCCTCCGATACAGCCGGCCGGCTACTGACCCTGCTGTCGCTGCTGCAGACTCCGCGCGAATGGCCGGGCAGCGAGTTGGCGAGCCGCCTGGGTGTGAGCCTGCGTACCGTCCGCCGCGACGTGGAGCGGCTGCGCGACCTGGGCTATCCGGTGCAGGCCACGATGGGCGCGGTCGGCGGGTACCGCCTGGTCGCCGGGAAGGCCATGCCGCCGCTGCTGCTCGACGACGACGAGGCGGTGGCGATCGCGGTGGGCTTGCGCACAGCGGCGGGGCACGCGGTCGCCGGCATCGAGGAGGCGTCGGTACGCGCCCTGGCGAAGCTGGAACAGGTGCTGCCGTACCGGCTGCGGCACCGGGTCGGTGCACTGGGCGCCGCCACCGAGCCGATGCTGACCTGGGACCGGCCCACTGTCGACCCGGAGCGGCTCACCACCCTGGCGGCGGCCATCACGAACCGTGAGCGGGTGCGGTTCAGGTACCGCCGGTACGACGGCACAGACGGCGAGCGGCGGGTGGAACCGCATCGGCTGGTGTCCGCCGGGCGGCGCTGGTACCTGGTGGCGTACGACAACGACCGGGACGACTGGCGCATGTTCCGGGTCGACCGGATCGGTGAGCCGCGCAGCATCGGAGTGCGCACCGCGCGGCGGGAGCTTCCGGCGCCGGACGCGGCGGCGTACGTCACCGCGAAGCTGCTGGAACGGACGCCGGTCTACCGGACGGTAGCCACCCTGTACGCGCCGGTCGAGAAGGTGGCTGGGCGGGTCGGCGATTCCCCCGGCGACCTTGTGCCTATCGACGCGGGCAGCTGCCGGCTCAGCAGCCACACCGACACGCTGGAATGGACGGCCTGGCGGCTGCTGACCCTGGGGTGCGAGTTCGAGGTGCACGAGCCGCCAGAGCTGCTCACATACCTGCGGGACCTGGCCGCCCGGGCAGCCACGGCCAGCGCCGGACCGGCTCCTACATCCGCTGGCGCAATCCCGCCTCCATAGGTGGTGCCGCGCCCCGGCCGGCAAGGACGTGCCAGGGCGACAGCTCGGGACGCCGACCACCCGCAGTTAGGGGCGACGCGCGGTTGACGCGCACGGATGGCGGCAATCAGTGCGGTGTGCTCGCTGGCCTCCGGGCCAACTGGGTATAGCTGCTGGGTCGGCTGGCCAGCCCGCGGCGGATGCCACGGTCCATCCTTCGTGATGAGATGGGTTGGTCGATGGCCGAGCAGGGCCGCGTGCGGTCCAGGATTTGTCAGTGAGGACAGGCCGGTCGGCGTTGGGGTGCTGGGCGATGGCCGCAAGGACGCCGACACGGGTCCACCGGTCCAGATCGTCGGTGACGACGGCGGCCAATGTTGTCCGAGTCTGCTCGTGGGCAGGTGGCGGACGAATGGGTACGGGCTGGTGGCCGGTGTCCGTAGCCCTTGCTGGTCGAGTCGGGGGTCGGTGACGATGTTGAGGTCATCGACCGGGGTACGTGCCCGCGGCAGTAAATCATCGATGCCCGCCACCGAGGAACTGCGGCACGAACGGCCCGACCTGAGCAACGTCGTATCCAACCCGAAGCGGCATGAGGTCGCAGGACGCGTCGGTTACCGACAGCCTGCCGCGCAGCGTCCCCACCGTCGACGCGGCAGTCCGGATGCAGGCGGTGTTTCCAGGCGCGGCCAGCCCAGCCAGGGTCGTCATCTGGAACGTCTACGGTGACGCCGTCGACAGCACCGCTGCGCAGACCGCACTCGACGACCTGAAGCGCCGCATCGCGGTGCCGGTCACGGTGGTCGAGGTCGACCACGTGGTGGTGGTACGCGTCCCGCTGCCCGGCTCGGGCACCGACACCGCGTCGAACCCGGGCGTTGCGAAAGAGCTACGCGACGACGTTCTGCCCGCCACCCTCGGCACCCTCGACGGCATCGGCATCGGCATCGGCTACGCCGTCGCCGGTCGCACCGCCGTCGCCCACGATCTCACGTCCGTGGTGGCGGCCCGGACGCCGCTCGTCTTCGTCTTCGTTCCGTACTCGTAGTGGCCTTCGTACTGTTGGTCGCTGCCTTCCGATCGCTGGCCATTGCCATCGCGTCGATCGTTCCTAACCTGCTATCGATCGGTGCCGCCTACGGCGGGACTACCACATCTTCATCCTCAGCCGAATCCGCGAGCGCAGGACAACCACCGCCGACCCCCGCGACGCCATCGCCGCCAGCGCCGGAGTCGTGACCAGCGCCGCCGTCATCATGATCGCGGTATTCACCGTCTTCATCACACTCAGCGTGGCGGTGGGCGGCGCCGACGTGGTTCCAGACGCTGGAGTGCTCGCCGGTGATCCGACGCGTTCTCCGGCGTAGTTGATGTCCTGGCAGGAGAATCCCGCCGTGACAGATTTAGGGTCGCACGCCGATGCCGCGCCGGTACGTCTGCGGGCTGTGCCCGGTCCAGCGTCGCACGGCGCGGTGGAAGGAGCTGTACTCGACGAACCCGAGCAGGGTGGCGATCTCGTGCAGGGTGTACCGGGGGTTGCCGAGGTGCTCCAGTGCTAGCCGGTGCCGCGTGGTGTCGAGCAGTTGCTCGAACGTAGTGCCTTCGGTCCGCAACCGGCGGTAGAGGGTCTGCCGGCTGATCCCGAGCGCCCGGCTGGTGGCCTCGGCGGTGGGTGGTCCGAACGGCAGTCGGGTGACGATGTGCTCGCGCACCTGTCGGCTGTCGGCGCCGGTGGCCGCGACGCGTTCGGCGAGTGTCACGGCGTGCTCGCGCAGCACAGCGAACAGGTAGCTCTGCGCCCGGGGCGGCGGCCGGTCGAGGAGTTCGGCGACGAACGTGATCCGGTCTTCTGCCTGACCGAAGCACACGCCATCGCCGAAGACCGCCGCGTAGGCGGCGGCATGACTGGGCCGCTCGTGCCGGAAGTCGGCGCGCAGGTCGATGTCTGCGCCGTCGGCCAGAAACCGGAGCGTCGTGGCGATCTCGCCGAGCGCCAGTTCGGCGCCGTGCATCGTGCGCGAGGCCGCCTCGGTGCGGTGGTAGCTCAGCTCGGCCCGGTCGGTCGTGGTCCGCAGCGCCAGCCGCAGACCCGTACCGAGCACGTTGGCGTGACGGACCGCCAGGCGCAGCGCCTCGCGCAGCGATGGGCTGTGCGCCGCCAGCTGCCCGATCGCGCCGACATCGCCGTCGGCGGCGCATCGGCCGGCCAGCCGCAGCGCCACCGCGGGGTCGCCGGTCAGGTCCGGCGCCGCGCGTTCGAGCCGCGCCAGCGTGGCGAGCGGGACGTGCGCGTCCGGATCGATGTATTGGTCGAGCGCGAACCCGAGCACCTGCTCGACGGCGGCCGGATCGGCCCCGACCGCGACCAGCGAGCGGGCGGTGTTCGCCACCACCGCGACGCAGACCGACGGACCCGCCTCGGCCATCCTTTCCACCTGCCACCCTCCCGTGTCACCGGACGCCAGGTATCTGCAACGTGAGGCGATGGTAGTGCGGTGTCCGCAGTCGTAGCGTCACGGCTCATGAAGCCACTTGTCACCCTGCGGACCGTCCCCCGCACCGTCTTCGTAGGCGCCTGGTGCGTCGCCGGCTTCCTGGTCATGATGGTCGGCGGGTCGTTCACCGAGGCGCTGTTCAGCCGGGTCGGCTACCCGGGTGCAGGCTGGGGTGGTGTCCCGGTCACCTTCGACCTGGCGAGCAAGCGTGCCGCGCTGGACCATCTGGCGGCGAAGGGCACGCTCGACCTGTTCGGCTGGGTCCAGGTCGTCGACATCACCATCATCATCGGCACGCTGCTCTGCTTCACCGCGCTCAGCGTGCTCGCATGGCGTGCTCAGCCGCCCGGCGGCTGGCTCGACCGGCTCGGTCGGCGCACGACGGCCGCGTTCGTGCTCGCCCCGATCGCCGACGCCGTCGAGAACCTCACCGCGCTGGTCCTGATCGCCGGGCAGCCGCAGCCGCTGAGCGTACTCAGCCTCGCCAACTCACTCGCCACCCTGGCCAAGGCCGTGCTGTTCATCGGCGGTTGGGTGGGACTCGCCGGGCTGCTGCTGGCCACCGCGCGGCGGGCAGCGGCAAGGTTCGCCAGGTGAGGGCTTCGGCTGACGGCCGGGTCGTGGTTGGGTGGCCGCTGCTGCCGGCCTTGGTGTGGCCGGTGGTCGTTGAAGTGGTCCGCGTACTCGCCGACCACGGTCAGCGCGTGTGGCTCGTGTAGGTCAACACGTGGTCGGTGCATTGGTGGTGGCGGCTGCGGCTCCAGCCTTCGACGAAGCAGGTCCGCGTTCCTTCAGGTCAACATGGAGTACCCAGGTGAACTGGCACCTGCGAGTGCGTCGCGTGGTCGCCTATGGCAGCCTCGCGCCGTCGCGGCTTGACGTTCGGTAGGAAGGAACAGACCGCCCGCGTCTGGGTTGAGGTAGGCGAGCAGGGCCTCATTGACCGGATCACCGAATACTGGCCGGAGCCGTACGACCCGCCTGCGGGACCCAGAGCATCTCGTGGAGCGGTGGTCGGCGCTGCGGCAGCATTCCTCGGCCGGAGAACCGCAAGGCAGGTCCGGACACTTCGGCTCGTTGACGTCGACCATCCCGGGTCGGTCATCGTCCGGCCCCTGGGTGACTCGGCTGATCGCCGGGGCGTCGAGTGGCAGCTGTGCTTACCCAGATGCCGCCAACCGAGGCCCGCGCCGCGGACTGTCCGTCGGCCCGTGTGACGGTGGGGCGGTGCGCCAGGTGCGGCGACCCTGTCGTCAGCCGCCGGTTCGACGACCGCTGACTAGCGGTTCCTCCCCCGTCGACTCTGAATGAGCCCTGGGCGATTCCCGGGCGCGGAACCCACGATCCTCCCACCGATCGACTGATGTCAGGATGGAGCTCTTGCCGAAAGAGGACCGATGCGCGAGATCTCGACACAGGTGGATATCGACGCGACGCCGCAGCAATCTGGCAGGTGCTGATCGACTCTCCACGCTATGCGCAGTGGATTCCCTTCATCCGGGAGGCGGCTGGTGAGGCCCGGGTCGGCAGCACCCGGAACCTCCGGATGTTCCCGGTCGCCCGATGTCGTTCAAGTCGCGCGTCCTGGCGGCCCGGGAGGCGGCCGAGTTGCGCTGGCTAGGCCGGCTGAGCCTACCCGGGATCCGAACTCGCCGTAATCCGCGCCTTCATGATCAAGTGCACCAGACGGGCCACGATGCAAGTCGAGCGCGACCTACGGCATCTGGAGTTGCCGCCGTCCGTGCACACCAGTCGCACACCACCCCTCACTGCGGGTAGTCGGCGCTCCGCGACGCCCGGGCACCTGAGCTACCGATGAGCGCGCATCGGGAGCTATCGGGGTGCGGCTGCGCTGTCGAGCTGGACAATCTCGTCGGCAGCGCGTTCGCCGGAGCGGAGGGCGCCGCTGACGGTACCTGGCGCGACGTCGTCGGTGGCTTCACCGGCGAAGTGCAGCGGCCCGCACGGCGCGGCGAGCGCGGCGCGTTGATGACCAGCGCCAGGCGGCTCGGATGAGTAACCACCCAGGGTCCACGGGTCCGCGCCCCAGTCGACTACCTGGGCGTCGGCCAGGGCGCGGCGTACTCGTTCGCCCCAGACCCGAACCAGCGCGGACACCACCCGCTCGACTGGACCCGGCGGTCGGCGCAGGGCCGCTGCTCTTGGTCCCATGACGAACGCCGTCAGCACCGGTGTGTCGGCGTGGGCCGGCCAGACCACGGGAATGTCCTCGTCGAGCAGGACGTAGCTGGCGCCGGCCGGCCACAGCCGGCTGGTGAAGCGCAACAGCACCTTGATGCCCGGATGCATAGCCAACCCGGCGATTGCCTTGCCTTTCGCGGGCGGCAGCGGTGGATCGAACCGCACCATGCCGACCTTGAGCACGCCGAGCGGTACGGTAATGATCGCTCGCCGCGCGCGGTAGCAGCGGTCGGCCTCGACCCGGACGCCATCGCGCATCCAGCACACCGCCGTGACCGGGGCGTCTCGGACAATCACGCAGCCGGCGGCGACGTAGTCAAGAAGCCGGTCGTAGCCCTCCGCGACACGCGAATGCCGACCGGTCTCCTCGCCATTGGCCATCACCCGTGCCAGGTAGCGCACGCTCAAGCCGTCCAGGTCGGTGCACGCGTCATTGGCCACGCCGACCGCCAGACGGCCGAGTCGTCCGTCAGCGCTGCGGCCCCGCAGCAGCTCACCGAGCGACACGTCGGGGTCGATGTCCCCCGAACGGACGGTCCGCGCCAGACTTAGGTACCGTCCCATCGTCGGCAACAGCCACGGCAACAACCGCCGCACCCGGCCCTCGTCCACGACACGAGCGCGCCACATTGACATCGCCGGCAGCACGGTCAGACCAGCGGCGTCCGCCAACACTCGCGACGGGCTACGTGAGCCGTGCAGCAACTCCGCGCCTCGCTCGACCGGAAATCCGGCGAAATCCCGATCAGTGTGCACCCGGCCCCCGATCCGAGAGCGTGCTTCCAACACCACCGCCCGCTTGCCGGCCCCGCCCAACCGCCTGGCCGCGGCGAGCCCGGCCGCACCAGCTCCGACCACCACTACATCGGCATCCACACCGACACGGTAGCCACGGCACCCAAGAGACCACGCCCGCGGACGGGCACCCGAACCCCGTGCCAGATCTCATGCGAGTAGCCCGCGGTCCGCGCGGCCGCACGCTCGCTCATGCCGCGAAGCGCTCGCCCCGAAGGTGAGGTGCTTGCCGGCCGCCGACGTCCGGACGTGTCGATGAGCGCCATCGGATCTTACTGACGTACCCGTGCTGCTCGCCGAGGCCAAATCCAGTCGCATGGGTGTGGATCCTCACGATTTGGCCGAGTTCGTAATGTGCGGCGTCTGACGCCATGCCGACGGACCCGGGCTCCACGGCAACTTCAGCCACCGAGCGAGCCGAGGGCCGGTGGACTGTCTGGCAACGCGCCGGGCAAGAGATAGCGAACTGGACGGCGCAGCGGGTCAGCCGCCGGTGGATGCCCGCCGAACCAGTCGCCAGGCGCCGCGGTGATCCGGTGCTGGATCACCGAACGCCGCGGTTGCGCAGGCTGCCCCTTGCTCACGCAGCGACTGGGCCACCGTCGTGAGGTTGTGCTCCCGCGCGATGTCCGAATCGTCCCAGCCGCTGACACGCAGCGGGCTGGCCGCCTCCCGCAGGGCGGCGAGCGCCAGGTGGTCGCTCATGGCGGCGACGGCGTCGAGGCGGGGCGTCGAGGCTAGCAGCTGGCGCATGACCGTTCGGGCTTCGGCCATGTCGTTGGTGCTGCATACGCCCACCGGCACCTGGGACCAGTCGATGCCGAGATCCCGGGCGGCATCGCGATATCCGGCCAGCCGGTCACGGGTGACCGGGTACGCGACGGTGTCGGGATCGACACCGCAGCGCACGAAGGTGTGACGATTCCGGTCGATGGGGAAGCTCAGCACGGCCGGACGCCGGGCGGTCGCGAACACCTCGGCGCCCGCCGCGCGGGCCGCCGCGCGGTTGTCGATGCCCACCAGCGTCGTGCCGTCACGGTCGGGCCCGCCGTGGATGACGACCGGGCGGCGGGTGCCGCACGCTGCGGCGAGCACCGGGTCGTCGTCCGTGGTCGTCCACACGACGTAGGCGTCCACCGCCGCGGCGACCACACGGTTGCGGTCGTCGTCGCCGGTGCCGGTCGGCACGATGAGCAGCCCGCACCCACGCTCGGCGCACACCTCTGCGATGCCGGCGAGGAAGGCGACGGCCTGCGGGTCGTCGAAGGCGTAGGTGAGGTGCTCGCCGAGCACGACGCCGAGGGTGCGCGTGGCGCCGTAACGCAGGGACCGCGCGCTCGGATCCGGTCCGGCGTAACCGAGCACCGCAGCGGCCTGCTGCACCTTGGCCCGACTCTCGGCGGAGACCCGATCCGGCTGGTTGTACGTGTACGACACGGTCATCGGCGACACGCCGGCCGCGCGGGCCACGTCACTCATCGTCACTCGACGAGACGTGGGTCGACGCGCTTGCATACGAAGATCCTATCTGTGTAGCGTTACACAATGCACCTTGCCTCGCCGCACCAGCAGTTGGTCACGGCCACCTACCTCGCGTCAGCCATGTTCGGGGCGTTCTGGGGCACCTGGGGCTCAGCGGTACCAAGCGTGCGCGATCAGGCCGGCCTCGACGACGCCCAACTCGGCACCGCACTGCTGTTCATCAGCGCCGGCGCGCTGCCCGCGATGCTCCTGACCGGCCGGGCACTCGACCGGTGGGGGCTGCGCTGCACCGCCCTCCTGGTCGTCGCCCTGGGTGGGGCAGGCCTCACAGCGGCCATCACGGCCGACGGGCTCGTCAGTCTCTGTGCCGGGCTCGTCGTCGTGGGCATGGCCAGCGGCGCGGTCGACGTGGCCATGAACTCGGCTGGCGGCCG
The DNA here is from genome assembly GCF_004348595.1 of Micromonospora sp. KC723. Taxonomy (GTDB): domain Bacteria; phylum Actinomycetota; class Actinomycetes; order Mycobacteriales; family Micromonosporaceae; genus Micromonospora. The sequence goes on from NZ_SMKD01000002.1 coordinate 36,991, forward strand.
TGCCGAGCAGCGCTCCGGCCGGCCGATCATCACCCGGGCCGGCGCGGTGTTCTCCACCGCGGTCGTCGTGTCCAGCCTAGGCACCGGCGCCGCGTTCGCCCACGCTGCACCCACGTGGGTCCCGTTCGCGGTCGTGCTGCTGCTGTCGGCCCTGGCCGGTGCCGCCATCCACCGCGCCCTACCCGCCGGCGTGTCCAGTCCGGAGCCGGCCACACCGAGCGGCCAGAGCGGCATCCGGATGCCGCTCTGGCCGCTGCTCCTCGTGGGTGCGCTCGGCGCGCTCGCGTTCGCCAGCGAAAACGCCCACCAGAGCTGGGGGGCGGTCTTCCTGCAGGACGTCCTGGCTGCCGGACCCGGACTCAGCGCGATCGCACCTGCGGCGTTCGCCGCCGTCGTCGCGATCACCCGCGTCGCGGCCAGCACGCTGAACCCCGCCCACGCCCGGAAGGTCCTCGTCCTCGGGTCCGTCGCGGCCGCCGCCGGCGCGACGATCCTCGCGCGCGCCCCGTCCGTGCCCGTCGCCCTGACCGGACTCGTCCTCGCCGCTGCCGGGACCGCCGCACTGTTCCCCACGTTGCTGAGCATTGTCTCGCGCAACGCCGTCGAGTCCTCACGCGGGCGTGCGACCTCAATCGTGACGGTCGTGTCCTACCTCGGATTCCTGCTGGGACCGGTCTATGTCGGACTATGGGCATCCGCGACCGGCCTGCGGGGCGCGATGATCGCGGTAGCGGTGCTGGGCCTCACCCTGGCCGCGCTGGCGCTTCCCCTGCTTACCCTGAGCCGATACGCGGTGACGCCCCGGCCCACGGCCCACCACGCCGAGACGGCCGGCATCCCATAGCTCCCGCACCGGAAACAGCTCCGGCGCATCCCGCGATCAGCTGATACCCGGCCCGCCGCACCCCGCGACGCCAACGCGGACGCTGACCGCTCCGAGCCATCACGCTTAGCCAGTGTTCGAGCGCCGACGAACTCGCGGCACTGCCGACAAGGGCGTTCACGCTGCGGTCCGACTGACCTACGCGTAGTCCAGCAGCTGCAGGTCGCCGGTGCGGACCATCCAGTCCACCCGGTAGCCAAGCCAGTAGCCAAGCCGGCCGCATGCGACGCAGCGACTCGCGACCTCTATCGCACGAATGCCCGCACTATCGGCTCTTCACAGTTGAGGGTGTAGCCCCGACGCGGGGGCAATGGCGGCTCACACTGGACCTGGCAGGTCGATGAGCGCGAGCTTGGCTGGGTCGATCACAGCGGTGATCTCGGTGATGCGGCCGTCGTCGACGGTGAAGGCGAGCAGGGACAGGGGGGTGCCGTTCTCGTTCCAGGAGATGACGCCGGGGCGGCCGTTGACACTCGCTGCGTGTCCTCGTGCTGCACTGCCGGCCAGTTGGGCGCGGGTGGCGACTTCGGTGGCTCCGAGCGTGACGAACTGGCCGTTCGGGGTGTGGACGGTGAACTTCACTTCGGGGTGGAGAACTTCCAGCAGACGCTCGAACCGGCCCTCGCGGGCCGCGGCCAAGAACGCCGCGACCACCTCGCGGTGCCGCTGTCGGTCGCTTGCCGACTGCCGGGCGGCCTGCACCTTCCGCCGGGCGCGGCTGGTGAGCATCTTGGTCGCGTCGGCGGACCTGCCGAGGATGGTGCCGATCTCCCCGTGGGAGACGGCGAACACGTCGTGCAGCACGAACGCCAGGCGCTCGTCGGGGCGCAGCGAGTCCAGGACCGTCAACAGCGCCAAGCCCACCGAGTCACCCAGCGCCACAAGCTCTTCCGGAGCCGGACCGTCGTCGAGCGTCACGGCGAGTTCGGGCAGCTGGTCGTCGAGTGGGACTGTCCGGCGCGTGCGGCCCGAGCGTAGGAGATCGAGGCTGATCCGGCCGACCACGGTGGTCAGCCAGCCGCCGAGATTGTCGATGGTGTCGGTGTCCTGGCGGGAGAGGCGCAGCCACGCCTCCTGCACCGCGTCGTCCGCGTCGGCGTGCGAGCCGAGCACGCGGTAGGCGACGGCGGTGAGCCGGTCGCGGTGCGCCTCGAAGGCCTCGGCGATCGGATCGGCTGGATGGGCGCCGGACATGGTGTTACCTCCCTGGAAGCTGCTCCGTCATAGGGGTGACGGGCACCAGCCCCGCAAGGTAACCCCGACCAAGGAGAGCACCCTGCCATGCAGAACCGGCTGAAGAACAAGAACACCAACAACCCCGACGTGTGGAAAGCGGTCGGGCATCTGCAGCAGGCGATCGCCGCCGGGGGCGTCGACCCGAAGCTGCTCGCGCTGGTCCATCTACGCGCCAGCCAGATCAACAGCTGCTCGGCGTGCGTCTACGCCAGTGTCGCCGGGGGGAAGAAGGCCGGTGACACCGACGAGCGGCTGCACAACGTAGCGGCGTGGCGTGAGGCGCCGTTCTACACCGATGCGGAGCGCGCGGCACTGGCGCTGGCCGAGGCCGCCACCCGGCTGCAGGACGGCGCGGAGGGAGTCACCGACGAGATCTGGGAAGAGGTAAACACCCATTTCACTGAGGAGCAGATCGGCGCGATCAACCTGGAGATCGCACTGACCAACTTTTTCAACCGAATCAACCGCACCATCAAGGAACCGGCCGGCCAGACCTGGGGCTGAGCCTCGGCGACCGGGCCCGTCGAGGGATTCCGGCGATCCCTCGACGGGCCTCCTTCGCGCCTGGGGGTCTTTCTCCAGGTGTGCGCCACCTCGCCTTGTCCTCCGCCGTCCATCCGGAAGAACTCGACGTGCCTGACGCTGCCCCGATCCGGGCTTCGCCTGCCCTGACATGACCAAGTTTTGCCGTCTTGATGAGCTCGGGCTCGAGGTTGTGGGCCAGCGACTCGAATCCGACCGCGCGGTCCTCGCGTGCCGGGTCGTCGATCCCGGGAGGGCCGCTGAGGACTTGGCCTGCGCGAGGCACCTGAGCCACCTTCTCAGTGGGTCAGCGCGCGACGGGCAGACCTGCTCGCTGGCATCATGGACGGCGCCGCCGAGCATGCTCGTGGCTATGCACAGCTCCCCGCGACGTCGTGCTGGTCGTCGGCCTCGTTGTTGGCGAGGTGGACCATGAGCCGGTCGGGTGCGGCGCCGTGCCAGTGTTCCTCGTCGGCTTCGAACAGGACGCGGGCGCCGGGCATGAAGTGGACCAGGCTCGCGGTGACCCATGGCGGCGGGGCTGCGGCGGTGACGGCGTCGATGTGAACATCGCCGGTGAACCAGTCGCCGGGCCCCTTGGCGGTGGCGATGGACCTGCGGGTGATCTGCATCAGGTTCCTTCGGTGTCGCGGACTGCCGTGCCGGTGGTGGTCGCGGCGGTGGCCTCCCAGGAGGCGAGCAGGCGGAGGCGTTCGGCGGACGGCGAGCCGGGTTCGGCGGTGTACACGAGCAGCACCAGGCCGGGTTCGGCGGTGATCGCGAGTTCCTCGTAGGCGAGGGTGAGTTCGCCGACGACGGGGTGGTGGAAGCGCTTGGTGCCGGCGCCGTGGGTGCGCACGTTGTGGTCGGCCCAGAGCCGGCGGAAGTCCTCGCTGCGGGTGGAGAGTTCGCCGACAAGATCCTGCAGCCCGCAGTCGTGCGGGTCGCGGCCGGCCTCGGCGCGCATGACGCCGACGCACATCTCGGCGAAGCGTTCCCAGTCTGGGTAGAAGTCGCGCGCGGCCGGGTCGAGGAACTGGAACCTGGCCAGGTTGGGCAGGCGTCCCCCGTCGCCGATCAACGGTGCGTAGAACGCGCGGCCGAGCGCGTTGGTGGCGAGCAGGTTCTGCTGCGGATCGCGCACGAACGCGACGCCGTCGGTGATTGCCTCCATCGCCCACCGCAGGCTGAGGCGTGCGGCGGCCTTGGTGGCGGTGCGGCGGCGGGGTCGCCCCGAGGTCGGGATGCCGTCGGCAGCGCGGGCGAGGTCGAACAGGTGGGCACGTTCGGTCTCGTCGAGCTGCAACGCCCGGGCCAGAGCCTCCAGCACGCCGGACGACGCGCCGGCGATCTGGCCTCGTTCGAGCCGGGCGTAGTACTCGACGCTGAGTCCGGCGAGGGCGGCGACCTCGCTGCGCCGCAGCCCGGGCACGCGCCGGCTGCCCGTCAGCGGCAGGCCGACCTGCTTGGGCGTCAGCCGGGCCCGGCGCGTGGTCAGAAAGTCACGCACCTCCGAGCGGTTGTTCATGCGTCGAGCGTAGGCCGCGCGACCCCAGTGAGGGATTCCCTGTCGGTACACCCATCGACAAGGACTTCTTCGTCCTCGGGCGGGCACGTTGACTGGTGCCGTGGGCCCTGCGGGGCCGATCCCGATCGAAGCGAACGGAGCGCACCACGATGCGTCAGGTTGTGATGTACAAGCCCGGGGACGTGCGGGTCGAGCAGCGCCCGGACCCGACGATCGTCGAGCCGGCCGACGCGATCATCCGCCTGGCGGCGACCTGCATCTGCGGCAGCGACCTGTGGCCGTACCGCGGCGCCGAGCCGGTCGACCATCAGGTGATGGGTCACGAGTACGTCGGCGTCGTCGAGGCGGTCGGGTCCGAGGTGCGCACCGTGAAGGTCGGTGACTTCGTCGTCGGCTCCTTCTGGGCGTCCGACAACACCTGCGAGATCTGCCGGGCGGGCTACCAGGCGTACTGCGTGCACCGCGTCCTGATGGGCACCATCGGCACCCAGGCGGAGCTGGCCCGCGTCCCGCTCGCCGACGGCACCCTCGTCGCCACTCCCGGGCGCCCCGACCCGGAACTGATCCCGTCGCTGATGGCGGCCTCCGACGTGCTCGGCACCGGCTGGTTCGCCGCCGTCGCCGCCGAGGCCGGCCCCGGCAAGACCGTCGCGGTCGTCGGGGACGGCGCGGTTGGCCTGCTCGGCGTCCTGGCCGCCCGGCAGCTCGGCGCCGAGCGGATCATCGCGTTCAGCCGCCACGCCGACCGGCAGGCCCTCGCGCGGGAGTTCGGCGCCACCGACATCGTCACCGAACGCGGCGACGCCGGCGTCGAGCGGATCAAGGAGCTGACCGGCGGCCTCGGTGCGCACAGCGTCATCGAGGCGGTCGGCACCCAGGAGGCCATGATGCAGGCCATCCACTCCGCGCGCCCCGGCGGCCACGTCGGCTTCGTCGGGGTGTCGCACGACGTAGCCATCCCCGGCGACGTGCTGTTCATGTCGGGTGTGCACCTGCACGGCGGCCCGGCACCGGTCCGGCGGTTCCTGCCCGAGCTGATCCGGCTGATCTGGGACCGCACGATCGACCCGGGCAAGGTCTTCGACCTGACCCTGCCGCTCGACCGGGCCGCCGAGGGCTACCAAGCCATGGATCAGCGCGCCGCCACCAAGGTTCTGCTCACGCTGTGACGCGGTGCCGAACCCTACTCTGGGAGATGCCATGCCAGCCTCACGCACGAGCGTCGGCGTGGCGCTGTCGGCGCTCCTCGGACTGACCCTCGCCGGCTGCGGCAGCAACGGTCAGTCCGGCGACACCGGCGGCGCAACGTCCGCGACATCGCCCGGCATCACCGGCCGGGCCACGGCACCACCGAGCGGCACAGCCGCACCCCGAAGAGAACAGATGAGAATTCAGATCACCATCAACGATCAGCGCTTCCAAGCCACGATCTTCGACAGCGCCGCCGGCCGTGACCTCATCGCCCAGCTACCGCTGACCGTCGACATGGTCGACCACGGCGCGGTGGAGAAGACCGGCCCGCTGCCCGCACCCCTGTCACTGGACGGCCAGCCAGACGGCGCGGACCCCGACGTCGGCGACGTCGGGTACTACGCGCCCGGCAACGACCTGGTCCTCTACTACGGCGACCAGTCGTACTACCCCGGCATCGTGATCATCGGCCGCCTCGACGGCGACGCCGCCGCCCGCATCGCCGACCTGGACGGCGCTGTCACCGCGACCGTCGAATTCCGCGCCGGCTGAGCCCACACTGCCCGACCTCATCGGGAGACATCATGAACCTCACCTACGACTTCACGGGCGAGGTCGCACTCGTCACCGGCGCCAGCTCCGGCATGGGTCTAGCCACCGCGCAGGCGTTCGCCCACGCCGGAGCCGCGGTCGTCCTCGCCGACATCAACGACGAAGCCCTTCAGAGCGCCACCGGGCAGTTGCGGGCCCGCGGGCATGAAGCCCTCGGCATCCAGTGCGACGTGTCCGACGAGCCCCAGGTCGCCGCCCTCATCGACCAGACCGTCGCGGCCTACGGCCGCCTCGACATGGCCTTCAACAACGCCGGCATCCAGGCCCCGCCGTCCGACGCCGCCGACGAACCAGCCGACACCTTCGACCGCGTCAACGCCGTCAACCTGCGCGGCGTCTGGGCCTGCACGAAACACGAACTGCGGCAGATGCGCGAGCAGGGCAGCGGCGCCATCGTCAACTGCTCCTCACTCGGCGGCCTCGTCGGCCTGCCGGGACGCGCCGCCTACCACGCGTCCAAACACGGCGTACTCGGGCTCACCAGCAGCGCAGCCCTGGAGTACGCGCCGCGCGGGATCCGAATCAACGCCATCTGCCCCGGAACGTTCGAGACCCCCATGGTCACCGCCATGATCGCCAACGGTGAACTCGACATCGCCGCAGCGCTGGCCAATCAGCCCATCGGCCGGTTCGGCCGGGCCGACGAGATCGCCTCCACCGTGCTCTGGCTGTGCAGTTCCGGCGCCAGCTTCGTCGTCGGCGTCGCTCTCCCCGTGGACGGCGGATACACCGCGCGGTAGGGCCGACCGACCCCTCGGCAATCACGCTCGACGTGACTGGTCCCAATGGCAAGTGGTGCCAGCGGCCCGGGCGCAAGAGTCGGGCCGCGGCCGCGGCAGTGAGAGGTCTTCGACCTCGATGGTTGCTGAACGCTTGTGCGGGTCCGTCCCGAGATGTAGTCGCACCACAACCGACACGTTTGACAAGCACGTGTCTACATGACACGGTCTTGTCATGTCTGAATTGTCGGTGGCGGGCGTGCTGCTGTCCGACCTCGTGATCGAAGTGTTCCGCGCGAACAGCTTCCTGTTGGCCGAAGGCGACGAGCTCACCCGGCCGTTCGGCCTCACCAGCGCGCGCTGGCAGATCCTCGGCGTGGTCGAGCACGCCCCTGCGCCAGTAGCGAACGTGGCGCGAATCATGGGCCTGTCCAGACAGAGCGTGCAGCAGACCGCCGACGCCCTCGAACGCGACGGCTTGATCACCTACCAGGACAACCCGCACCACCGCCGGGCCAAACTCATGGTGATCACACCGCGGGCCCAGCGGGCGATGCAGCGGATCCGCGAGGTCCAAGCCAGGTGGGCCAACACGCTCGCCGAGCGGTACAACGAGGCCGAACTTTCCACGACGTTGGCCGTCCTGCGCCGTCTTAACGACCCCGGCGGTGCCCGGGACCCACAACACCACACCGAGACGGTGGAGGCGCCCACGTGACCGAGACCATGATCCCGATACTGCCGGCCAAATCCATCAACGACACACTCGACTTCTACCGCGCGCTAGGGTTCGAGGTGACCTACCAACAGCAGCGCCCGAACACCTACGCCTCGGTCCGGCGAGGAGGCATCGAGTTGCACTTCTTCGTGCTGAAGGACCTGCAGCCGGCGAACAACTGGGGCACCTGCTACGTGACCACCACCGACGCCGACGGGCTCTACGACGCGTTCACCGCCGGCATCAGAGGCTTACTCGGCAAGGTCCCCTCACGCGGCGTCCCACGCATCAACCCGCTTAAGGACATGCCGTTCTACGGCGTCCGACAATTCATCGTCGTCGACCCCGCCGGCAACTACATCCGTATCGGGCAGCCCATCACCGAGCAGTCTGCCGACGCGTCACCACGCAGCCGCCTCGAGCGCGCCCTCGAGACGGGCAGCCGACTAGCCGACGCCAAGGGAGACTTTTCCACAGCCGCCAAGGTGCTCGACGGGGCGCTGGCCGCCGATACCGGTGCCGAGCCGGCGCTGCGCTTCCGCGCGCTAGTCCTGCGCGCGGACATCGCGCTCCGGCTCGACGACCCGACGAGCGCGCAGCGTTTCCTCGCCGACGCGGCGGGGCTGCCGCTGACCACAGCGGACAAGATTCGCCTCAGCGACGACCTGCGAAGGATCGCCGAGCTCCGAACGACGCTGGCTGGTCGGGTCCCGCCGACCGCGTCCGGGAACGCGGCGAAAGAGGGCGCGCAATGAGCGCCGACGAGGAGATCCTGGACAGCCCGACCGGATGGGTGGCCGAGCACATCCGCCGCTACGTCGACACCGACGGCCGCCAAGGACACCACCGTTGGGGAGTGACGACGTTACTGCTCACCACGAGGGGCCGCAGGTCTGGCAACCTCCGCCGCACCGCCCTGATCTACGGTCTGGACGACAATCGATATATCGTTGTCGGCTCAAACGGCGGCAGCTCGCACCATCCCTCGTGGTACCTGAACCTCCTCGCGAACCCCGAAGTTCGGGTGCAAGTCGCCGCGGGACACCTCATCGCCACAGCCCGCACCGCAACCGGCGATGAGCGGGAAAGACTGTGGCGGATGATGACCGACCTGTGGCCCGACTACGACAGATACCTCAGGAAAGCCGATCGCCAGATCCCGGTCGTGATCCTCCAGCCCCACACCGACACCGGCCAACCGCCGCGCCGATAGGCCAGTACTCCGACGGGCTGGCGGACAGATGGGATGATGGATCGCACCTCCATCCTCGCTTCGAGGGCATCCTCTTTCCGCCAACGGCTCGATCTCAACCAAGATCACGTGCGTCGATCCGCCACAGACCGCTCGCTACGCGGCGTCACCGCAGCCGGATCGAGCCGGCACTCGGTCGTGGCGAGAACAATGCGCCCCCTGGCGCGACCGGAGGAACGTCCGTTGCGGACAGGGTCGACGGAGATCGGCTCAGTTTGGTGGTGCCGGTACCACCCAAAGTTCGGGTGGTAGCTGGGGCTGCCGGAGCCGTCGGGGTCGCGAGAAAGACGGTCTCGTCGGCCACCAGCACTGCACCCTCGTCGCGTAGATGCGCCAGGACGTACTCGCGCACGACATCACGCACGGCGTCGGCATCCCATCGAGCCTGGCCGAGCAGGTGCCGCATGCCGTCCGGGGGACTCTCCGGCCCCACTCGGCGATGCTCCAGCAGCCTTACCTGGCAGGTCCGACAGCAGCCCCAGCATCAGACCCGTAGCCGACGCCGGGGTTCGACCCGGGCGAACCGGTCGACTATTCGGCTCATCAGGCCCTCGAACGCTTCGTGTCCAGCGAGCAGGGTCTACGTAGTGACCTGCGGCCACCACAAGATCGTTAGTCTTCACACATCGATGATCAGCGGTGGCCGCAGCCTTTCCGCAGCCGACCCACGAGCGAGATCAAGGCCTACGGCTGGAGGTCGCGCTGGTACCAAGTGCCTGACTTGCCGCCGAGATCCGCCGGGGTGGCAGGGCCAACCGGGACGAACCCGGCCTTGGCCAAGACTTTTTGAGACGCGGCGTTGTCGTGGGAGGTGGTCGCCCGCAGCGTGCGCAGGCCGTTGCTCGCTGCCGCAATCCGGCACAGCTCCCGGACGGTCGCGGTCGCCACGCCGCGGCCGGCGACCTGCTCCGCAACCCGGTAGCCGAGTTTGGCAGTGCCGTCCTCCAAGTCGTACAAGTTGAACCTGCCTAGTACCGAGCCGTCCTCGGCGACGAGCACGTAGAAGGCGCAGATGCCAGCCTTCTGCTCGGCCAGCAAGGCGTTGTACCGGTCGGCGAACTGGTCGAAGAAGTCGTCGCCGCGGTCGGAGATCGAGGCAGCGAAGTAGGTGCGGTTCGCCAGCTCGAAGGCCAGGACCGCCGGGGCGTGGCCGGCATGCAGCCGCTTCAGCTCGGGCATTGCGCGACTCTACCCAGATCGCGCGCTGAGGCCACCTGAGTTTCCGCCAGTGGCAGACAGCCCCGTGGCCGGGTTCGGCTGGCCTGGACCTGGTCCGACCCGTGCGGGGGGGGTGGCTATGTGAGTCCGCCGTCGGCACGGATGTTCTGACCGGTGATCCATCCTCTGTCGGGGTGTGCGAGTAGCGCGTGGATGCCCGTGCCGACCGGCTCGGAGTCACCGCCCGCACTGTCCGTGCCGACATCGACCGGCTACGTCAACTCGACTACGACATCGATGCCACATCGGGCGTCGCCGGCAGCTACCGGCTATGCACGGGAACCAGCATGCCGCCGCTGCTGCTCGATGACAACGAAGCCCTCGCCGTGGCGATCGGGCTGCGCACCGCCGCCGCATCCGCCGTGGCGGGCATCGGCGAACACGCCATTGCCGCAGCCACCAAGCTAGAACGACTGCTGCCCGCACGCCTACGCCACCGGCTCGCCACCCTCGGCGCCGTCACGGAAACCGCACCCAACCCCCAAGACCCCGTCTCCGCAAACTGCCTCACCATCATCGCCACGGCCTGCCGAACCACCGAGCAGTTACGCTTCGATTACCATGACCGCCATCACGCCGTCAGCCGCCCGCGGCGTTGCCGCCGCAGCCATGATCGACTACCTCGTCCACCACGCCGAGTTCACTGCCCTCAAGGTCGCTGGCGTAGATCGCCTTCGCCCAGCCACGTGATCGCACACGCCTTCATCGAGGCACCAGCACCCTGCTGCAAGAAACCCGGTGCCCGCGGGGACCATGGCGGTACTCCCGCTACCGTCTGCTGCTGTTCCTCACCGACGACGGCGTCCGACAGGCCACCATCGATCTCGATTGCGATACCGCCACAAGCCACACGATCCAACGACTCAACCACCGCTTCGACGCCGTCGCCGCGGTGCGCATCGACGGGATCGTCACCCAACAGCAGACCTTCGAACTGATCCTCTTCAACGGGAACCCACTCCATCAGAGTCAGCGAACCCGACAACGAGACGCTCCAGCCCGACGAGAACTCCACCAAAATCGCTGAGCTATCGCTCGGCGCCGCCGGGCTCAGCCGCATCCTGCACGTCCCTCGAAGGCGTCGCCGCCGAAGGCAAGGAATGGGTCCAACACCGACGCCGTCAGAACCCTGGGCGGGGCATCAACCCGATCGGTGAAGACGCCCGTCCGGGCGCGGTTTCGTTGTCATCCTGCCGCCAGAGCGTCAGGCTGTTGCCGTGCTCGGTGACGAGCTGGCGTAGCTGCTTGTCGGCTGCCCGGATCTTGGTGTCGTGTCGGCTGCGAGGGTGAACGGGTGGCGCAATCGATGCATCGCCACCTCGCCGCAGTCGGATGCACGGGGCGCGGGCTTCTCGTCTTCCACGGTGCACGGAGCAAGAAACTGTGCCATGGGACCGTAGGCCGCGGCAGGGGCCAGGCTCCGGAAAGGCGGAGCGCCGGCAACCGGGTACCGGCTGGGGCTGAACCTGGCGACGACCGTTGCCGGGTGGGTGTGGGGTGTACGCGCTGACGTGGTGATCGCGGTCATATTATGCCTTCCTGGAACGGCACGTCGCAGAGAAGGCACGGGCCACAGGCCACGAGACATCACAAAACGAACCTGAACAGATGATGGTAGATGCGCCGAACGGCGGCCTGCTGAACCAGTCAGGCCGCCTGCGGCAGTGCGTGGATTACAGCGAGCGGATATCCGACGCCTGCGGGCCCTTCGGGCCCTGAGTGATGTCGAACTCCACCCGCTGGTTCTCCTCAAGACTGCGGAAGCCACTCGCCGAGATTGCGGAGAAATGGGCGAAAACGTCGGCGCCGCCGCCGTCCTGGCTGATGAAGCCGAAGCCCTTGTCGCCGTTGAACCACTTCACGGTACCTGTAGCCATGTCTACTCCCTCGCAGGCTGTTGGAGCCCGCACTGTGCGGACTCACGTGCCGCCGCGTTGATCACCCGCGCCGGAAGCGACACGAAAACGAAAAAAGCACCTGCATGGGCTTTGGTTAACCCATCAGGCGCCGAAACGTCTACGGAAATCAAAACTGCAACTGGGCAACCATAGCACAGACCCCGGCGCTCGCCGCAGCTGCATACGTGCGGCCTCCGTCATAGCACTGCACCACGAGGCGCAACTTCGATCGCTGCGACGCCTCGGCCGTAGAGCACGACAAGCCGGTCACCATGTTTGGTGCGCAGCGCTGCCGAGTCCCGCGCCAGCGTCGAGATCACGTGTTCCACAAGCTCGTCCTCATCGGAGACGTCCGGTTTGTCGTACGTGACGTCCATGCGGTCGCCGCCGACGAGCCGGACGCGTAGCACCGTAGTTGCCATGTCATAGAAGCTAGTCGAGTGGGGATGCCGGGGACAGTGGCGCCGTCACGGGCTCCTCCACTCGAGCCGGGCAGCCAGCTCAACCCAACGTGCAACCGCTGTTGCAGGTCCCAGACAGGCGAGGCTGACGATGGGCCACACTTGGGCGAATGAGGCAGTGGACACGAAACGAGGTCGTGTCGGTCCTCACCGAGGGAACCACATTGATCGCTGGAACCAGCCCGCCGAGCTGGCAGCGGCAGCGCTGCGGGGGGTGCGCGTAGAGTGGGTGGTGAACGTCAACGTCGTTGGCGGGCCAGCACCTACCGGGCTTTCTGCCAGCGCGGTCTCGGCAGTGCCCACAGGACAGCTTCGAGGTTTGAGAGACGGGCGTTGGCAGACCATCCGACCGCCACCGACAGTTCAGCATGCTGATGGACGATGCCGCATTCGTTCAAGGCGAAGACCAGCTACGCGTCGGTGTCCCGTCGGCGATCATGCCGAAGTCGTCAGCCACCACATTGCCACAAAGTATCAGCAATTCCCGCCCAGCGCGGTAGGACGAGGCCGTTGCGGCATGGCTGCCGCAGGCGGGCGGCCACTGACTGGCCTGATCGAGTAAGACCGAACCACAGGAGAAGTACATGACTTTCGTGTTAGCCCCGCCCGCGGTCTCTCCCTCACCATTACGCGAGCCCACCAAGACTCTTCGCGAAAAAGGGGCAGACAGTTTTCACGCCGCGCTCGCCGCAGTCCTGGCCAGCGGGCTCGAGAATGCTCTTGAAACGGGTGACCACCCGAGAGCCATCAGCTTCATCAACCGCGGCTTCGCAGAAGGAAGTCCGAAGTTGGGCTGCGACCTCCTCTGCCGGGCAATTGCGGTCGTCGGGACAGCCCGGACTTGGACCGTGCAGCTCGCGCCCCCACGATCACCGTAGGTGCTCGTCGATCACGAGCCAGATTTAGGCGCTCGAAGACCAGGTCGAAATCCTTGCGCCAGGTCGACCCGCGATCCTCAGACACCTCCAACGACTCACGTCGATCCAGCCGAGCCGCTTGGAGCGGGGCGAGCCAGGCCGTCGACGTATTCCATGCCCAGGTAGCTGGATCGGCACGGCTGATGGTCGAGTCCACGCTCAGCGTCCACCCCATTCAACCCGACCGTGTCCGACCGAGCCGGCAACAAGGCCAGGAACCGGGCCCAGACGCCGTCACGCTGCCACCGGCGAAACCATCGATACGAGGTTTGCCACCGCGGATACACCGACGGCACATCACGCCACGGTGAGCCAATCCGCACCCGCCACCGAATCCCGTCGATGAGTGCTCTCAATGTCCATCTGCGCGGCCGATCACGACCCGATCCGGCCAGCGGCAACGACTCAAGGACCACCCACCGCCCATCGGTGAGGCCGTGTCGCCTCGCAGCCACGACGCTCGGCACGAGGTCTCCGGTGTGAAGTTCCAGCTTGGCCGCTGAACCAACTACCGGAGACCTCTTCAGTTACCGATCACCGCCACGCCGCAACATCAACGCTCTACGAAACACGGCCGAGTGCGCTGCGGGGTGTGCGACGGACCGTTGTCCTCGCAGCGGCAGAACCGGACGGCCGCACGGTCAGGTGTACTCCTGCCTACACAAGCGGTACGCGCGGTGAAAGAGGAAGTGGCGCACGCGAGGGCGGAGGCACAGCGGCTGCGCGGGGAGTTGGAGGAGTGGCGCAAGCTGGGTCGCGGAAACTGCTCCAGGACGGTCATGGCCGGAAGAGGGCGAGGTCACCGCGATCGCCTACGCCCGCGCCGAGAAGGGCCTGCTGGCGGAGATCGCCGAGTACGAGCAACGCGCCGCCGACGCCGGGACCCCCGCCGTGCTCCGCGGGCGCATCGGGGACCAGGCCGTGGCAGCATGGCAGGAACTCGGTGACGACATTGCGGTCAAGCGGGAGATCATCCGGACCGTCGCCGACATCAAACTCCTGCGTGCCGGGTTCAAGGGCGAACGCCGCACCTTCGGCAGCCACCGTCTCGACTGGACCTGGAAGTTCGGGCCGCAGGACCAGTACTGGCTTGATGTGACTGAGCGCGACAGTTCGGCTAAGTTGAGCACGTTAGGTTGGCGATGCCACCGCCTGTTCGGAGGACCCTCGGCGCAGCCTCGACACCGGGCATGTTTGGCCGCCGAACCACTCTCTGCTTACCGAGGCGAAGAGCCGCAGGTTCCAACGCGCGTCATCTGCGGCATGACAGTGAGGTCGTTCTTGGTGCCTGTGACCCGCTGCTGATATTCCTGGACTTACCGATGACCGCTGTGGAGGAAGGGGCCGACGGTGCTGTGCGCCGACAGCCGTGCGCGGAGTGCCTACCGGCCGTCGGCGTGCCTGTCGGTCAGGGTGCCGCGTCCGTGGTGTCGAGTAGTACGCACTGATCGAATTTCATGCAGCCGCACTCAAGGCAGTCCGCTACTGCCTGCCGCAGGGCCTGGGTCTGTGCGATGTGTTGGTCGAGTTCGGGCAGCTTACGCGTGGCCATGTCCCGCCACTGGCGGGTAGCGGATGGTGTGGTGCCGCCGGCTAGCAGTTGCGTGATCTCGGAGAGGGAGAACCCGACCCGCTGTGCCATCTTGATCAGTGCGACCCGGCGGACGGTGGTCGCGGGCCACACTCGGCGTCCGCCTTCGCGGTGCGCGCCGGGCAGCAGACCGCGCTCCTCCCAGTAGCGCAGTGCTGAAGCGCGCACGCCGGCTTTGTTCGCGATCTCACTAATGGGTAGAGATCGCATGCCCGTCCCTTTTCCGGTCCGGCCTTGACTTCAAGCGTGCTTGAAGGACGACTGTGACCTGCATGTTCTCAGCAGCACCGGGACGGCTGATGCCCGGCCCCTACCGCTCCCTGTTCGCCGACCGCGCCTTTCGGCGGCTAATGCCGGTCTTCGCGTTGTCTGACCTGGGCGATGGCATGACCGTCGTCGCCATTGCGTGGCTCGCGTTCGCGCTGGGGCCCGACGGCGGCCAAGGCGCGCTGGCGGGCGTCGCTGTCGCCGCCTACGTCCTGCCCGGCGCCCTCGGCGCACTGGTTCTGGGCCGATGGATGCGGCGGCTTCCGGCACAGCGGCTCCTGGTCACTGACTCCGCGCTACGGGCCGTGCTGCTGGGGGCGGTCCCGGTCGCGCACGTGGCGGGAGTGCTCACGCCGGCCGTGTACGTCGGGCTCCTGGGTGCCTCCTCGCTGCTACACGCCTGGGGCAAGGCCGGCAAGCATGCCCTGTTCGCTCCTCTGCTTACCGACGACCAGCGTCTGACGGCCAACAGCATGCTCAGCACCAGTTTGTGGAGCGCGATGATCGCTGGCCCCGCTCTCGCGGGCCTGCTCGTGGGAGTGGTGTCCCCGGTATGGATCATCGGCTTGGACGCTGCCACGTTCGCCGTGCTCGCCTTCCAGACCAACCGCATCAACCTGCCCTGTTCACCGGAATCAGGGCCGGTGGCCAGCGGCACACGGCAAGGGCTGACTGTTCTGCGGCGTCAGCCGGAACTCCTCGGCCTGCTCGTCGTCACCTGGGTGTTCAACCTCGCTTTCGGCCCCGTCAAAGTCGCCCTTCCGTTGTTCGTCTCCGACAACCTCGATGCCGGCGCGGGGCTGCTCGGTGCCTACTGGGCCGCATTCGGGATCGGAGCCGTCATCGGCGCTCTGGCGCTAGGCACGGCCAGACAGCTTCCCCTGTGGCCAGCCATGCTCGGCATCATCGCGGGTCACGGCGTCGGAATGCTCCCCTTCGCCATCACGCACACCGCCGTCCCTTCCCTGATCGGCTTCGTTTTCGCCGGACTCGTCTACGGCCCCTACTCCGCACTCTCCTTCACCCTGATTCAGGACCGCGCGCCCGCCGACTCGCTCACCACGGTTCTGGCTGCACGCAGCGCCGTACTCCTGACAGCCTCCCCCCTTGGAGCGGCGCTCGGAGGCTTCCTCCTCGACCGGACCAGTGCCCCCGCTCTCCTCGTCGGATGCGGTGCACTGATGATCCTCCTCGTTCCCACCAGCGCCGCCGCATTGAAGCTCTACGGAAATCACCGACGCTGGCATCACCCCCCACACCGAAGCGGTGCCGTTTGAACGGTGTGCGCACGCTGCCACGGGCGCCTTGGTAGCCCTAATGGGTTCAGAGCGGGTTGGCTCTTGCCGCGACTCCTTTGGTATCCCCGGCACTCGATGCCTTTCGATAAGCGGGAGCTGCTGCGTGGCTCTGCAGGATCGTGTCCGCTTGGATCGGTTCGTGGTTCGAGCCCGCCAGCACGGAGCATCCCTTGGTCATCCGGGGCCAACGAGCCCTCGACGCAAAGACGGGGAGCCGTGCAGGTCGTTGGGATCAAGGACGGCTCATCGGATGTCAGGCCCTCGAGCCTTTCCATTAGGGCGCCCGGCTACTCGGTGAGATCGGTGACGACCGGACCCGTTTCGCCGATGGGCGATCGTTGAAGGCCTTCGCCGGCGCGGCACCGGTAACCCGTGCTTCCGGCCGCAGCCTGGTCGTATCGCAACGCCGGATCAAGAACGACCGACTCGCCGCGGTCGGGCCTCAAGTGGCTGTGACCAGGGGCACTACCGTCAGGTTCCCGCCGCATAACACCGGACGGCGACCTTCTGCTCCGGGCTCCACTGCTGTTCGACTGTGGCCAGCAGCTGCCAGCCGAGCCTCTCGTGCAGAGCCGCCGCCGCAGTGTCAGAAGCCACCACGTCGAGCACTGGATGCAAACCGCGATTCTGTGCTTCTTTGACAGCCTGCGCCATCAGCAGCGCACCGATCCCATGGCCGCGGGCCGACGGAGCGACGAACAGTCGGTTGACCACCGCAGTCGCGTCGATACTCACACCTGCACGAGCGCCCCACAGCCCAGGTGCGGCGTCTCCCGCGTCGCTTCGGGACAAGCCGATATGGCCGGCTACGCGGCCATCCAGTTCCGCCACCCAGGAGGCGATGAGCGATGGCGGCGTGAGCCATGCGTCCGGAAAATCGGGCCAGTTCACCGGATAACCGTCGCGCTCATGGACCTCTGCCAGCACCAGCACACAGTCACTGAGGTCGCGATCAGACCGCTGTCGGACACTCGGGGTTAGGTCCGCGCCGGACACGTTCTCGCCCTTCACTGCGGCATGAAAACATAGCCCAAGGCCCGTGGCCAGCGACTTTCACAACAGACCCTAGTCGAACATGTCGATGCGGCGGCCTGACCGATGACCGTCTACGACGTCTACGGCACCGCGTCCACGCCTGCCCAGAGCTGGCCGGCATCCTCGCTGACCGCCTCGGGCCGACCTTGTTCGCTGCCAGCCTTGGGTGGCGGAGGGTTCCGAGACCGCGACGGTTTCGGGGCGACGCCGTCGGGCACGAACGGGTCGCGATGATGGCGGCGGCCCCGCGAGTGTTGCGGAGGTTATGTCGCCCTCGACGGTTGACCCTGACGCAGCGTCAACCTTTCAGCATGGTTGACATGACTACGAGAACCAGTGCGATCGAGGTAACCGGACCCGGCAAGTCCTACAGCGCCGATCGTAAGAGGGCCGACGGAAGCCGTGGGACGATGCGGCAGTTCACGGTTCACCACGATGATGTCACGATCCCGATCTATCGCGGCGGACAGGGACGACCGCTGGTCCTGTGCCCCGGGCTGAACTCGACACACGCGGATCTGCATGAGCTGATTGAGCTGCTGCAGCGCGACTACGACGTGGTGACCTTCGACCTGCGGGGCCACGGCCTCGCCTCGGCCGCCGACCGGTACTCCTTCAAGGCGTTCCTCAGCGATCTCGTCGCCGTGATGGCGGAACTGGGACACCTCGACCTGCCCGCGGCACCCGTGCTTGTGGGGTACTCGCTCGGTGCGGACCTGGCCGTGCACTATGCCTCCGAGCACCCAGGCACCGTCGCCGAGCTTGTTCTCATCGACGGGGCAAACCCGGTGCCTGAACCATTCATTACCGAGGCTCTCGCGCCGCAGTTCCGCGCAATGTGGGAAGACCTGACGATGCAGCAGGAGGCCGTGCGGGGCACCGCGCGTCAGGTGCTGCTCACTGCCGAGGAGATTCTCGACCTGAACATCGAGATCGATGCGGTGCGGTCGGGGATCCTTGATCGGTACAGAAAGATCGACCAGCCGATCAGCATGATCATGTCGACCTCGATGGCCGGTGACAGCGGCGAAGGGCATGCGCTGAGGCTCAATCAGAACTGGCGGGCCGGCGTCGAGCGGCTTGTCCGCGAGCAGCCGCAGATCACCACGTCCTGGCTCGATGCCGACCACCGGCTGGTCTTCACTCGCGCCCCGGAAATTGCCCGAATCATCCGGAGTGCACACAGCGCAGCGGGCGAGGCCGACTCGATGAACACGCCGTAGGAGAATGGTGCGATGCTGACCATCGGTGAGCTGGCGTCGTACGCCGGAGTGACGGTACGCGCTGTGCGGCACTATCACGCCAAGGGATTGCTGCCAGAGCCCGAGCGGGACCACTCCGGCTACCGCAGGTACGACGCCGGCGCCGTGGTCGAGCTGATCAAAATCCGGATCCTCGCTGAGGCCGGGGTCCCGCTGGCGCGGGTGCGGGAGCTGCTACAGGCGGACGAGGTGGAGTTCGCCGCAGCGGTTGGCGATATCGACAGCCGGCTGCGGGCCGAGATCCGGCAGCGGCAGCGGCACCGGGCGCAGATTGCCCGGCTCGCCGCTGGGGACAACCTGGCGCTGCCCCCGGCGGTGGTCGAGTATCTCGACCGATTGCGGGCGTTCGGAGTCGACGAACGGATGGTCCAAGCCGAACGCGACGGCTGGATCCTGCTGGCCGCGCACTCACCCGAGCGGGTCCCCGAGTGGATAGCACGAAAGCGGGAGCAGCTCGCCGACCCGCAGCTCACGGACTTCTTTCTCACCCTGAGTCAGGCTCTCGACCGGACCGCCGACGACCCACCGTTGGTCGAGCTAGCCGAAAAACTAGCCGCCTACCTCACGCGGTTGGCTGAAGAAGAGGGCGAGGACTACGTTGACGACACCGACATCGAGCCACCGCTGGTCAAGCTGATGGACGAACTGGCGTTCGACACTGTGCCGGGGGCCCGTCGGCTGATCGAGTTGCTGAGGAAACGAGGTTGGACCGGCTGGACCAAGCTTGAGCGCATGAACCGAGCACGGGGTGCCGCCGAGACACCCCATGAAGCCCGTGCGGTGCAGCGGTCCCAGAACCGGATGCGCGCTTAACCCCACGCCGGAACCGTCCACAACTCTTGACAATTCCTCCCGGCCGGCGGCGTCCGCGATGACCTGCACGTTCATGCCGTGGCGTGTGTGTTTGCCGCAGTAGTAGGGCTTCTGCTCGGCGATCCGGTCGATCGGGATCAGCGTGCCGTCCAGGATCGCGTACGCCAGCAGCCGGATGTGTCGCATCGCGGTGTCCAGGTCGCCGGCTGCCGAGTTGGGCAGGGCTATCGCTTCCTGGACGTAGCGCCAGGCGGTGGCGACGCCGATCTCGAAGCCGGCCGCGAGCCGGGAGCAGGTGTCGCCGTTACGCAGATGGGCCAGAGCGAGCAACGCCTGCCGGCCGGGGCCGAGACGCCGGCACCGGGTCGGTGCTGCTGACGGTGGCCGCGGTTGCGTTCGGCGAGGTGGTTCAGGATCCGGCTGGACAACGGGGATCATGGCGGGGTGGGACAGCATGCCGAGGCTCCCGGTCGCGGCTTCGAATCTCGGTCGACACCTGTCCTACCCGGAGCCTCGCACCCATCGATCACCGGACCCGCCACACCCGTCCTGAGCCGCAAGACCAGCCTGGAAAGGCTCAGGACGAGCGGGACGCCGACCAGCACTCGGCCGCCTACGGCCTGGGCGTCGCCACCGACCAGCTCCCGATCGCTCGGGATGTCCTCATGCGCGAAACCGCTCGCCTGTATTGAAACAGCAGGAAACATCCTCGGAAACGATCGCCGCATACTGCGACGTATTAACGACTCAGGACACCAGGCACCGCCGCCTTTGGCCGCGGACGCGACAACCTGGTCCGAGAGTTTCGACCAGGCAGCTCTGCGCGGCGGCGCTGCCGCTACGGCGGCGTCCGGGTCGACCTCAGCGCCAGGGCCGCGGCCGCTGTCGCCGTGGGCAGCGCCCTGGATAGGGTGCCCGCCGAGTCGAACAGCCTTCACGACTGCGTCGGTGAGGTGGCGTTGGCGAGGAGATCGGTGAGGGCGGCCCTGGCGTTCTGGAGTGTGAAGATTCTGCCGTCCAAGCGTCGAAGCTGTTCCTGCAGTGTCGGCGCCGCACAGTGCTCCAGTTCCGGGCCGGGGCCTTGGACGCAGGGCAGTACGTCACGGATGACGTTGGTCGGTAAACCTGCGGCGAGCAGGGCTCGGATGTGACCAACCACGACGGGGGCGTCAGCGTCATAGCGACGGTGACCGCCGCCGATCCGGTGGGAAGTGAGCAGTCCCTGCTCCTCGTAGTAGCGCAGTAGTCGGGGGCTCACGCCGCTCAGGCGCGCCAAGTCTCCGATCCTCATGGTCATGTGATAACCCTCATCCGTGCTTGAATCTCACACTGGTGTCAACTTCTACGTTACTGGTATGTCTTCGTTTGTTGTGCACCGTAATGGCCGGGCGGCAACCGCCGAGGAGCTTGCGCCCCTTGCCTTCGCGGGCTACGCCCACTTCACCGCGATGCAGGTACGTGGGGGCAGGGTCCGGGGTATCGACCTGCATTTGGAACGGTTGCGGCGGGCGTCGGTCGAGTTGTTCGGTCAGGCGTTGCCGGACAACCGGGTGCGGACCCACCTGCGAGCGGCGCTGGAGGCCGGTCCGGACGACATGTCGTTGCTGGCTACGGTGTACTCGTCGGCGGGCGAATTCACCCTGGCTCGGCCCGATGTCGAGCCGGAGGTACTGGTACGCACAGGACCGGCCGCGTCCGGCCCGCAGGGCCCGCTGGCCCTCGCGGCCGTCGAGCACGAACGGTTCTTTCCGGCCGTGAAGCATGTCGGCGAGCCGGCCAAGACGTACCTCCTTCGACGGGCCGCGGGAGAAGGTTTCGACGACGTCGCCTTCGTCGACGGCCGGGGTCGGCTCAGCGAGGGATCGATCTGGAACCTGGCGTTCTGGGACGGCACCACCGTGGTGTGGCCCGAAGCCGGCATGCTGAGCGGGACCACGATGGGCATCGTCCGCCGACAGCTGGACCATCTCGGTGTGCCCCAACGCGTCCAGACAGTCACCCTTGCCGACCTGCCGGCACTCGCCGGAGCGGTGGTCATGAACTCATGGACACCCGGCGTGGCAGTACACCGGATCGGCGCGGTGCCCCTGCCTGATGCGCCGTCCTTCGTCGAGTTACTTCATCGCGCCTACCAGGCCGAGCCGCTCATCTCACCATGAGCCCATACCCCCCACCCGCAAGCTGCGACCCCCTCTCGTCCAGTTGGAAAGTGAGATCACCCGCGCCGGGACGCCGGGACGGGAAGGTTCTGCGCTGGGGATTCGAGGCGGAGCGGAAAGCCATGGCCATCGTTGATCATCTTCTGTGCGCTGAAACTGAGGGCAAGTGGCACGAGCAGATCCTGGAGGCATCTCCGGACGGGCGGTGGCGAGAGCAGTGCCCGGATGACCAGGACGAAGAGGCATTACATCTGCGGCAGGACATCACCCGAGCACTCCACAACGTGCGCTGACCACCCAAGCCGCTCGCGACCGCCGTCATCCACCGATCGGCGTAGCCAAAGCCGCTGGTGGCGACCGTCCACGAGAAGCTGCGCGCTGCGGGCGGCAGCTGCGGACGTCTCTGGGCTGCCAATGAGCGGCGTGCGATAGTCGCGGGTGTGACGTTTCCGCCGGAGGTGCTGTCCATTGCCGTCGCGGCCCGCGCCGAGACTTGGGCGCACCTCGAGATGCGCTGGCACACGCGTCCGATCCAACCGAACTACGGCAAGCCAGTCGTGAGCGTCGAGTTCGAGTCTTCGGCGTGACTCGCCGAGGTCATGATCTAAGGCACCGGCGAGGGGAGCTAGTGCCGCATCAGGCAACGTTTGCCCTGTCGACGACGGCGCGTAGGCGCCGGTCGTCGGCGTGGCGGTTTCGCCAGATGATGTAGCGGCGGTTCATGCTGCCCTGCTCTTTGTGGCTGGCGTGGTCGGTGCCGTCGAGGGTGAAGTAGCGCAGGGCGGTGAACTGGGCCTCGATGCGGTTCAGCCACGAGGAGTTGGTCGGGGTGTAGGCGATCTCGACGTTGTTGGCCTCTGCCCAGTCCGCCACCCGGCGGCACTGCTTGATGGTCAGGTGCGGGGAGTAGTTGTCACACACGATCGCCAGGCGGACTGTCGGCGGGTAGGGGGTGCGCAGGTAGCGGCAGAGTTCCAGGAACTTCGATCAGTTCTTGGTCTTCTTGATGTGGCCGTAGAGCTTGTCCTTGGCCAGGTTCGTAGGCGGCGAACATGTGCCGCACTCCGTGTGGGCGGTTGTAGGTTGCCCGCCGCCTGCGGCGTGGTTCACGGTCGGGGTCTTTGTGCCTGCCGCCGAGTTGGGGCCCACTGCCGGCCCGGGTAGTCGGCCAGCGTGGCCAGGCTCCAGGTCGAGAACGGCAGGCCGTGCTCGGCCGGCTTGGACTTGGCGATCTTCTTGATCTCCCGGCGCTCAGGCAGGGTGAAGGTCCTCGGCCGCCCGCCTACTTCGGATAGAGCGAGTCGAAGCCGTCAGCGTTGAAGTTGTGGATCACATCCCGGACCCGGTCCGCGCTGGTGAACGTCACCTCAGCGATCTTCGCCACGGGCATACTCTGCGCGGTTAACAGCACCATCTGCGCCCGGCGCCAGGTCACCACCGACCCGGTGCCCCTACGGATGATCCGCAGCAGCCGCCTGCCCTCCGTCGTCATCAATCTCACGGACCCGCATGCGCTCTGCCACACCGGCACCGCTTGCCGGACGCGCGCCGCCGAAGTGGAATCCGGACGAGCGCGTCACCTCACCACAGCACAAGGGCCACTGATGCGGCGCTAGCCGAGATTCAGAACCTCATCGTCCGCGTGCGTGCCGAACTCGGCGACGCGCACCTCCGCGATGTGCTCGTACCGGCTGATCCGGTCGGTCCACTCCGCGTCGACGCCGAACGCCACCTGAGCGAAGCCCACCCGCCTGACGGCCTCGGTCAGGCCCGGATCGCCAGGCGCCAGCAGCCGCACCGGCGCGTCAAGCGCCACGGTGTGCGGCGGCACGAAGTACTCGTCCGGCAAAACGGTGCGCGCATGGACAAGCGCGCCGACAGCGACAACCGAGCCGGCCCCCAACCGTGCGCACTGCAGGACCGTCGCCGCGGTCGCCACATAGACGCACCTGCCGACCTCGCAGCCCAGCAGCGTGGCATGCGGCCCCACGAAGACGTGGTCGTCGACAAGCACCGGCTGATCGCCGGCGACCGCAGACCCACGCAACACTGCGTTCTCGCAGATCACCGCCGCCTCCCCGACCTCGATCCGAGACCCCTCGGCATCGAGCACCGCACCGTACATCACCCGCGCCCTCGGCCCCACGCGGACATCACCAACGAGCGTGGCCGTCGGGGCAACGTAGGCGGTGGGATGGACCTGCGGTTCATACCCGCGGTGCCGGATGCGGATTCCCTGCGCTTCAGCGATCATGAGCGGATTCTCGCCCGACGACCGCGAGCATGCTGGCGGATTTCAGACGTCGCGTTCGCCGAGACATGTGCCGTCCGCGATTCGAGGCACTACAGGGCGAACGTTGACTGTGGCGGAGCGGCTGCGATCGGCGATCTGCGCGTACGCGCGGCCGCCTGCGATCAGTGCCCTACCGCCGGGCGGCGGCGGCCCGCTGGCGTGCCGATTCGTACAGCACGACAGTCGCGGCGGTCGCCGCGTTCAGGGAGCTGGCGGACCCGAACATGGGGATCCGGACGAGCCGGTCGCATGCCTCGCGCCAGCCGGAGCTGAGGCCGGTGGTCTCGTTGCCGACCAACACCAGGGTGGGTTGTGTGAAGTCGTACTCGGCGGCGTCCAGAATGCCGCGCTCATCGGTTCCCATGATGCTCATGCCGATGCCGTCGGCGCGGACGTTAGCGACCCAGGATAGAACGGCCTGGTGGGAGGGCACCCGGACAACGGGCAAGGCGAACAGCGAGCCGGTGCTCGCCCGGACCGCCTTCGGGTCGTACACGTCAGCGGCGTGGCCGGTGACGATGACGCCGCCGGCGCCGAAGGCGTCCGCCGACCGAACGAGGGTCCCGATATTGCCGGGGCTGGTGGGCCGATCGAACACGACGGTGAGCATGGTCGGACCGACCGGGATACGGCGCAGGTTTTCTTCCGGCAGCGCGACCACGGCCAGCAGCTCTGGAACCTTGTCTGCCTTGCCCCCCAGTTCGTGCATCAGTTCACGCGAGACGGCGAACTTCTCAGCCCGGACTGTGTCCAGGGTCTCGCGTGCCCAGCCGGACAGCTGAGCGCTGGTGTCGTAGAGCAGCTCCCGGATCTGCCAGCCGTGTTCGACGGCCATGGTGATCGGGCGCACGCCCTGCACGACGAACTCGCCATGTCGCTGCCGCTTGGTCCGATTGCCGAGGAGAGCTCTCCACTGCTGGAACCGCGCATTGCGCGCACTCACTCGCAGAACCACTGCCAACCCCGCCTCCGACGCACTTAGCCCGCCCATGCCCTGCCTGCCACACTTCACCGGTCTCTGGCTCCGAGGTTTCCGACAAGACCTTCGGCCAGACGCTCAGGGACGGACGGATCAAATCGCCCCGGCGCCACGGTCGGTGCCGTCCCCGTCCGGACCGAGGGCATCCTGTCCGAGACCCCGACGGATCGCGATCTCTACGGGTGAGTATGCGCTGTCGGCCCGCTCCAGTTCGTACGGTGCGGCTGGCATCAGCGGTGGTTGGGCCATGAAGCGGGGCCGCGTTCCGTGGTGCGGTTGCGCCGCGTGCACCAGGAATGGGTGGCACAGGAAGACGTCGCCCGGAGATCCGGTGGCGAGGGCGAGCGGCCGGTGTTCGGACGCCGCCACCAGGTCGGGCGCAAGGGCCAGTCCGCTCGCTCCGTCCTCCCCGTACTTCTCCAGCACTTTCGGCACGTCGAGGTGGGAGCCGACCCGGATCCGGGTCGGGGCGTCCTTCTCACCGACCTCACTGAACAGGAACAGCATCAGCAGTGCTCGGCCGCGGGAGCGCACATTGGTGAAGTACCAGCTCTCGCCCTCCGGCAGATAGCTGCCCTCGATGTGCCAGCCCGCGTCGTCCGGCTCCTCTTCGTGTGGGAAGCGCAGCGGGAACGTGCCCAGCGAGTAGCGCGGCTCCCAGCGTCCCGCGCCGACGAGCAGGTCGTACGCGTGATGGAGGAACGGGGAGTTTGGAGCGGCGGCGAACGGCCCCTGCGCCATGCCGGGCACCCAGTGCACGGGCCTCGTCCACGTCGCTGGATCGTCCGGGTCGCAGCCCGTCTCCCGCCACAGCAGCCGCGCGCAGTCCGCTGCCACGCGCGGCGCGACGGCGCCCTCCAGCTTAACGAAGCCGTCGCGAAGGAAGCGGGATACCAAGGTCGTGTCAGACATGCCCCCATCGTGCGGCGGCGCCGGTCTCGATCACCCGACATCTTCCGCGCCGCTTCTGTCGGGTGCCCACCGGCGCGCTGCGACCAGGGTTGACGTCGGGCGGAGGCTTGATGATCCTCGGCACTCCGTCTGACCGTCGAAGGGAGCGAACACGTGGACACCCGCATCGTCGACCATCCCGAGTTCCGGCTCGTGGGGCACGCGGCCCGTGCCCGGCTGGTCCATGAAGGCATCAACCCGCACATCCAGCGGCACATCACCGCACTGCCGACGGAGGAGCACCTGCGCTTGAAGGCTCTCGGCAATACTGAGCCGAGCGGCCTGCTCGCGGTCAGCGACGACCTTGACCCCGACTACGCCGAGGGCAGCGAGCTGACCTACCTTCACGGGGTCGCCGTGTCCCCGGGTACGCCGGTCCCCGGCGGTCTCGACATCATCGAAGTTCCGGCCGGCAGATGGGTGGTCATCCGGACCAGGGGGCCGCATCCACAGACCCCGCAAAAGGTTTGGGCCACGGCCGCAGCCGCGTGGTTCCCGTCCAACCCGTGGCGTCTGCGGCCGGGTCCGGAAATCGTCGCGGTGCATGAGCCTACGAACGACTTCAGCCCCGCGACCTGTGAACTCTGGCTGCCCGTCGAACCGGCGTAACGATCTGGCGAGCATCCAGACAGCATCAGGGTCCAGCCCGGCGGCCAACAGGATGGCCCGGCCACGGCAACCGAGCGCGAATATCCGGATCTACCGCGATGCGGGCGGGACTTGGTCCGCCACTACCCGCCCGCTGAGTCCCGGATGGCGTCCATGAGCGATGAGGTACGACGCGCCGTGGTCGCAGCGCTGCAACGGCTTGCGGACAGCCCCAACTTTCGGGACCGCGCGGACGCCGGCCGCGCCCTGGCGAGCTTCGCGGATATGCCGGAAGCTCAGCAACCGCTGCAGCAGTTCCTACTCGACGTCGCCGACACGTTCGTCACCCGCGCCACCGCGGAAGCCTTACTCCGGAGGGAGGACGCAACCGGCCTGGCGGCAGTGGCGTCGGCCCTGACCAGCGCCGATGACAACCATGCTGACTGGATCCACACCGCAGTCCGTGACGTATTCATGATCTACGCCGACAAACGGGACGCCGCAGTGCGGACGTGCGACGCGATGATCGAGGGTCCTGATCTACCACTTCGCCGGGGAGTAGCCCAATTGCGCGACATGCTGATCGAGATCAACCCGGTTCTCCACCCTGTGGGCGAGAACTGAGCCGATCAAGATGGGCAGACGGCCCATCCGCATCTGCCGCAGATAGAGCACTACCGGGGTGATGAGCTCGACGGAGGTTGGCTGCGGAGCTCGGTGATCAGTCTGCGCGGTCCAGCGTGACCGCGCTGTGAGAGGGGATGCTTGCCCACAGCGCTCGCAGTGTGGAGTAGTGCTGCACTTCCCACTCCGCTTCACGGGGAGCCGGCCGAGATCGGCGAACGCGGGCGCGTCTGGGAACACCATGTCCAGGCTCACCTGCCAGTACTCTGGCTGGTACCAGTCGGTTTCGGTCCAGGCTCCGCACATCGACGGCGAACTGTCGGCTGAGGCTCAGGCTGGGGAGCTGGTCGTGCCAGCTGTACCGGCCCCGCTGAACAATGAAGCCGTCAGCGTCGCTGTCCGGCCCTGGTTCCAGGCCGTCGACTGGCTGGGCAAGAAACTCGCGGAACGCCTTCCACGCCGCCTCGACGTTGTCCACCCGGCCAGGAACCAGGCCGTGCCGGCGTAGCAGCCCGACCAGCTCTTCGCCGCGGCTGGCTGGCCATGAGCCTCGAGTCTGCGTCATCGACGCCATCGGCGGAGCACTCGCCCGCCGACTACGTCCGCCGGCCCACGCTGCCAGCCGAGTCACCGACCCACGGCCGGCGGATGAACCGGCACCCCGCCACCCGCCGACTCAAACACCTCGCCGCTACCGCGAGGAATCCGAATACCGAGGACGCACCCCCACATACTGCGCCACACCTTCATGACCACCAGACTCGACGCCGACGTCAGCCTCCACGACACGCAGATCGCCGCCCGCCACCCCGACCCGCGAACCACCATGCGCCACGACCGCGCCCGCAAAAACCTCGACCGACACCCCCACACATCCTCGCCGCCAATATGCCCCCCCGGAACATGATCAGCCGCTCACGGCTTCGCCGATGAGGGGACGTGGTGATCGTTGCTCAGGCGGTGTTCGCAAGCGGCGAAGGGTTGAGCCTGGCGAAGCCTTCCTGCCGCTGGTAAGGGAAGTACGGGTAAGGCGCGGTGCGGGTGCTGGCAGTGTCGAGCCGGGCTGCCTGTTCGGGTGTGAGTGACCAGCCGACAGCGTCGATGTTCTGCCGCAGTTGTGCCTCGTTGCGAGCGCCGATGATGACGGTGGCTACCGTGGGCCGTCGTAGTAGCCAGTTGACCGCGATTTGTGGCACTGCCCGGCCGGTCTCGCGGGACAGGTCTTGGAGGACGTCGACGACGCGGAACAGGTGCTCGTCGTCGACCGGCGGGCCGTAGGCGGCGGTGGCGTGCAGTCGGCTCGTGGGGGGTGGCGGTGTGTCGCGGCTGATCTTGCCGGTGAGTCGTCCCCAGCCCAGTGGGCTCCACACCACGGCTCCGACGCCTTGGTCGAGTCCCAGGGGCAGCAGTTCCCACTCGTAGTCCCGACCAACGAGCGAGTAGTAGACCTGGTGTGCCACGTACCGGCGGCGGTGGTCCCGGTCGGCTGCGGCGAGGGACTTCATGAGCTGCCAGCCGGCGAAGTTGGAGACGCCGAGATAGCGGATCTTCCCGTCTCGTACCAGGTCGTCCAGGGTCGCTACGACCTCTTCGACGGGTGTTCCGGCGTCGAAGGCATGTAGCTGAAACAGGTCGATGTAGTCGGTACCGAGTCGACGAAGAGCCGCCTCGACTGATCGGATGAGTCGCGCCCGTGAGGTTCCCGCGTCGTTGGGTCCGTCGCCGGTCGGCAGGCCGCTCTTGGTCGAGATCATGACGGCGTCGCGTCGGCCTTTGATCGCCTGTCCCAACACCTCCTCGGAGGCGCCGTCGGAGTACACGTCTGCGGTGTCGAACATGCTTATCCCGGCGTCCAGGCAGATGTCCACGAGGCGTCTTGCCTCGCGCGCGTCCGTGTTGCCCCAGGCGCCGAAGAGCGGTCCGGAACCGCCGAAGGTGCCGGCGCCGAAGCTGAGGACGGGCACGGTGAGCCCGGAGGCTCCAAGTCGTCGGTACTCCATGATGACAACCTTCCGTTAAGGGAACCGCAGTTCCGTTAATGCATCAGCTACGCTAGCAGCCATCCGCAGTTAAGGGAACTGGAGACCCGTTATGGTCGTCGGTGTGATCCGACCCGGAGGACGGACCGCCCGGGTCCGCGCCGCCGTGCTGCGAGCTGCCGGTGACGCACTCGTCGAGCACGGCTTCGACCGCCTCGACCTCACCGACGTGGCGCGCCGCGCCGAGGTGGGCAAGACAACCGTCTACCGCCGCTGGGGTACGGCAGCCGGCCTCGTCGCCGACCTGCTGACGGACATGGCCGAGCAGTCACTGCCGCGGACCGACACCGGATCGCTGATCGAGGACCTGCGCGCCAATGCCCGGCTCGTGCAGCGCACCCTGGTCGACCCGCGTCAGGGTGCACTGTTCCGGGCGGTCATCGTCGCCGCGACCTGCGACCCCCGCGCCGCCGAGGCTCTCCATCGCTTCTACGCCGTCCGGATCGCCGAATGGGTCCCCTGCGTGGAGCAGGCTGTGCGGCGGGGGGAACTGCCTTCGGGCACAGACGCGGCCGAGGTGATCCGCGCCGTCTCGGCACCGCTCTACTACCGCCTGCTCGTCAGCGGAGACCCTATCGACAGGGCCACGGCAGACCGGGCCGCCGAGGCGGCAGCGGCGGCCGCCCGCGCCGGCGTCTACACGCCCACGAGCGGCCCCAACTGACGACACCACCCATCCGGGGCGCCAAGAGGCCGCGGCGTGGCTGGCCATGCCGGGGCTCCCGAGTGTGTCAGTCGCCGACCTGAGCGTCTTTCCCGACCTCGACGTCCCGCCCATCTCACCGGCTCCGCAACCTCTGCACCCCGACGCTTCTCTCGCGTGCCGGGGGGTTGTACGGGGATTAGTTGATCTTGTTGTAGTGCCGTTAGGCATGGTGAAGGAATCCTCTGCTGGGTGGAGGTGGGTTTGTGGTCGTGAGGCCGTGGAGGTTCGGACCATGGCCGTGGTCGGCCCAGGCACGCGTCTGGGAGTTCCGCGATTTGCGGCGGGTGACGGGCAGGGCGGACGCGCGGAGTGACGGGCGGTTCCGGCTCTCCTTGACCGCGTTTGTCACCAGCGCGTCGGGTTTCATCGCTGGCGCTGCCGTCGCCGTGCTGCGCGAGTGCGTGGACGGGCCAGCCGCGTTATCGCTGGTGCGCAGCGTCGGGGTCCGCCGGATTGAGAGCGGTCTGCCTTGCGCGTCACCGCGAGCAGTGCCGGTTCGGCCAGTGATGTTCTGCCGGTCCGCTCGGCCACGGCCCGGCCGCCAGGTCGCGGCGGGCTGCTCGGCGATGGTGGGTGTGTTTGTGACCGTCGGGCTCAACCTCGCCGCCGAGCTACAGCTACGGCGAGGGCTCCGCGTGCCACCCCACGGCTGTGCAGTGATCTGTCTCACGCATGTCACAGCGATCGGACATGCGGTGTCTTGTGCCCGAACCCCTGGAGACGGAGGAGGCACTATGACCGGGAACATCGATGTAGTCGTGATCGGCGGTGGATACGCCGGCGTCATTGCCGCTAATCGCCTGACACAGCGCGACGACGTGGCGGTGACGCTGATCAACCCGCGTCCGACCTTCGTCGAGCGGATTCGCCTGCACCAACTGGTGGGTGGGTCCGACGACGCGGTGATCGACTTCCAGGAGATCCTGGCCGACGGCGTCCGGCTGATGGTCGACACCGTAACCCGGATCGACGCGGCCGAGCGCCGCGTGACGTTGGCGACCGGCGGCACGGTTGGCTACGACTACCTGATCTACGCGGTGGGCAGTGGCAGCGCCGACCCGCAAGTGCCTGGAGCGGCCGATTTCGCCTACCCGACCGCCAGCCTGGAGGAAGCGCAGCGGCTGCGGTCCGTCCTCGACGCCGCACCCGCAACGGCCTTGGTGACGGTGGTCGGTGGCGGTCCGCTCGGCATCGAGACGGCCGCCGAGCTCGCGGAGCTGGGCCGGACCGTGACCCTGGTCTGCGGCGAGCAGCTCGGCCCGTACCTGCACCCACGGGGCCGACGCTCGGTGGCCAAGGGGTTGTCCAAGCTCGGTGTAACCGTGCTCGAGGGCCCCGGCGCGAAGGTGACCGGTGTGACACGCGATGCCGTGCGACTCAGTAACGGCCGGAAACTGCCGAGTACGGTGACGATCTGGACCGCCGGCTTCGGCGTGCCGGACCTGGCCGCGCGCAGCGGGCTGAGCACCGACGCCGTGGGCCGCCTGCTCACAGACGAGACATTGACCAGCGTGGACGACGAGCGCATCGTCGCGACCGGAGATGCGGCGGCCCCTTCGGACCTGCCGTTGCGGATGAGCTGCCAGGCCGCGCTTCCTCTGGGCTCGCACGCCGCCGACACAGTGCTCAGCCGGATGGCGGGTGAGCAACCCGCGGATTTCCGCAAGGGGATCGCCGCGATGTGCGTCAGTTTGGGTCGTCGGGCCGGTGTCTTCCAGTTCGCCCATCGGGACGACACTGCGATGAGACTTCACTTGAGAGGCCGACTTGGCGCGAAGATCAAGGAAGCCGCTTGCACGAGCCCCGTCAAGCAGTTGGTGGACGAGGCGCGCAATCCCGGTTCGCACACCTGGCCGGTCAACGATGCCAAGCGCCGGCAGCGGCTCCAGGCCAAACGCGACGAGGAGCCGGCCACCCGCTGAGCGCGCAGCCTGCGCCACGTATCGGTAGTCGATCCGGTCGGCTATGGGCAACCCGGACTGGATGTCACGCTGCGACATCGTCGCCGGGGGCGCCGCCGAAGGCATGCGTTCATCGCCGGTCCTCTGAGCAACGGATCGCGGACAGCTTGGCGCAATTGGCCCCTGCTGTGTGTGCACGCGTCGACATTTCGGCCAACCATGGCCGGCCGCGAAGGAGAAGGGTCGAAATATGAGCGACCACGCCGTTGACCCGGCGACCGAGACGTTCCTCGCCCACCGCAACCTACTGTTCACCGTCGCCTACGAGATGCTCGGATCGGCGGCTGATGCTGAAGACGTCCTGCAGGAAACCTGGCTGCGGTGGGTCAAGGTCGACCTGGGGCCGGTGCGCGACCAGCGCGCCTACCTGGTCCGGATCACGACCCGACAGTCGCTCAACCGGCTACGCACCATGAAGCCTCGTAGGGAGGCCTATGTCGGCCAATGGCTGCCCGAGCCGCTGCTCACCGCTCCGGACGTGGCCGACGACATCGAGCTCGCCGAGAGCATGTCGAGGCGCTCATGCTCGTCCTCGAAACACTGTCGCCAACCGAACGCGCCGTCTTCGTCCTGCGCGAAGCCTTCGACGTCAGCTACGACGAGATCGCCGCCGCCATCGGCAAGAGCCCCGCGGCCGTCCGCCAGATCGCCCACCGCGCCCGCCGGCACGTCGACGCCCGCCGCCCCCGCCAGACGGTCTCCCCCAGAGAGACCCAGGCAGCTCTGGAGTCGCTCCAACGCGCGCTGCAAACCAGGGACCTGCAAGGCCTCCTCGACGTGCTCGCCCCTGAGGTCGTCATGGTCGGCGACGGCGGCGGAATCAAGCAGGCCGCACTGCGGCCGGTCATCGGCGCCGAGAAAGTAGTCCGCATGATCCTCGGCGGCGTCGCCAAGGTCGAGGCCACGATCACGACTGAACCCATCGTGGTCAACGGCAATCCAGCACTCATCCTGCGTCTGGACGGCGAGATCGACGGCGTCATCGCGATCCGTGTCGAGCAGGCCCGCATCACCGGCCTCTACTACGTCCGCAACCCGGAGAAACTGGCCCACATCAAATCCGAAACCCCACTCACCCTGGGATGAACACCGACGACCGAACAGCAACCTGGACCAGACACAGCGCCGAAGTACCACACCGGGCCGACGCTGTGCCCATCCGGTGGCCGACCAGGTTCCCCTTCATCGAAGTCCCCGTAGGGACTGGCAAACCCACGGTTTATCGGCGCCTGCGTCATCAGGTGCGCTCCCCCGGCGGTGGGCATCGACGTAACGCTCCAATCGCCTCGCCACCGTCATGCGATCTTGGCAGCGCGGAGCAACTGAGCGAAGGCATCTGCTCATCGATGAGGCGCGAACCGCGCGTCCCGTCACCACGGTCAGCAAACACGTCATCGCCGACGCCGTGCGGATCCTCCCCGATAGCGCGCCGTGCGGGAGCTGGGCTACTGCCCGTCCAGGGGGTGCCCGGCTGTCTCGTCTGTAGTCAGTTAACCCAACGAACGGAAATGTCATGAAAATCTTTGTTGCCGGCGCGTCCGGCGCGATCGGTAGCACCTCGTTCTCCAGCTCGTGGCGCGCGGCCACGAGGTGGTTGGCACGACCCGCTCCGCGGGGAAGATCGGCGCGTTGCGTGCGCTCGGCGCGCAGTTGGTCGTGGTCGACGTGCTCGACCCTGAGGCGGTGGCCGACGCCGTGGCCAAGGCCGAGCCCGAGGTAGTCGTCCACCAGCTCACCGCGATCGGCGGACGGCCGACCTTTCGAGGAGTCAAGCGGATGGCGGCGGCCACCAACCGGCTGCGCACCGAAGGCACCGACCACCTGTTGGCCGCCGCGTACGCCGTGGGCGTGCGCACGTTCGTGGCGCAGAGCAACGCAACGCCGTCTGGGTGGAACGGACCGGCGGGCCGGTCACCGACGAGAACGGCCGGCTCGAGCCGAACCCGCCCAAGGACGCCGAGCCGTTAGTAGCCGCACTACGCCACCTGGAGAACGTGGTTACCCGCATCAGCTGGGCCGACGGCATCGCGATTCGCTACGGCAACTTCTACGGCCAGGGACCGGCGTCGAGACCGCGCCAGGTGCTGTCATGGCCGAGATGATCCGCAAGCGAATGATCCCGATCATCGGCGACGGTGGCGGGATGACGTCCTGGGTGCACATCACCGATGCCGCCTCGGCCACGTGCGGCGACCTGCCTTATCCCTGCTGATGTGGCGTCCGCGCACCGCCCCGCGTCGCATACCATGGCCCTTGACCTGCAGGCGAGACGACTGTGGACCTCAGCTGCGGCAACGGCACCCCCGCGGAGCTACGCCGCCGCGAGCGGACCGGATGGGCAGCAATCTTGATTGATCGCTGTGGTGTGACGCTTCGCGGGCCATCGCTGGCCCTGGTCGCCGGCGCATCGAGTACACCGGACCGATGGGATGAAACGATGCGCAATACCGAGATGGCGAAGCTGAGCGGCCTCGTCGGCGAATGGGCGACGAAGATTTCCGATGCCTTCTTCCTCGAACCGCCGGGCACCGAGGTGCCGGGCACCACCACCATCGAGTGGCTCGGGGAATCGCTACTGGTCGCGCGGTCGGAGTTCGGCGGGGGCCCGCAGGCGCGCTCCGAGATGAGTCTCGTTCTCGGACGCAGCGACGCGAACGATCGGTTCGTCGCGCTCTACCAGGACGACCGCGGCGTCTGCCGCGAGTTTGCCATGACCTTCGAAGGCGGGCACTGGACGATGACCCGTGAGGATCCGGACTTCCACCAGCGATTCATCGCCGACGTCGAGAAGGACCGGATCCTCGCCCGCTGGGAGGCGTCCGAGGACGCCGGCAAGTCCTGGCGGAAGGACTTCGACCTCACCTTCGAGCGCGCCTGAAATCTGG
The DNA here is from genome assembly GCF_004348595.1 of Micromonospora sp. KC723. Classification (GTDB taxonomy): domain Bacteria; phylum Actinomycetota; class Actinomycetes; order Mycobacteriales; family Micromonosporaceae; genus Micromonospora. The sequence goes on from NZ_SMKD01000002.1 coordinate 71,597, forward strand.
CGCGCGGTCGACGAGCACCGCCCACCATCAGCGGCAGAAGAGTGCGCGGGCGGCCGATCTTGCCAGGGTACGGTTCTACGTACTTCCGAGACGCGTTGCAGTTGCCCTCTCGACGTGGGTGGGTAGTCACCCGAGCCTCTCGGCCACGCTCGCGGACAGCCGATGTAGTGGTCAGGCGCTGAGGACCTCGCGGTAGAGCAGGGCGGACTGGTTCTTGATGGCGGTGACCATGGCTGCTGCCCGGGGGGAGCGGGCCGTGGGTGTGACGATGACGGCAGAGCGGCCGGGCCATCCGGTGTCGTCGACCGGGAGGGCTCGGACGCCGGCCGGGACGGTGGGGGCGGCGAGATGGGGAAGGACCGAGATGCCCAGGCCGGCGGCGACCAGGCCGAGGCGGGTGGGCCAGTTGCGCACCGCGTGTGCGATGTGGGGTTCGGTCAGGCTCGGCCAGGCGCGGAACTGGGGGTCGGGGCCGTCGGTGACGATCCAGCGCTCGGTGGCCAGGTCGGCCGGGCGGATCCGGGCGAGGCGGGTGAGGCGGTGCCCTTCCGGTACGGCGACCATCAGGCCGCCCTCGCTGAGTACGTCCTGGCGCAGGTCGCGTAGGTCGTAGTCGGGCAGGCCGGGGCCGACCGCGATCACCGCCACCTCGATCCGGCCGGACCGTAACCGGCGCAGCAGGGCGGGCGTCGAGCCCTCGTCGATGGTCGCCTCGATACCCGGGTGGTCGGTGCGCAGTTGCGCGAGGGCGCGGGGGATGAGTGCGGCTGATGCGGTGGGGAACGCGCCGACCGTCACCCGCCCGGCGAGCCGGTCGCGCAGGCCGGCCAGTTCGGACTCGGCGGCCTCGACAGCGGCCAGCACGGTGGCCGCGTGCCGGACCAGTGCCTCGCCGGCCGCGGTGAGTCGCACCCCGCGTCGGCCGCGGTCGAACAGGGTCGAACCGGCGGCCGACTCGGTCGCCGCGATCTGCCGGGAGATCGCCGACTGGGTGTAGCCGAGGTTGTCCGCTGCGGCGGTGAACGAGCCGGTCGCCGCGACCTCTCGCAGCACACGCAGGCCGGCCAGGGTGAACTCTGCCATCCCGGCATTTTGCCATGCGCTCGATGCATGGCTAGCGTGCGTGATCGTCGCTTGTGGCAGGGCTGGTGGAGGCGGATGGTGGAATGTATGAAGACTTGGCTGATCACCGGAACCTCGTCGGGTTTCGGTCGTATCCTCACCGAACTGCTCCTCGACCGCGGGGACCGGGTCGCCGCGACCCTGCGCCGGCCGGACGCGCTTGACGACCTCCGCGCCACGGCCGGCGACCGGCTGTGGGTGGCGACGCTTGACGTGACCCGGCCGGACGACGTGCGCGAGCGGGTCGACGAGGCGTTCGCGCATTTCGGCACGGTGGACGTCGTCGTCAACAATGCCGGGTACGGGCTGTTCGCTGCCGTTGAGGAGGCCTCTCGCGAGCAGATCCAGCGGGTCATCGACACCAATCTGCTCGGCTCGATCGACGTGATCCGTGCGGCCCTGCCTCACCTGCGCGCCCAGGGACACGGCCGGATCCTGCAGGTGTCGTCGGCGGGCGGGCAGACCACGTACCCGAACTTCAGTTACTACCACGCCGCCAAGTGGGGCATCGAGGGCTTCTGCGAGACGGTCGCCGCCGAGGTCGCACCCTTCGGGATCGGCGTGACGATCGTGGAGCCGGGCGCTACCCCGACCGGATTCGGCACCAGCATGGACACCGCGCCGATCATGGTTGAGTACGACGCGACCCCGGCCGGCGACACCCGGCGGGCGATCGCGGACGGTTCGTTCGCCCTGGACAACGACCCGGAGGCGATCGTCCGGGCGATGATTGCCAGCGCCGACGGGCCGGACGCGCCGTTGCGGCTGCCGCTAGGCGAGGACACCTATCGGGACGTGCGCGCATCGTACGTCAAGCGTCTCGAACGCTTGGATGCCTCCCGTGAGACCGCATTGTCGGTGGTCAGGGCTTGAGTGCGAGGCCGGGCCACATGCCGGTCCTGACAGTGTCGAAGGTCGGGGAGCGCGCCGGTGGGCCGCCATTCGGGCAGCGGCCCGATGCCGGGCCCGACCAGGGTGATAGGCATTCGCTCAGCGGCAGAAGCGCGCACCAGGCCGTCTCGGTCAACCGGTCAGGGATCTACGGAGAGTTACTTGATGTCCGGCCTGACCGGCGGCGATAGGTAGGACGGGTCCGCTGGTCGAACGGGAGACTCACTGCGGGATGGGGACGCGTTGGCGGAGCAGGTCCAGGTGGGCGCGGCCGTACATGGCGCGTTCGAGTGCTTGATGCGGTTGACCTGGCCTTCGATGAAGCCGGAGCTGTAGGGCCGGATGCTCGTCAGTTGGCCGCGTCGTCGTGGCTGTAGGTGGTGGCGCCCGCGTCGGGGTCGCTGACCGTACGTTCGCGGCTGGGCAGGTCGTAGGCGTACGACCACATGTTGCCGGCCGGGTCGGTGACCCTGACCAGTTCGTTGCGCAGGTTGTAGTCGTACGCCCGCAACTACGCCGGCAGGGATTCACCGGCGCATGCCCAGCGCTTCTCGTCCAACGGGCCTACCTGAGGTCGAAGCGCCGCTGGCCCGTTGGCTGCCGGAACTGCCCACCTGGGCGCAGAGCGTGCGCCTACGCCGACCTCGCGGGAACCGGTCGGGAGTGAGCCTGCGTCTCATCTCCCACCGGGTCGTTATAACCGCAGTGTCCGAGACAGCGGCTCCCCGGAGTATTGGGGAGCACGTTGCCGAGGACGTGACCCGGAGGGTCGGGCCCTCGGCAAGAATGCTCGGATGAGCGGTACCACGATCAGCGTCGGCCCCGTCCTGTTCGTGAGCCTGGCCGCGTTGACCCTGCTGGCGGCAGCCGTGTTCCGCTTGGCCGGGCTCGGCTCCGGCAAGGCCGTGCTACGCGCGGCGGCACGGGCGGTCCTGCAGCTCGGTGCGGTCTCACTGGTCATCGTGGCCGTGCTGCGGTCGTGGTGGAGCACGGCCGCCTTCGTCGCCGTGATGTATGTCGTGGCTTCGGTCACCTCGGCCCGCAGGATGGGTCCCTCCCGTGGCCGGTGGGCGTCCGTGCTGCCGATCGGGCTCGGGGTGGTGCCCGCCCTCGGTCTGCTCCTCGGCAGCCGGGCGCTGCCCGCCACGCCGCTGGCGGTGCTGCCCACGGCGGGGATCCTGATCGGTGGCGCGATGACCGCCACCACGCTCGCCGGGCGCCGGGCACTGGACGAGTTGACCGCGCGGCATGGCGAGTACGAGGCCGGGCTCGCGCTCGGGTTCAGTGAGCGCGACGCCGTACTGGAGGTCTGTCGGCCAACCGCCGGCCAGGCGCTCGTGCCGGCTCTCGACCAGACCCGGACGGTCGGGCTGGTCACCCTGCCCGGCGCGTTCGTCGGCGTACTGCTGGGCGGGGCGGGCCCGGTGCAGGCCGCGGCGACCCAGCTGCTCATCCTTGTGGCGCTGCTCGCGGTCGAGGCGGTCGCCATCGGCACGACGGTCGAACTCATCGCCCGAGGGATGCTGCGCCGATAGCGCCCTCGGGTTAGCGGATAGCGCCCGGACGGCGACGCCGGGCACGCAGCAGCCCAATCGCGATCGGCAGCAGAACAACGACGATCGGTACCGACCCTGGCCGATGCTCAAGCAATGCGTCGGGATGACCCTGGCGATATAGCGATCAAGTCAGGCCAAGGTAGGGCAATTCGCGGCGAGCGTGGATGCCAAGCTTACGGAAGGCCCGGCAGAGGTCGTGCTCGACGGTCCCCGGTCGAATCACCTGGTGCTCCTGCGAGGTGAGCCGATCCAATGGTTAGCGGTGGTCGGCTCAGCCGGGACGAACGCCTCTCCGGTCGCCTTGAGCTCGGTGCGCACAGCGTCCCGGTCACCGCTGAACCATGCGTACCCGGCACCGGCTCCGCCTCTCCCCTGGCATCACCCACAACGGCATGGACGAAGGCGACTCCGAGACCCTCTACACCGAACCGCCCCGCACTCCCCCACTGGGCCTGGCGTACCTGCACGTCTCGCAGAACGACACCCGCGCCATCACCAAACTGGTGCGCGCCGCGTGGCCCGGCACGCTGATCCTCAACCCGCACCCCCCGGGCAGCGACGCGCCCGCAAGCCCGGAGGACGATGCCGACGCGGTGCGCTCCGGACTCACGGACGCGATCCCGGGGGACGCGCGCTCCGACCACCGACGCACCATGCGTTCCGCGGAGAAGCATGTCGCCCGGACGCGCGAGCAGGGCGGCCGGGTGCCTGCGGCATGGCTGGCGGTGCCGGCCGGGCCGCTGTCCTTCGGCATCGCCGGGCCCACCCTGGTCCTCGCCGACGTCGCCCGCGACCTCGGCCTCACGCCCGCGGCGGTGACGTGAATGAGGTTCCCGTCAGCCGGCCCTGTTCCCCCCGTCAGCTGCCCGGTGCGGCACACGGGAGCGGCGGTGCTCCGCCGCGTTATCCTGCTGAGGTATCCGCCTGGTCATGGCCTGCGCCGCCGGCCCTGCGACCTTCCAGCCCTCAGGCAGGTCGCAACCCCCAGCTTCGAACACCGCGCCGGTCACATGACCGAACTGCCCTACCTCTTCGACGACATCGCCGTCTTCCAGGACATCGCGCCCGAGCAGACCATGTGCCGCAACCACATGCTTCACACCTGGACCCGCTTTGCCGCATCCGGCAAGACCACCTGGCCCAGCTTCCGCGCGACCACGAACATGTGCAGAAACTGTCCTCGCATGCCTGGCAGCGCGCCGGCCTCACCACCGACCACAACTACGGCTTCTGGGAAGACCTCCGTTGACACCAGCGCAAAAGGACGTCTCGTAACTTCCGAGCACGGTCGCGCGCGGCACCTCGGGCCAGTCCTCGGGGAAGCGATACACCCGGCCACGCCCACCGGCCCATCGCTTCCTTGACCCACAGGACCACGGACCGCTTGAGCACATCACGCTCCACCGTCAGCTCGGCGTTCTCCCGCCGCAACCGGGCCAGATCCGCGCGTTCGTCCTCCGACAACCCGCCCGCGCCAGCGGCCGCCACGCTGCTCGAGTTCCTTCTTCACCCAGTCGGCGGGGGTGCCGTCAGGTCACGCGCGACCTGGGCAATCGACTTCCCGGTCTCCCGCACGATCCGCACCGCACCAGCACGGAACTCCGGATCGAACTGGCGTCTCGTCTCAGCCATGAACCTCTATCCACCAGGTTCTGGCCTCCACGCTACGAGGGGAACTGCACCGGCCTCTTCCGACTCGGTAGGTTGTCGGTCATGACGGACGTGCGGCTGGAGCCGATGACCGAGGATCAGTACAAGCCGTGGCGGGCCGAGGCCGAGGCGCACTACGCGCAGAGCGTCGCCGCGTCGGGCCAGTCGGCGCAGGACGCGGCCCGCAACGCCGCCGACACCTACGCGCAGCTGCTTCCCGACGAGTTCGCCACCCCTGACCACCATTTCTGGTACGCGTACGACGGCGACCGCCGGGTCGGTTTCCTCTGGGTCAAAGTCACCCGCAACACCGCATTCGTCTACAACATAGCCGTCGAACCCGACGTACGCCGCCAGGGCTACGGCCGCGCGATCATGCTGGCTGCCGAGCGCTGGTGTCACGACAACGCGCTGACCAGAATCGGCCTGCACGTCTTCGCCCACAACACCGGCGCCCGAGCCCTCTACCAACAGCTGGGCTTTACCGAGACCAGCCACAGCATGGCCAAAGACCTGTGACCGCCAGCCCTTCGACCGCACGACTTCGGCCTCCTACGACACGTCGCAGGTGCTGATCTCGGTAATGGACTCGTGTAGCTCCGAAACCGTCCCCTGTCCCGAAACGGCCGTGTACGGCAACCGGCTCGGGGAGCCGGCACGCTACAGGCTCTGCCCTAGCTAGGCCTCCGGGGAGAACTACAGCAGGTAACCACTACAGGCGGCGGAAGTAGTCGCTCGCGAAGTCGGTCAACCGCTGCGCCGCAGCGGAGAAGTAGGTGTCCGCGCGCCAGACCAGGGTCAGGACTCGGTGGCAGTCTGGGACGTCCAAGTGCATCCAGGCGCCCGGGAGATAGGTGCTGGCGCTGCGGGAGTACGCGGGCACCAACCCAACGCCGAGGCCTGCGCTGATCAGGTAGCCGGTGGCGCCGGGCTCGTCGCTCTCGCAGACGTACTCGGGGTGCAGTCCGGCCGCCGCGAACAGCCGGTCAGTCAGCTCGCGTGGCCAGTAGCCGGGACGGGTGGTGACGAATGCTTCGCCTGCGATGTCTTCCAGTCGCACGCGTTCCCGCCCGGCGAGCCGATGTCCCTGCGGCACACCGAGCAGCGCGTCCTCGCGCAGCAGTTCCCGCGTCCGCAGGTTCGTTCCTGGCAGCGGCTGGGAAGCGAGACAGAGGTCGACCTCGCCAGTGTGCAGCTGTCTCGCCATGGTCTCGGCATCGGACTGGTAGAGCCGGATATCGACGCCTGGGTGGTTGGCCCGGAACTCGGTGATCACCTGGGTCAGAGTGAGCAGGGTTTCCGCGGCGATGGCGATGCGGCCGTGCTCGAGGCCAGCGGCGTCGCCGAGTTCGCAGCGGGCGTCGTCCAGTTCGCGCAGTGCCCGGTCGACGCGGCGGAGAAACCCGGTGCCGAACCGGTTGAGTCGCAGCCCGCGTCCCACCCGGTCGAACAGCGGCACGCCGACGTCGGCCTCCAGCCGGGCGATCGCGCGGCTGAGCGAGGGCTGCGCGACGCGAAGCTCGGCGGCGGCTTGGCTGAGGTGTTCGCGGCGGGCCACCGCCTGGAAGTAGCGGAGCTGCACCAGATCCATCTCATAGCCCAAACGTCATGAATACATGCGGATTTTGGTCTTGGACAGCATAGAACGCTGTCCGTGACTATGTATACGTTGACGACCCGCTGGAAAGAGACCATGACCATCACCGAGACGCATCGAGAGAAAACCCCCTTAGGCACGCGGTTTCGTCCGCATCGCGGACTTCGCCCACCGCCGTCAGATGGCTCGCCCTGACCGTGTGGGTGGCCGTCCTGGCCTGCCTCTGGGTCGCCGCGTCGGTCGCGTGCGACGGCCACCGCAACAGTTCCCCTCTCCCCGTCACGGAGTCGCGGCAGGCGGCCGGCCTGCTGGCCGAGCACGGCGGCGCCCGCGCCGGGGACACCGTCGAGATCGTTGCACCACGACCGCGGCCTGCGCGAGCCCGGCGTCGAGCAGCGTGTGACGGACATGCTCGACCCGGTCGCCGGACTGCCCAAGGTCGACCAGGTCCACAGTTGCCACCGTGATGCTCGCCGCATGGTGGCGGCGATCTTGGTGGACGCGGTCGTCATCCGTTGCCCGATCGTTCCGGCGGCGTGCGGCTGATGGGCCGCCACGGCGAACATGAGGACATTTGCATGACGGCCAAATTGGCGTCGTCTGAGCGGCACCCGCCCACGACTACGGGCGACGATTGAATGCGTTCTATCGCCGATGCTCCTTCGCCCGTCGTCGCGCGATCTGCGTCCGCGACAGTATTCCTACCAAGTCAGGGGCGGACGGTCCGTCCGCCGAAGTGGAAGGCAAGAAGTCCACATGAAAAACAACAACAGGCGCGCCAAGGCGGCGTTCATGAAGTTCTTCGCCGTGTCACTCATCATCGTCGCGGTCGGCGGCTGCAGCGCAGATAAAACAGAGGCAGAGGTTCAGGCAGGCGATCGGGTCGAAATCATCGAACTCAAGGTCGAGAACGATCAGTACGCGGCTCTCGATCTTGGCCCGGCGGGAATGAGCCTGGGTGACATGGACGTCTACTCTGGCAACGCGATAAGGGACGGGCGCAAGGTTGGGCGCGGGGGCGGCTCGTGCCAGGCCATACATATCGGTGGCAAAAATATCACTATGCAGTGCTTGATCACGATGGAACTCGAGCGCGGCTCCGTAACGATGCAGTCCCTCTGGGCAAGAGGCGCAAACCCACTTGACATGGCGGTCACCGGCGGTACGGGCGCATACCGCAACGCGCGGGGTACAGTTCGCTTTTGGGACATCGCAACTCCGAGCGAGCGGGTGCGCGCCGAGATTTTCTACTGATACGTAGCCGGTCGGCGCGGTCGGACTCGGGCAGCTCCCCATCGTGAAGATGCCCGCAGCGTTCGACCGACCCCGACTGCACGTTGTCGGTTACCCGCGTCTAACAGGTCGTTCGGGCTGAGGTGGCGCTCATTGTTCGGGACTCGGGCTACGTGGCCGCCTGGGGCAGCGGGTATCGCCGCCGCTGCGCTCCTGGCAGACCGTCGGTAGTGGAGGGGAGGCAGGGGGCGACATCTCGCTACACCCCAGCGGCGACCGGCACTGCGAGTACGCCGAGACCGAGCCCGGTGACCAGGTAGACAGCGGCGGCGCCTACGCCAGGTGTTGATCGATCGCCGGTCGTGGCTCGCAACGGCGGGTTGCGGTCAGCCTCAAGTCGACGTCCTGACCGCCGGCCGCGACTGACTCCAGAGCCGCGGTCAGAGGGCTCGGTCGAAGACCATCATGTCCTTGCCGGGCCCGTCATAATCTACGACCGGCCCCGTCACCTCGAAACCCATGCTCTTGTGAAAGGCAATCGAACCGGCGTTCACCGGAGAGGTGATCGCCCCGACCCGGCTGGCTCCGGCCGCTCGCGCGAGCGCGAAAAACTCCTCGTAGAGGCGGCCGCCGAGCCCGTAGCCACGAGCGGCGGGCGCGACGCCGACGAAGTGGATGTAGGCACGGTGGGGTTGCGAGGGCGATAGCACGCCGATGAGAAAGCCGGTGAGCGCGCTGTCGTGGTCACGCGCTACCAGACTGGTGCGGTAGAAATGATCGAGGAAGAGGCGGGGCAGCGAGTCGGAGATCGCACGTCCCCACCAGTCGTTGACGATGGCGATGATCTCGTCGTAGTCCGCGGCCCGCGCGGGGCTCAACTCCATGTCCATGACCTGGATCATGGGACGCGTGTCGACTGCTTGTCGAGCGCCGTCCACCCCCGCCCCGCCTCCAATCGGGCAAGGCATCCGCCCCCCGCGTGCGCGGGGAGCAGCGAAGGACGTCCAGTCCGGACAGGTGCGCCGGGGATCAACCCCGCATGCGCGGGGAGCAGCACCACGGCGTCCGCTCACGGATCACGAGTTGGTTAGCCATCCCGTGTCATTGACTTCCGGGCCGCCATAGGAGTTGACATGAGCGAACAGCTTCCACAGGTCGACAGCAAGAAGCCTGTCAGAGCTTCTACACGCAGCCGCCACCGGCCGCGGCCTACGAAGCAGGGATGTGGGGTGGCGGGCCTGACTTGAGGCCCGCCACGCGGTTCGTCGGAGGAGTCGGGTTACTCGTGCGCGATTGCGTTCAGTACGTCGACCCGCGCTGCCCGGATCGCCGGTAGGGTCGCGGCGAACGCGCCAACGATCACGGCGAGTACCAGGTATGTCCCCATCTGCTCCCAAGGGAGTGCCACGTCGGTGAAGCCCTCCTTCCTCAGCGCTCGTACGACGGCCGCACCCAGCCCGCTGCCGACCGCGAGGCCGAGCAACGCGCCGAACACCGAGATCACCACGGCCTCGACGGTGATCATGCGCATCGCCTGTGCCCGGCGCAGTCCGATCGCCCGGAGCAGGCCGAGCTCGCGGGTGCGTTCCAGGACCGACAGTGCGAGAGTGTTGACGATGCCCAGGACGGCGATGAGGATCGCCAGCGCCAGTAAGAGCTGAATCATGGCCAGGATGGTGTCGAACTGTCTGCTCTGCTGAGCGATGAACGTGCTGCGGTCGCCGACGGTGACCTCGGGGCTGTCAACCAGCAGCGCGTCGATCTGCTTGCGGATCTCGGTGGCGTCGGCGCCGTCGGCGAGGCGCAGGTACCCGAGCGAGGGCTGGGCCACCCGGAAGTCGTGTGCCGCTTCGGCGGGCAGGATCCACCCGCCGACCCGGTACACATCGTCGTCGGTGTAGATGCCGGCCACGGTCATGGTACGGACGCCCCCGCGGGCAAGCCGCACCTGTACGGCGCTGCCGGCGTGCAGCCCCAGTTCCGTGGCGCGCTCGGCGTCGACGACCACATGGTCGGTCGGCAACGTCGCGAGCGTGCCTTCGGTCGCCCGCAGCGGCAACATGCGCGTCATGGCCGCCAGGTCGGTGACCGCGTTGACCCGACTCGGCCTGCCGTTGATCATCGCGAAGTCGCCGTACTCGCCGACGACCTCGCGTACCCCGCCGGTCTGGCGTGCGCGGTCCAACACCGCGGGGTCGAAGGTCGGCATCGAGTCGCCCCCGGGCTCACCAGCAATGATCAGATCGGCCTCGACCCGCGTGTCGACCATCTTGGTGAAGCTGGCCGCCGCGGATTCGAGGACGACGTGCACCCCGGTGATCAGCGCTAGGCCGACCATCAGGGCGGCGGCGGTGATCGCGGTGCGCCGCGGGTTGCGAGCGGAGTTGAGCCGGCCCAGCTGGCCCGGTACCGACCAGGAGAACAACAGGCCCAGCATCGACACGGCCGGCCGGGCGATCATCGGCGTCAGCAGCGCGACGCCGGTGAAGCTGACCAGCACGCCGCCGAGGAGCAGCAACAACGTGGCCTCGCCGCCCTGGCCCGTTAGTCCGAGCCCGAGCGTGGTACCCCCGATCGCGGTGGTCAAAGCGCCGGCGACGGCGAGGCGGGTCAGTGGACGGTCCGGCGCCGTGACCTCCCGCAGCGCCGCGACCGGCGGGATACGCGCCGCGCGCAGCGCCGGTAGCAGCGCCGCCACCAGCGTCACCAGGGTACCCACCACGAACGCGCTGATCACGGCCGACGCCGGAATCTCGATCGATTCCACGGGTAGGTCGGTGTTGCCGACATGCCTGAACACGTACGCCAGCAATGCCCCCACACCGATGCCCGCGCCCAGCCCGAGCGCCGAGGCGACGACGCCGATGGCCAGCGCCTCGGCCAGCACCGACCCGATCATCTGCCACCGGCTGGCACCGATGGCCCGCATCAATGCCAACTCCTTGACGCGCTGCGCGACGAGGATCGAGAACGTGTTGAGGATCAGGAACGTTCCGACGAACAGCGCCACTCCGGCGAAGCCGAGCAGCACGTTGTTGAAGAAGCTCAGCGACTGGCGGAAGCTTTCGGCGGCGGTGTCCTGCAGTTGCTTGCCGGTCGAACCCCACTGAACTTGGTCGATCCATCGGCGGCGTCCACGCGGGTCTGGGTTCAGGGACCACGAGGTGCTCAAGAAAGTCGCCGACTGATGAGTCTGCGCGATGTGAGCGCTACGTGCCGGCAGGTGGCGTGGCACCCCCCGCAACTGGTCCACACCACGCGCAGGCGTGTCGGGCGCGTCAGCGTGAGCGGCGTGGGCGGTTGAGCCGGCGGCTAGGCTGGCGGATGCTCATGGCGAGGGGGTGGGAGTGAACGCAGAATCGGCGGGCTCTGCCCCGTCGGCGGACCTGCTGGCCTTGCTGGACGCTGATCCTCACGGGTGCGCCGTGGCCGCCGCAGTTCGCGCACCCGATGGTGTCATCATCGACTTCACACTGGTGTACCTCAATGAGGCCGGTGGTCGGTTCCTGGGTCGACCTCGGAAGGAGTTGATCGGTCGCGGCTACCGGGAGTTGTGGCCGGACACGGTCACCGATGGGACCCTGCCGTTCTATCGCCGGGTGGTACAGGAGCGGGTGCCGGCGGTGCGCACCGTGTACTACGACCGGGCGAGCGTGACGGGGCATTTCGAGTTCCGGGTAGTGCCGTTCGGCGACGGGTTCATCGCACGGTTCGTCGATCTGCGAAAGCTGACCATGGGTGCCCAGACGGAGGGCGGCACCCGACTGTACGACGCCCTCGACGCAGCCTTCGACGGATTCGCCCTGCTGCGGGCGGTTCGGGGCGGCACCGGCGCGATTGTCGATTTCACCCGGGAATACGTCAACCAGATCGGCGCCAAGCTCGCCGGCCGCACCGTCGAGGAACTCGTGGGGCACCGGATCGGCAACGCGCACTCCAGCAGCACCGAACTGAATCTGCTTCCCATCTACCGCGAGGTCGCCGACAGCGGCGAGCCGTGGCAGCAACAGCTCACCTCGCCCACCACGGGGCAGGTGTGGGAGCTGAAAGCCACACGCGTCGGCGACGACGTCGTCGCGGTGTCCTACCGAGACGTCACCGAACAGGTTGGCCACCAGGAACAGCTGATGAGCAGCGCGGCGCAGGTTCGCGCCGCCGCCACCCGCACCGCGGCGCTGCAGGCCGTCACCGCCGCACTGGTAGCGGCGAGCACACCAGAGCAGGTGTACGCCGCGCTAGGCGAGGTGGTGCGATCCACGGCGGGGGGAAACAGCCTCGCGGTCCTGCTCACCGAGCAGGACCGGCTCGTCTTGAGCTACCACGTCGGCTATGAGGAGCACGTCGTCGCCGCGCTGGCTGATTTACCCCTGTCGCACCCGTATCCGGCGACGGGCGTCATTGCCGCCGGCGAGCCGCGCTATCTCACCTCGCCGGCGGAATTCTGCGCCGCGCAACCCGACCCACGTACCGCCATACCAGGCGGGACCAGGCAGGCGTGGGCCTTCCTGCCGCTGAGCACCGGCGGGCAGCTGCTCGGCGCACTTGTCATCGGCTACCCCCGCCCGCGGGAGTTCGACGAGGACGAGCGCGACAACCTTGTCGCCTTCAGCCAGCTGGCAGCACAGGCGCTACAGCGGGCGCTGCTGTTCCAGGCGCAGATGTCGATCGCGGCAGACCTGCAACGCGCCCTGCTCCCCACCGAGCTGCCCACCCTGCCCGGCGCGCGGCACGCCGTGCGGTACCTGCCCTGGACCCACGGCGCGGACATCGGCGGCGACTGGTACGACGTCATACACATCGACTCGCACACCGCAGCGGTCGTCATCGGTGACGTCGCCGGTCACAGCCCTCAGGCGGCGGCCACGATGGGTCAGGTGCGTAACGCGATCCGCGCCTACGCCGCTGACGGGCACGGACCCGCCGGGGTGATGCAGCGGGTGAACCAGTTGCTGCTGCGGTTCGAGCCGCACGCGATGGCCACGTGCTGCTACCTCGAACTGCAGCTGACCGAAGGAACCGCGACCGCAGCCCTCGCCGGGCACCCACCTCCCGTGCTACGCGTCGACGGCCGCGCCCGCTGCCTGGACCTACGCACCGGGCCCCCACTGGGTGTGCGAGGCGCCCACTACCGCGACTCCACCTTCCTGCTGCCCCGCGGATCCACCCTCGTCCTCTACACCGACGGCCTCGTCGAAGACCGCCGCTACCCTCTCGACCGAGGCCTCGCCGACCTGTACACGGCGCTCGACGCGGCACCGACGGACAACCCCGAAGACCTGGTGGAACACCTACTGGGCGCCGACGTCGGACCTTCTCCACGCCGCGACGACGTGGCCATCCTCGCGCTCACCGTCGACGCGGAACCGCCGCCCGGGCCACGCACCGCCCGACGACGCTTCCGCGGTGACGCCGACAGCACGTCGGCCGCCCGACACTTCGCCGACGACATCCTCGCCGCCTGGGACCAGCACCCGCTGCGGGAGGACGCAGGCCTCCTGCTCGGCGAGCTCATCGCCAACGCGGTGCAACACACCGCCGGCGACGTCGAAGTCCTCATCACCCTGGGCCAGCGACTGCGCATCGACGTGCATGACAGCAGCAACCGCCATCCGGTCAAACGCCCCGTCGACATCTGCAGCGACGCCGGCCGGGGCATGCACATCATCGAGCACCTCGCCGATGCGTGGGGATCCGCACCGCTTCCCGGCACCGGCAAGACGGTCTGGTTCGAACTCCAATCACCGAACGGCGACACTGACGAACGTCATCCGTAGCATGCGGAGCAGCTACCGACGTCGGCGCGCAGATGTTGTAGACGAACCGAGCAGGTGTGTCTGATGTTGCCTGCCCACACGGTGGGGGCGGGGGCAGCGGCGGTTGCGTTCGCGGCAATCATGGCTGCTCGTAGAAGTGTGCGCTCGCAGCCTTGGACTACGGGTCTGTGAGTGTCGGTGGTGGTTCTGGCTGGACTGCCGCCAGGATCGGTGCTGGCCGCACGGGTGACTCGCTACGGGTCTGGCCGAACCCGGGTGCACGCACGGGTCAGCGCCTCGGGCCGATTCTCGACGGTGCAGGTGCTGCTGGTGTCGCATGACAGCCTTTGGGCGCTGGTGAAAGCCCCGGGTGCGCTGCGCCCGGCCGGGCGTCCTCGCGTCACTGCGACGCAGGTCCGTTGTCGACCAGCCGGAAGCGGGTGGTCAGGGGTGCGTCGCCGAGTTCCTCCAGGATCAGTCCCCGGGTCCGTGAGTTCTGCAGGAAGGCTGAGTGGCTGCTGATCGCGTACGTAGGCGCGCCGTCGTGTTGGCCGTCGCGGACGACCGTGAACTGCTGTCTCGGTTCGTCTGGCGCGCAGGGGGCCGCCTCGACCCGCAGTGGCTGGCTGCCCGACGAGCGGACCTGCCAGCAGGTGTCGGTCCGGTCGGTGCCGGGCTCGGCGGTGCGGATCTGGTACGTGTCAGAGCCCTGCGGCGTGAACACGAACAGTTGCTGTCCTTCGTCGCCGTCGACCTCGCCCAGCCGGCCGTCGTCGAGCAGCGACAGCCCGCCCCTCAACGCATCCACCCGCACGATGGTGACCTGACGCTGCCCGGACAGCAGCGGACTACCGGCGGGCGGGCTGGACGATCCGGTGGGCGGACCGGACGCGCCACCGGTCGGGACGGATGACGGGCCGGCCGCGTTGGATGTGCCGCCGGTGGGGCCGGAAGACGCGCCGGCCGGGTCGGGTGACGCGACCGGGCCGGAGGTGGGGCCCGCCGGGCCGACCGGGATGGGGTGTGCCCGCCCGCCCGGGCGGACCAGGGCGACGCCCGCGCCGAGCGCGACGACGGCGAGGGCGGCGAGCGCGACCGACGCCGTCCGTCGACGTCGGCGGGTGTCGCCGCGTCGCCGGATGTCGGCGGCGGCCGGGACTCTCCCCTGCCCGCCCTGCCCCGCCAGCGCCCGCAGGGCGTTGTCGAGCTGGTTGTCAGAGCTCATGGCCGCGCCCTTTCGTCCACGCCGTGGTATTCCGGTTCGGTCAGGTGGGCGGCGAGGGCCCGGCGGCCCCGGGCCAGTCGCGTCTTGACGGTGTTCTCGTTGGTACCGACCTCCGCCGCGATCTCGGCCACGCTCAGCCCGACCAGGTGGTGCAGCACCACCGCCCGGCGTTGTTCGGCGGAGATGCGCCGCAAGGCGGTCACCACCGCGACGTGGTCGACCGAGATGGCGTCGACGCGCTGCGCGCAGGCGTCCCGACGATGGGCGCGCAGCCGGTTGACGGTCTTGCGCCATGCGCTGACCGCCACGCGGTAGGCCACCCGGCGTACCCACGCCTCCGGGCTGTCGCACTCGCGCACGACGGTCCAGCGGTCCCAGGCCCGGGCGTACGCCTCCGCCACCGCGTCCTCGGCCTCGGCCCGGTTGCCGATCATCGCGTACAGATGTCCCAGTACCCGCTGCACGGACGCGGAGTAGAAGGCGTCGAACTCCGCGGCGTCACGCATCGGTCAAAGTCTCCACCCGACCCTGGTTGATCCTGGCAGTTGTGTGCTCGGTCGCACCCGCCATTGGTCCGGCCGGGAACTGCCGGCCGGGCCGCCGAGGGGGTCACTTCCGGCGCGGGGCCGGTCCGGTGTCGTTGAACCGGAAGCTGCTCACCGGCGGGGCATCGCCCAACTCCTCCAGGATCAGGCCGGACCGGGCAGAGTCGCGCAGGTACGCCCACCGGTTGCTGATCAGGTACTCGCGGGGACCTCCGGCCGGGGCGGGCGCGATGACGAACCGCTGAGCCGGGTCGTCCGCCCGGCAGGCGGCACCGCGCACGAACAACGGCCGGCTGTTCCCCGGGTTGCGTACCTGCCAGCAGACCGGCTGCCCGGTGCCGCCGCCGTAGTACGCCTTGATCAGGAACTCCCCCGACCTCAACGGGGTTGGCACGAAGACCTGCCGGCCACGGTCGTCGTCCACCTCGGCCAACCGTCCACCGTCGAGCAGCGCCAGCCCCGACTCGAACGCCCCCACCCGTACGATCGTCACCCGGCGCTTGCCGGAGAGCACCGGCTCCGCGCCCGCCGCCTCCTGCCGCACCGGCACCGCCCGCGCACCCCCGGGCGGCTGAGCCCCGGTCGCGGGCACCGGCTCCGACTGCGGCTCGGCCACCGGCACCGCCGCCGGGCCCTCGCCGCCGGAGGCCGGCGACCCGCCGTACACCCCGACGGCGGCACCGGTCAGTACCACCAGGCCCGCACCGGCGAGCCACCTTCCGAACGCCACGTTTCCTCCCCGACTGCCTCCGCCGTCGAGGCCGTGAGCCCGGGCAGCTCACGGTCCTCGGTCGACACAGCCGGATGACGCGTGAGGCTGTCCGGGAGTTTCACCGCGGCGCGACATTTCGACGCAGCTGACAGGCTGCCGTCGGCGGCGGCCACCGAAACGGGCTGCGGTCACGAACCGGTGGTCGGACCGGCCGGTGCGGCCTGGACCGCGCCGGATCCAGCGGTCGGCTGTCGAACTCGCAAACGATATTGTCGCGGTGGAACAAGCCGCTCCGCCTGCGCCACGGTCACGCCCACGGCCTGCACGGCCCACCAGAAGATCGGGACGTCCCGGTTCCTGCCATGCCGTCAGTGGCCGCTTCTATCCTTTCGGTTGTGGCGGAGGGTCGGGCAGTGCGGTGGTGATCGCGACGCGTCACGTCACTGACCGGGCTGGTGCCCGTCGAGGACATCGGCCGCGCCCGCCAGGCGCTCGCGGCGATGCTGGCACGCGTCGAGCGGCGGCTGCGCGCGGCATCAGACGAGCGGGCCTACACGGTGCCGCAGGTGCGCACGGTAACCAAAGGCGTGTGAGCAGGGACCTCAGAGGAGGAAAAGCCCTGCTCGATCGTTCGTAGGACGTTGAATCAAGCCTGGAGGCGGGCACCGAGACCTACCGGTCTCCGTCACCGCCGCGTTGGGCGGGGCAGGGGTGTGTGAGGCGTGATCACGAAGACGTTGGAGACGAGGTCTTTCTTGCAGTGGACCCACGCCAGAGTGAGGCGCTGACGGTTTCCGACCTGCAGGGACACTCCGCCGCGCGGCGGAATGGTTGTCCCCGTTCCGGCCGTGTGGCGCCCGGGCGTGGTGCTGAAGTCCATGTACTGCTCGCCGACCTCCGCGTAGCAGTCCTCGGCAGGGGCATCTCCGTAGTTCATGACGATGATGACGGCCGTCGGCGACAGGTACGGACCGAGGTTGACCTGGGTCGCGCTCGTGACGACCAACAGCGGATCCGCGGTGATCCTCTGGTACAGGCCGAACCCCACGGCGCCGAGCACCGAGACGAGTACACCGGTAATGATCGCGATGATGGCCTGACCGAACCGGCTCTGCCCTGCCGTCGGGGCATCTGCTGGCGCTGATGGTGTCTCCGACATGGACCGCAGAGTAACCAGACGACGCCACACAGGCACGGTACCGCAGAAGCGCACACCCCTCTTCCGGTCCAGGGTGGATCCGACCCAGGGCGGCAGCGGTTTCCGGGTAGGGGATCCAACAGGCCAGGCAGGCGCAGCACGGTGGCCAGCCACGCACACCCATGGTCATCCAGCCACAGGTAGGACCGATTACCTGAAGTACGGTCCTGACGCGACCTCAGATAACGCGCCGTAGTGTGATCCTCGGAGGTCTACGGCGCTGATTCCTCGCCGGGGGATGGCACTACTGTCATGGCAGTTCGGCTGGCCTTGGCATGCCAGGGGAGAGCGGAATGGCCTTACCTGCGCTATCTCTGACCGCGCGACCGGAGGAGTCGGTGCTGACATGACGGCAGGGCGACCGACGCCCACGCAGGACGACGTGCTCGGATACTTCAACACGCTGTCGAACTGGGGACGGTGGGGCGATGACGACGAGTTCGGAACTCTGAACCACATCACCGACGACGTCCGGCTGGCGGCGGCGCGGGTGTGCGCCACGGCAGGAGCGTGTCGTGCGCGTGGGAGGTGGCCGTGCCGGAGGAGATGGAGCGGTCGACGAACACGTGCCCGTGCGCCGCCGACATGCCGGGTGCCGAGAACATGCCGGTGCCCGGAGTCCACGCCGACCGGCGCTGGGGCTTTTCGAACGAGCGGCTCGGCATCATGTTCCACGGAAACACCATCACTCACGTTGACTCGCCGTGCCACATCTTCTGGGACGGCGCGATGTACAACGGGCGGTCGCACTCGAAGGTTGACGCCGCAACGGGATCGGCGTGGGCGGCCGTCACGGCGGCGGCGAACGGGATCATCACGCGTGGTGTCCTGCTGGACATTGCGAGGGTCCGTGATGTGCCGTGGTTGGAACCGGGGCAGGGCGTGTTTCCCGACGATCTCGAGGAGGCCGAGCGTCGCCAGGGTGTGCGGGTGCGATCCGGCGATGCGGTGCTCCTGCGGACCGGCTATGGCCGCGTCCGGCACGAGGCCGGTGCGGTCAGCGGTTTCAGCCAGGCCGGCTGGCACGCCTCCTGCCTGCCGTGGCTGCATGAACGGGAGGTCGCGCTGATCGGTGCTGACACCCCCCAGGACGTTCAGCCGTCGGGGTACGAAGACGTGTTGATGCCGGTTCACGCCGTGAGCCTCGTTGCGATGGGTCTGTGGCTGCTCGACAACTGCGACCTGGAGGCGTGCGCGACGACCGCGGTCGAACTCGGCCAGTGGGACTTCCACCTCGCCGTCGCGCCGGTCCGCTTCGCCGGTACGTCCGGCAGCCCGGTCAACCCGATCGCCACGTTCTGACCACCGTTCACCAGGGACGAGCGGCGGATGCTGGCGGCAGCGCCGGACCCCTTGCCGCCGGTAAGGACCGCGACGTCGTGATGCTCCGCTGGTGAGCCGGAGTATGACGCGATGTCGCTGACCGACACCATTGGGTGCCTGCCGCGGTCGACATGCGACCGACCGAAGCGTGGGGCCAGGGACCGGCAGCACGCGATACGGCATGGCGCAGGCCCGGCAGGTCAGCGACCTGGAAAGCTACCTGTCCGCCTGGCACCTACCGCATAGCGGTATTCAAGACCCCGCCCCGCACACCGAGGGCGAACTGCTTCTGCGAACGCTGGGGCGCAGCCTCCGCGACGAATGCGACCCGGCCGTCATCATCAGGCGAGCCCGGGATCGCCCGGCGCCACAAGCCCGGTCTCGTAGGCGAGGACGACGGCCTGGGCGCGGTCGCGCAGGCTCAGCTTCGTGAAAATCCGCGTGACGTGTGTCTTCACGGTGGCCTCGCTGAGGCTCAGCTCGCCGGCTATCTCGGTGTTGGACCGGCCTCGGCCCATGAGGGTGAGCACCTCGAGCTCGCGAGGCGTCAGGGCGGCGACGCGCCGGCGCTGCGGTGGTGGGCCGGCCGGGCTGGTGCGGCGATCGCCGGAGGCGAAGCGCTCGACGAGCCGCCGGGTGATCGACGGCGCGAGGAGCGCGTCGCCGGTGTTGACCAGGCGTACGGCGGCGGCGAGGTGGGCCGGGGTGACGTCCTTGAGCAGGAAACCGCTGGCGCCGATGGCGAGGGCCGTGTAGATGTAGCGGTCCAGGTCGAAGGTGGTCAGCATGACCACTCGGCAGTCGGGCGCCTGTTCCAGGGTGCGCTGGGCGGCCTCGAGGCCGTCCATGTTCGGCATCCGGAGGTCCATGAGCACCACGTCGGGCCGCAGCCGGCGGGCAGCCGCGACCGCCTCGGCCCCATCGGCGGCCTCGCCGACCACGTCGATGCCGCGCGCCGTGAGGATCATCCGGAAGCCGGCGCGGACCAGGGCCTGGTCGTCTGCGATGAGAACCCGGGGCTCCGGCGTGCCCGGATGGTGGCGGGTCGGGTCGGGCACATCGGTCATGGCGACTCCAGCGGTATGCGGGCGCGGAGCCGGTACCCGCCGCCGAGGCGGCGCCGCGCGTCCAGCTCACCGCCGTAGACGGCGACCCGTTCGCGGAGGCCCAGCAGCCCACGACCGGTCCCGTCCGGGTCGCCCGCTCCGGGCGCGGCCGGCGGGCGCCCGTCACCGGAGAGCACGCTGGGTCCGCTGTTGAGCACCTCCACCCGCAGGGCGTGGTCCGCATACCTGATGGTCACCTCGGCCTTGCTCCGGTCGCCGTGCTTGAGGGCGTTGGTGAGAGCCTCCTGCACGATCCGGTACGCGGTGGCGTCGATACCGGCCGGCAGCGGGCGCGGCTCCCCGGAGATCCGGACATCGACCGGAAGTCCGGCGAACGAGATCCGGTCGATCAGCGGGCTGAGCCGGCGCAGGCTCGGCTGCGGCGCCAGGTCGGATCCCTCCGGCTCGTCGTCGCCGGTCTGCGACGGCGCGAGCAGGCCCAGGAGGAGACGTAGCTCGGTCATCGCGTCCCGGCCAGCGCTCTCCACCGCCAGCAGCGCGGTGCTGGCCTCGCCGGGCATCGTGGTGAGCACCTCCCGCGCCGCTGTGGCCTGGACGACCATGAGGCTGACGTTGTGGCTGACGATGTCGTGCAACTCGCGGGCGATCCGCGCCCGTTCCGCCTCGACCGCGCTCCGGGCCGCGCTCTCCCGTTCCCGTTCCAGCAGCCAGCCGCGCTCATCCAAGGCCGAGCGATGCAACCGGCGCGTCCGGACGAGCGCGAGGCCGAGCCACCCGGCTGCGGCGCAGGCCACCACCAGCGCCGCGATCAGCCAGCCCAAACGCGAAATCCACACGATGCCACAGTTACAGATCGCGCGGCGGTGCGCGTCATCCTCCCGGTGCAGCGCCGTACAACTCCGGGTTGACCCGGCCGGCATATTACATCCGGCGATGGACGCCCGCAGGCACGTGCAGCGCCAGACTTCCAGCCATGTTTAGTGAACGTGGCAAGGACGGCGCGGCGCAAGTCATCGTGCGTCTGGACGGCGTGCGTAAGGAGTATGGCGGCACCACGGCGCTCGACGGCGTGTCGCTTGAGATCCACGCCGGGGAGGCGGTGGCCGTGATGGGCCCCTCCGGGTGCGGCAAATCTACCCTGCTCAACATGGTCGCTGCCCTAGACCGCCCCACTTCCGGAACGGTCGTTGTGGGCGGCGAGGACCTGGGACGGCTGAACGAGACCGGCCGGGCCCTGTTCCGGCGCCGGCGGATCGGCATGGTCTTCCAGTTCTTCAACCTGCTCGACGACCTGCCCGCCCTGGACAACGTCGCGCTGGCCGCGCAGTTGGTGGGCACCCCGGCCCGGCGGGCCCGCGCCCGGGCACTGGAACTGCTCGACGAACTCGGCATCGCCGACCGGCGCAACACCTACCCGGCGGCGCTCAGCGGCGGCGAACGGCAGCGGGTCGCCGTCGCCCGGGCCCTGATGAACCGCCCGGCGCTGCTGCTCGCCGACGAACCGACCGGCGCGCTGGACAGCCGCGCCGGCGAGCAGGTGATGGACCTACTGCTCGACCTCAACCAGATCGGGCAGACGCTGCTGATGGTGACGCACGACGAGCGGCTCGCCACCCGGTGCGCCAGCCGCCTCATCGAGGTCGTCGACGGCCGGGTGGCGCGCGAACGAAGCCTGGAGCGTACGCCGTGAGCGCCGTGTGGCGGGCCGCGCAGGCCGCCGTGCGCCGCCGCCGGCTGCAGACCGGCGTGATCGCCGTCGTCGTCGCCCTCTCCACCGTGATGATGGTGGTGGCCCTCGGGCTGCTCGCGGAGTCGTCCGGCCCGTTCGACCGGGCCTACGACCGGCAGGGCGGCGCGCACCTGGTGGCCACATTCGACCGTGCCAAGGCGCCCGACGCGCAGCTCACCGACTTGGCCCGACGGGTCGGAGCGTCAGCCGTGGCCGGGCCGTTCGGTCAGGTCGCCCTCGATGTCACGCTCAACCCTGGACGACCGCCGGCGTCTCTCACCGTGGTCGGACGCGACGGTCCCGGTGGCCCGGTCGACCGCCTGAACGTCTGGCAGGGCCGCTGGCCGACCAAGCTCGGCGAGATCGTGCTCAACGAAAACCCGGCCAACTTCGGGCCCGCCCGGATCGGCACGCTGCTCGCCGTGTCGGAGCGTCGTTCGCTGACCGTCGTGGGCTTCGCCTACTCGGTGAGCGAATCGGCCGACGCCTGGGTCACTCCCGAGCAGATGTCCGACCTGCGCCCCACCACCACCCAGATGCTCTACCGCTTCGCCCACGCCGCTACCGATGCCCAGATGGCCTCGGCCACCACCGCCGTGGCGGCCGGATCACCGCCGGAGTCGCTGCTGGGCTCCCGGTCCTACCTGGCGCTGCGGGCGAAAGCCGTCGCCGCGACGAACACCTTTCTTCCGTTCCTGGTGGTCTTCGGTTGTCTCGCCCTCGCGGTGGCGGTGCTGATCGTCGCCAACGTGGTCAGCGGGGCGGTGGTGGCCGGGTTCCGGCACATCGGGGTACTCAAGGCGCTCGGCTTCACCCCCGCCCAGGTGCTGACCGTCTATCTCACGATGGCTCTCCTCCCGGCGTTGACCGGCTGCATGCTCGGCACCGTCCTGGGCGACCTGGCAGCCCGGTCGTTGCTGACCAGCGCGTTCAGGAACTACGGGAGCGGCGGCATCGGCGTCGCCGGCTGGGTGCACGCGGCGACGTTGGTCGGGGTCCCGGCCGTGGTCGCCCTGTCGGCCCTGCTGCCCGCGTTGCGGGCCCGCAGCCTGTCGGCGACCGAGGCGATCAGCGCGGGCAGCGCCCCGCGCTCCGGCCGCGGCCTACGGATCCAGCGGTGGCTCGCCAGCACCAGGCTGCCCCGGGCGGCCAGCCTCGGTCTTGGCGTGCCGTTCGCCCGGCCAGCCCGTAGCGCCCTCACCATGGCCGCCGTCGTGCTCGGGGTGGCGAGCGTGACCTTTGCAATCGGCCTCGCGAGCACCGTGACCACCTATCAGACGGCTCAGGGCCGGTCGGCCTGGGTGCAGGTCCAGGTGTTCACCGGCCCCAACCCTGGTATCCCGCGCGCGCCGAGGCTGACCGACACCGAGGTCGAGTCAATGCTGCGCTCGCTGCCCGGGACGACGCACGTGACGGCCTCCGCGGACGTCATGGTACGGCCGATGGGCGGCACCGAGACGTTCCTGGCCCGGTTCTACCGCGGCGACACGACCAGCCTGGGCTACGAGTTGGTGGACGGGCACTGGCCAGCAGGCCCGGGCGAGGTGGTCGTCTCCGAGAGGTTCCTGCGCCAGCGCGGGTTCGCCGTGGGCGAAACGTTGACCGTGGACGCGGACGGCCGACAACAGACTGTCCGCATCGTCGGAAAGGTCCTGATGAACTCCGCCAACATGGTGCTGTCCAACTGGGAGACGCTGGCGCTGGTGGCGCCAGGTACCCGGGCCACCAGCTATGAGGTGGGACTTGGGCGCGGTACCGACACGTCAGCTTTCTTGACCGCGGTCAAGGCGGGCGACCCAGGGCTGGACGCCGTCCCCGCGAACGACGCCGACTCGTTCATCGCCGTCATGTTCGGCATCGTCACCGTCCTGGCGCTGATGCTGGGCACGGTCGCGGCGCTCGGCGTCTTCAACACGGTCGTCCTCAACACCCGGGAACGGCGCCGGGACCTGGGCATGCTCAAGTCGATCGGGATGACGCCCCGCCAGGTGGTGCTGATGATGGTGATTTCGATGGCGGCGCTCGGCGCTGTCGGCAGCCTGCTCGGGATCCCCCTCGGAGTCGTCATGCACCGTCTCGCCCTGCCGGCCATAGCGCACGCGGCCCAGCTCGTCATCCCGGACCGGATGCTGCATATCTATCACCCGCCGGTGCTGGCCCTGCTGGCCCTGGCCGGCATCGGCATCGCGGCGTTCGGCGCGTTCCTCCCGGCCCGGTTCGCGGCGCGCCTCACCATCGCGGAGGCGCTGCACAACGAGTGACGACCAGGCCGGGAGCAGGCCCGGCGGGCAGGGCGGCCAGCACGGGCCGGTCGCCCGTCGGGCCGGCTCGTACTCCGTGAAGCGCCCCGCCAGCAGGATCCGCGATCCTGCGTTGACGGATAACTATATTCCTCCACCGCTCCATCGACGTGGCTCCGGATTGGATAGCTTGCGGTCGACCGGGCGCAGATCACCCAGAGGCAGGTCCAATGACACCGGGACAGAATTGCTGGTCGTCCGCCGCCGAGCACAGCAATTGCCCATGCGACTCGGACGCCGTCTCATACAGCCATCGACCTTCCCGACACGCTCACAATCGGACGCCTCTTCTACGGGATCGGCTCACCATCCGTTGCATGCCGGGCGAGGAAGTCTCGCCGCCCGGACCGGGGGTCTACCGACCTCCGGGCGACCGGTGCCGGTCCCGAGCGGGGATTCAGGGCGTGTGGGGCGGCCGGGTGGCCGCCCCACACGGCCCTACTGGTAACGGTAGGCGCGGATAACAGTCTGAGTCGTCTCGGCTCCGGTCGCGCCGGTTGCGCTCACGCGAAGGGAAACATGTCCGCTTCCCGGGGGGTAGCGCAGCGTAACAGCACCCTTCGCCACCACGGCCGACTGCCAGGTCGTACCGTCGTCGAACGAGAACTCCAGGGCGAGCTGCCGGACCTCGATCGGCCTGCCCGCCGTGTCGAGAGCCTTCACCGGCATCCGCTGCCGGGTGCCCGCAACCACCGCGTAACGGGAGTCGAGCCGGGGCTCGTACCGGATCGTGAAGATCTCTGCGGGATCCTGGAACGCGAAGATCGACTGGGTCCGGGTGCCGAGGCCACCGATGCTGCCGGTGGTGTCCTGCGTGACCCGGTAGCTGGCCGGCCCGGCGGGTAGGCCGCTGGCAGCGACATACACCCAGTCCTGCTCGTCGAGCAATTCGTCGCCACGGTA
The DNA here is from genome assembly GCF_004348595.1 of Micromonospora sp. KC723. Taxonomy (GTDB): domain Bacteria; phylum Actinomycetota; class Actinomycetes; order Mycobacteriales; family Micromonosporaceae; genus Micromonospora. The sequence goes on from NZ_SMKD01000002.1 coordinate 96,401, forward strand.
CAGCCTGGTGGTCACGGACTGTGTCGTGTCGTAGCCGGAGTTGGCGCCCGCGTCCGACACCGACGGGATGACAGCCTGGAGCGTGTCACCGGATCGGGTGACCCACTGCTGCGAATCGTTGAAGGCAGTTGTGTACGGCGCGGCGCCCCATTCCTGCACGGCGCTGCTGCCTGCGGGCGGCGCGAACGGCGAGCCGGTCAAACGGAGACCGGCGATGCGGTCGCCGCCGGCCGGCATACCGATCGCGGTCTGCGGCAGCCAGGACGAGCCGGCCTGAGTGCTGTAGTAGTTGATCCGGGTCCCCGGAGCGCGCATCCCGAGGCGGCCCATGCCGAGCACCTCGCCATCGTCGCGACTGAACTGCATCCACTGGCGAGCGATCTGCCCGGGGGCGTAGCTGTGGATTCTCTGTGTCACGGCGGCGAGTTCGCCGGTCCGGAACGCACGGTGATAGCCGGCCATCAGGACGTCACCGGGTACCTGCTCGCCGACGTAGTACGCGTACGGGCTGTCCTGGCCGGTATCTCCGCTGTCGCGCCGGGCCCAGGTGCTCATCACGTAGCCGGTCGCCTGGACGTGGGTGCCGATCTCGGCGATGCGGGCGTTGTCGAAGCCCTGCTGAAGGGTGCCGTAGCGCACGGACGCGCCGTCCACCTGCATCGAGACACCGAAGAACACGCCATGGGCCTCGGCGGTACGGTCGGGTACCGACTGCCTGACCGGCTTGCCCTGGCGGGCGTCGAACGTGACAGACGTGTCTCCGGTGACGTCGAGGATCGGCTGGTAGAGCAGCGCGGACCCAGAGTGGCTCTGAGTCGCCGACGTGTGCAGATAGGTGGCCGTGGTGTACCGCCCCTTCGGGAGCCGGAGCGTCACGGTGCCGCTCGGGTCGTACGGGAACCAGGAGTCCTGGCCGTTGGGCTGGAAGATCTGGGTGAGGTAGTCCCTCGCAGGTTTGCCGTCAAGCCCGATATGACGCAGCGTGACCGCGTAGCGTTCATCCTCCTTGCGGACCGCGAGCGGTGTCACGACGCGCGTCTCGCCTGCGGTGGCGACGACATGCCCGGTCCACGACCCCACGCCGAGGTGGCGGGTGTCAGCCGTGACGGTCACGTCGGCGGTACCACCGGGTGGTACGTCGACGCGCGAGGTGCTCAGCGTGAACGCCTTGGTGTGGGTCAAGTGCAGCGCCAACGCCACCGCGACAGAGCTGGTGTTGCGATACGTGATCGTCTTGGTGAGCGTGGTGTCGTCGTCATGCGGCCATGGCTGCAGCCCGAACGACACCGACGGCGGGTCGGCGGTGACGGTCTGCGTGATGGCCCGCCTCACGTCGACGCGGCCCGCACCCTGGTCGAACACGGCGTTGTCCGCGGTCCGCTCAGCCGCGCCCATGAGGGTGGCCTTCAGCTGATCGCCCCTCCATCCCGGATGCCCTTGCGCGAGCAATGCGGCGGCACCCGCGACGTGCGGGGTGGCCATCGACGTGCCGTCGGCGGCAACGTAGGAAGCCGGGAAGTCCGCGGCAGGCTCGCCCATCTCGGTGCCCGCCGCACGCGCTGCGACGATGCCCACCCCAGGCGCGGAGATGTCGGGCTTGATCGCCTCGTCGCCGGTACGCGGGCCGCGGCTGGAGAACCCGGCCACCGCGTCGGAGCTGTCAACGGCACCGACGGTCAGCGCCGCGTCCGCACTGCCGGGTGAGGCGATCGTGCCCGTATCGGCGGCGCCGGCGTTGCCCGCGGCGATGACGAACAGCGCTCCCGTCTGCGCGGTCAACGCGGTCACAGCCTCCTCGAGAGGATCGACAGATGGGAAGTCTTCCCCGCCCAGGCTCATGTTGATCACCCGGGCGCCCTGGTCGACAGCAGCCCACTGCATGCCGGCCAGGATCGCCGACTCACTGCAGCCGCTCATCTCGCACACTTTGCCCGACAACACGGTCGCCTCCGGTGCCACGCCACGATACCTGCCGCCGGAGGCCATCCCCGTACCAGCGATGATCGATGCGACATGTGTGCCGTGCCCGACCCGGTCCCCCGTTTCGGCGGTGAAGTTACGCTCTACGACGCGGCCGGCCAGGTCTGGGTGGCTCGCGTCCACGCCGGTGTCCAGAACGGCCACCGAAATACCCTTGCCGGTGTATCCGGCCTGCCAGGCGGCCGGTGCGCCGATCTGCGGCACGCTGCCGTCGAGCAAAGGCTGCCGCTTGCCGTCCAACCAGATCCTGTGCACCGCTCTGTCATCACGTGCGGCTTCCCACAGCGAGGCCGTCTTGTCCTTCGGCGCGCTGACCGCCACGGCCTTCACGGCCGTCAACTCCCGAGTCGTGCGTGCGCCGTGCTCGCTGACGGTCTTCTTGAGCGCCGGCAGAGTGGCGGCTTCCATGATCAACGGAACGGTCGACCGCCTGCGGTCGTCGTACCCGAGTTTGATGAGTTCCGAGATGTCGAACAGCCGCCGGTCGACGCGTTGCGTCTGTACCAGGCGGTGGGCGTCGGAGGGAATGACCAGAAGGTGTCCCCCCACGACGGACATGGCGAACGACATGTCTTCGCGTCCGGCCGCAGGCTCGACGGAGGCCGTGGCGGCGGTCATCGACGCGACGGTCACCCGGTCTCCGGTCACCAACGTCACGGTGTAGGGGCTGTGCGCCGCCGGCGCCGCGGCCGCCGCTCGAGTCTGTGCGCCGATCGTTGCTGGCATGGCGACCGACATGGCGGCAACGAGCAGGACAGCTGTTCGCCGTCGCACGGTATGGGAGGTTGTCATGCAACGAGTACGCTGGAATACCGCGACAGGTTGCACGGCGGCCACACGAACCCGATGCGGGCCACGCTGCCCACGAGGCCACAGAACCCTCCCTGTTCGGTGACGCCGGCGTCCGAGCAGGCGATCGAGTGCTCGTCTCCATTCTGGCCGCCGACCTCGATCCGAGCGTCAACGAGCATCGAACACCCGACCTTGATCTCGAGTCCGACAAGGGATACTGTCCACTTAGATGCGTCTATGTATCTGGTCGACCGTTCCAGCTCAGGGTGTGTCGATGTTGGAGGGCCGCTCTTGCCCAACGCCACCGCGAACGATGTTGATCCTCTCCTTCTGCCATCCCGACACTCTTCCGAACCGCAGGTCACCGACCCCACCGTGGCGGTACGACCGACCGTCGCCCGGCCGACCTTTCGCCAGGGAGGCTGACGTTGTGCGATCGACCCGACGGTGACCAGCACCTTGGCCGATTCCCCACTGCCGCCGTGTTTCCGGTGGTTCTGGACGAGTCAGACGCTGAGTTTCCTCGGCGACCGGCTCACCGGGTTCACCGTGCCGAGCATCGCGATCCTCGCTCTCTCCGCCTCCAGCGCCGAGGTCGGCGTGCTCGCCGCGACCGGGTGGCTGGCGTACCCGATCTTCGGGATGCTGGTCGGAGCGGTGCTCGCCGACCGGCCCCGCCGCCGCCTGATCATCTCAGCGGAGCTCATCCGGTTCCTCTGCTTCTTCGGTGTGGCCTGCTGTGCCCTCGTCGGCTGGGTGGGCATCCCCCACCTGGTGGTCGCGGTCGCCGTGGCCGGGGTGGCGACGGTGGTCACCGACATCGGTGGCCAGTCGTACCTGCCGGCGCTTGTCCCACCGGAGCAGTTGCTGCGGGCGAACGCGCGGTTGCAGAGCTCAGACAGCCTGTCCAGGCTCGGCGGTCCCGCCCTGGCCGGACTACTGCTCAGCGTCCTCGCCCCGCTCACCGCGCTGATGATCGACGCCGTCGCCTTCCTGCTGTCGGCCCTCGGCCGGACCCCTGTCCGGACCGCCGAGATCGTGCACCGGCCACCACGACCCGAGCCGATCCGCCGACGAATGCGGCGGGGAATCCGGTTCGTCGCGCGACACGCCCTGCTCCGGCAGCTCATCGGCGCCTCCGCCCTACGCAGCTTCGGCACGGGAGCCGTCGACGCCGTCCTGCTGCTGTTCGCCTACCGAGGGCTGGGACTGTCGAGCGTCGGCGGGGGCCTGCTGCTGGCCGTCGGATCCGTCGGTGGACTGATCGGCTCGTGGTACGCGACCCGGCTCACCGCCCGTCTCGGCTCCTACCGCACGTTGACGCTGACCGCCCTCGAGGGCGTCTCCTGGCTCGCCGTACCACTCTGCCTGGTCGGTCCCCCCGCGCCCGTCTTGGTGGCGATCAAGATGTTCTCCTCTCTGTGGATGCCGGTCTGGGCCGTGTTGACGACGAGCCTGCGACAGTCGTGCACCCCGGCGGACCAGCAGAGCGGCGTACACGCGACCGCGCGGACCCTGACCTCGTCGACGGTGCCACTCGGCTCGCTGGTCGGCGGCGTCGGCGGTGGCGTCCTGTCGGCGTGGCTGGGCACCTCGGTGGGGCTGGTCGTGGTGCTCGCGGCCGGCGGGACGTGCGTGGCGGGCAGCGTTCTGCTGCTGCGCCGGGCGAGCCTGCCGCCGCTCGACCCTGCGCCGTCCACCCCGACCACGGTGCCGGGCCCGTGCAGGTCACCCCCCGATGACTCCACCCGCGACAGCACGCAGACACCCAGCGAGGAGAGAGCATGCGTCCGACGACGACCCGGAAACTGACGGCGAAGGAGTTCGCCGACATCAAGCACACGGTCTCGATCCGGTCCGCGGCCCGCAGGAACCTGCTGGCCGATCCGGGTTACGCCGCTCCACTGCCGCAGGAGGTCAGCCTCCAGCTCACCTACCGCTGCAACCTCCGTTGCACCCACTGCTACCAGTGGAACGACCAGGGCTTTTTCCGCGACTTCAGCCCGGCGCAGCAGAAGACCGAGCTGAGCCTGAGCGTCGTCGAGGACGTGCTGCGAACCACCGCCGAAACCCGCAGCAAACTGTTCCTCTGGGGCGGCGAGCCGCTGATGCACTCCCGCTTCGACCAGGTCGCCGAGCTGCTCACCCGCTATCCACGCACGGTCAACATGTGCACCAACGGGCTGCTGTTCAAGCGCAAGCTCGACGACCTGCTGCGCATCGGTGAGCAGCTCAACCTGCTGGTCAGCCTCGACGGTCTCGGTGAGGACCACGAGGCGTTGCGCGGCAGGGGCACCTTCCACCGGACCCGGGAGAACATCGAGACGATGCTGGCGCTCAAACGGACCGGCGAGTTCCGCGGGGAACTGTCCCTGTCCTGCATGGTCTCGCACGTGACCGTCGGCAAGATGTACGAGTTCATGGAATGGGCCGAGGAACTCGGTGTCAACACCGTCTACTTCCAGTTTCCCTGGTACATCAGCCCGGAGGTCGCGGGCGCGATGGACGAGCTCTACCGGGAGTCGTTCGCCTGGCTGAACCCGCAGACCGGCACCCGGCGACCCACCTGGCACTCGTACACCTACCGGTTGCCGCCCGAGCTGCTGCCGCAGCTACGAGAGTCGATGCGGCAGCTGGCGTCTCGTTCCTGGGACGTCCGGGTGCGTTACCAGCCTCAGCTCGAGGAAGACGAGGTCGAGGACTTCATCCTCGGCACCTCCCGGCCGGCCCAGCACCGCAGCAAGTGCCTCGCCGTCTCCAACCGGCTGGAGGTGCACGCCGACGGCAACGTCAGCTCCTGCAAGTTCTTCCCCGAGTTCGTGGTCGGAAACCTCTACCAGACCGGCGTCACCGAGCTGTGGCAGAGCGAGTCGTTCCGGGAGATCCGAAGGATTCTCTCCGCGCACGGCATGATGCCCGTCTGTTCGAAGTGCATCCTCCTCTACCTCAACGGGGTGTGACGGTGAACGACATCGAGTCAGAAATCAAGAAGGCGCTCGCCGAGGTGCTTGCGAACGGCACCACCGCGGACGACATCGGCCCGGACGCCGACCTGGTCGACGAGTACGGCCTCGACTCGCTCCAGATGATCTCCTTCCTGCTGGCCGTCGAGGACCGGTTCGACGTGGAACTCGACTACGAGGGACTCGACCTCGACGACCTGCGGTCGGTACGGCAGTTCACCGGATACGTCGAGAGCCTGCGCAAGGCGACGCTGCGGTGACCATGGGCCGGGCGTTCCACCTCGGCACGTTCGACAGCGAACGGTGGTGGCGACCGCCGGAGTTGGCCGTCCTGCCGGCCGTGGTCCTCGGTGACGTCGGCATCGCCACCATGGACGAGTTGCTGGCCGGCTTCTGCGCCCCCGGCGACCTGCTGCTGACCCGGGCTCCGATGGCGCCCGCACTACGCGCCGGTCTCGCCGAGTGGGGCATCGACGTCACCCACCGGACGGTCGGCACGCCGGAGCACCCGGCGGCGGGCGCTCACGCGGACACGTCCGGCTCGATCGAGGAGCTGGCCCTACGGGATCCGCGGACCCTCGGGCTGCTGGCCGGCTACGACGTGCTGTCCCCGTACGCGGTGCTGCCGGACACCGCCCGGCTGGCGGAACGGGTCGGTGCCACCAACCGGCTGCCGTCCGCCACGACCGTCGCTCGGGTCAACTCGAAGTCCTGGTCGAACACGGTCGTCGACCGGCTCGACCTGCCCGGTGCGGGAGAGGTCGTCCGGTCGGTCGACGCGCTCACCTCGGCGGTACGGCGGACCGGTTTCGACGCCGTGGTCAAGGATCCGTACGGCGTCTCCGGCCGGGGCATGCTGGCGGTCCGTACGCCGGGTGTCCTCGCGGCGATCCGGCGGGCGCTGGATCGCCAGGTGGCCGCCGGCCGGCGGATCGAACTCCTGGTCCAACCGCGGTACGCCAGACAGTGCGACTTCTCGGCCCACCTGAGCCTGGCACCGGACGGCGGCTGGGAGTTGCTCGGCGTGCAGGTGATGACCAACCGGGAGTTCCGGTTCATCGGCTCACGCCCCGCCGATCCCGCCTTCGTCGACCGGCTCGACGCGAGCGGGTACCTCGAGGCGCTGGCCGAGGTCGCGAAGGCGCTGGCCGGCGAGGGCTACTGGGGGCCGGTCGGCGTCGACTCGATGCTCCAGTCCGACGGCGAGGTGATCCCGATCCTGGAGGTCAACGCCCGCCGCTCACTCGGACTGCTCGCGCTGCTGCTCGACCACAGGGTGCGCGACGAGAGGCTACGCTGCCACCTCTGGCAGATCGACATGACCGTCGCGCCGGGGCGTGATGTCGACGCGCTGGTCACCGCGCTGCGCGCAGACGGCGCGGCCTACCGGGGCGGTTCCCGCCCCGGTGTCGTCGTCCTCAGCGGCAGTGGCCTGCGCGCACCCGGCGGTCGCGTCCACTGTGCCCTGCTGTGCCGGCCGGACGACCTGGCGGCGACCCAGGCCCGGATGCTCGCGGCGGTCGCCACCGCCGGCATGACGCCCCGGGGCGTGATCAATGCCGCTTGACATCGGTTTGGTCGGCGCGACCAGGATCGCCGAACGCGCGATCGTGGCGCCGAGCGCCCGGCACGGCGACGTACGACTGCGGTCCGTCGCGGCGAGCGACCCGGACCGCGCCCGGGCGTTCGCCGACCGTAACGGCATCCCCCGAGTGCACCACGACTACGAGGCGCTGGTGGCCGACCCGGAGATCGACACCGTCTACGTCTCACTGCACAACTCCGCTCACCACCCGTGGGTGGTAAGGGCCGCCCGGGCCGGCAAGCACGTCGTAGTCGAGAAGCCCCTCTGTCTCACCACCAGTCAGCTCGCCGAGATCGTCGAGGTCGCGTCGACGGCCAGCGTGCAGGTCGTGGAAGCTGTCCCGACCGAGGGCCACGAGTGGCAGGCCGCCGTCCGTACCCTGATCACCGATCAGACGTACGGGCGCCTGCGATCCGTACGCACCGAGATGTGCTTCGGTCCGCCAGCTGCGGGCAGCTATCGGGACCGGCCGGAACTCGGTGGCGGGATCTTCCTGGACACGGCGAGCTACTGGCTCCAGGCGGTCCAGGCGACGGTGGGACTGGCCGGGGCGGTGGGGCACGGGCAGGTCGACGCCAGCGGACCGCACGGCGCCGACCGGGCGTTCCGGGCCGGTCTCGTCTGGGCCGACGGTGCCGAGGCGGAGCTGGTCTGCCGCATCGGGAACCGGCACGTGGCCGAGCACGTCTTCGTCTTCGAGTCCGCGTCGGTGCGGCTGCGCAACTTCCTGCGGCCGGTGGCCGGGGCGCTACCCCTCAACCTGGTCGTCACCACGGCAGATGGTGGCCGCACGGTCCGCTCCTTCGCACCCCGGGCGTACTACGACACCCAGCTCGACCGGCTGCGTGCCCTGCTCACCGCACCGGCCGGCGACGCCGCTGTGGTGCCCGCCGCCGAACGCATCGCGCTGATGGCGACGATCCACGCCCACGCGACGTTCGCGCACAGGGCTCCGCGATGACCCCGGCGGCCCGGTCGGAGCTGGACCCGGCGCAGCTACGCCAGATCCTGCTCGCCTGCGGGATCGGCGCGAAGCTGATGCGCTCGTGCGCTCCGCTCACCGGTGGCACGTACAACAGCACCTACCGGGTAGGGCTGAGTGACGGCACTGCCGTGGTCCTCAAGGTGGCGCCGGACCCGGCCGCGCCGGCGCTGAGCTACGAACGCGACCTCATGCGAACCGAGGTGGTGTTCTACCGGGCCGCCGCCGGCCGGCTCCCCGTTCCCCGGGTCCTGCACGCCGGCGTCGACCGGACCGTGGCGCCACGCGATTTCCTGCTGATGACCGAGTGCCCCGGTGGCGACTGGCGGTCCCGGGGCGGACAGCTCGACGCCGCCGACCGGGCCCGGCTGCGTAAGGAGCTGGGCACCATGGTCGCGGCCCTGCACGAGGTGACCGGTGACGGCTTCGGCTACCCGCAGCTCGGGCTGGAGCCGAGCTGGTCGGCGGCGTTCCTCAGGATGGTCGACGCCGTGCTCGCCGACGCCGAGCGGTTCGCCGCGCCACTGCCGGAACCACCGGCCGGGATCCGGAACCTGTTCCATGCCGAGGCCGACCTGCTCGACACCGTACGACGGCCGACGCTCGTCCACTTCGACCTCTGGGACGGCAATATCCTGATCGACGCGACGGCCGGAGCGGCACGGATCCTCGGCGTCGTCGACGGCGAGCGGGCCTTCTGGGGTGACCCGCTCGCCGAGCTGGTGTCCCTGGCGCTGTTCGGCCGGATCGAGCAGGACGAGGACTTCCTGTCCGGCTATCGCAGCGCCGGGGGCGCGGTAACCTTCGACCCCTCGGCCCAGCGACGGCTGGCCCTCTACCGCGCCTACCTCTACCTGATCATGCTAGTGGAGGCGACACCGAGACGGTTCTCCGGGCCGGAACACGACCGGCAGGCCCGATTCGTCGAGCGTCACCTCGTCCGCGCCCTGTCGACGTTGTCCCGACCGGAAGCCGGGAGCCACCCATGATCGAGATCCTCACCTCCGGTGTCGCGCTCGGCGTGCATGTGCCCGGCCTGCTGCTCGCCGACCGGCTCCGGGAGCGCGGCGTTCCGGCCGGGGTGTCGGTGCTGGAACGGTTGCTGCCGGCGCAGAAGCTCGCCACCACCGCCGCGATGAAGTGGGCGTTCCACCGGGAGTTCCGGTTCGCGCTGGCCGGGCAGCGGATCGGGTCCAACCCGGCGAGCGCCTCATCGGAGCAGGCCGTGCTTGATCTGCTCGACCGGTGGCGCTCCGACGGGATCCGTCGCTTCGTGGCCTTCTCCGGCTTCTGGCTACCGCTCCTCGAACGCTACGCCGCCGGTGGCGACGACGAGCTGCGGGTCGACGTCTGCCACGTCGACTCGGTCTCCTCGCCGTCGTTCGACAAGGCGGGGCCGACCTCGCTCGACGTCCGCCACGTGTGGCTCGCCGACGCCGAGCGACAGGCACTGCCGTGGACCATTCCGGTCACCCCGCGCCCGCCCGTGCCCTGGCCGGAACGGGCCCGACGGCTGCTCGTGCACGGCGGCGGCTGGGGCATGGGCACCTACCGGGAACGCGCCGCCGCGCTGCGGGCCCGCACCTTCCCGCTCGACGTCGTCGCGTACGAGCCGCGCGACCTCTCTGCCGACGACGGGGTGCGCTACTTCATGACCGACCCGGACTGGCATCCCTGGTGCGACGACGGCTACCCGCCGTTCGGTCGGGTACGGCCCGGCGCACCGGTGGACTACCGGCGCGGCATCGGCTACCACGGCTCCTTCGACCTCACCCGGAACGTCGTGGCGATGGTCAGCAAGCCCGGCGGTGGAACGCTGCTCGACTCTCTCTGGTCGGCCACGCCCATGGTGCTGCTCGAACCGTTCGGCGAACACGAACGCCGCAACGCCGAACTCTGGCAGTCCCTGGGCTTCGGCATCTCGTTCGAGCGGTGGCAGAAGTCCGGATTCGACGTGGACACTCTGGAGGGCCTGCACCACGCCCTGCTCCGCGCGGCTCCGGACGTGCCGGACTACCCGGCAGCGCTGGCGGCGGAGGTGAGCCGGTGAGCGGGCCGGGAACCTGGCCCGCCTCGCTCTGGCAGCGCTTCGCGCTGACCCTCGACCGAGCGCGACCGGGCGCGACCCTCGGCCCCGGGTTCACGATGAACACGGTCCTGCGGGTGCGCGGACTGCTACAGCTGACCGTGCTCGCCGCCGCCGTGGACGAACTGGTACGCCGGCACGACGTGCTGCGTACCCGACTGGCCCTGGACGGCGCCGAACCGCTCCAGGTCGTGGCGCCCCGGGTGACCGGTCTGCTCGAAATCCTGGACGGCCCCGACGTGCCCGCGCCGGACGGCTGGACCCACGCGCCGGTGGCCTCCGACCGGCCCACGCCACTGCGCGTCCGGGTGGCCCGGGTGGCCGACGACGAGCACGTCCTCGCCCTGCACCTGCACCATCTGATGGCGGATCCGGTCACCCTCTGGACCGTGGTGGACGAACTCGCCGCCCTCTACGGCGCGGCGCTCGGGGGCACCCCGCCACCGGCACCGGGCGCCTCCTACGGCCAGTACGCGTCTTCCGAGGCGGACCAGGTCCGGTCCGGCTGGCCCGCCGCCCACAACTATTGGAGCCGGACGGTGGGCGCCGCCCGGTTCGCCACAGTCCGCGACGGCGAGCGCAGTGCGCCCTTCGCCTACCGCGCCACCTGCCTCGGGCCCGCGGACACGGCTAACGTCGAGTCGCTGTCCAGGAGAAACCGGAGCACCCCGTTCGTGACGCTGCTCGCCGCGACCGCCTGCGCGATGGCGCCCCACCTCGGTGCCGGCGACACCCTGCTGATCAACACCCTGTTCGCCAAGCGGGACCGCCCGCAGTGGCAACGCAGCCTCGGGCCCTGCATCGTGCCCGCCTACCTGCCGCTGCCCCGGCCGCCGGCCCGGCTCGACGGTGAATACGTCCGCCGGGTACGCGACGTCGTGCTCGGTTGCCAGCGGCACGTCCGGTTCCCGATCGAGTCGGTGGACGCGATGCACCCCCACCTCACCGACTCGGTGTCGGTCATCCCGTTCTTCGAGTACCTGCCGAGAGGCTGGCCCGCCCCCGTCGCCTTCGGCCCCGCCACCGGCGTCGTCATCGCCGCCGCCGGCCCGGTGGACACCGGCCTGGCGGGGCCGCTTGGAATCCGGGTCCGCACGACCACCGACGCCTCGCTGGCCGGTCACCTCAGCGGCGACGGCGTCGGGTGGACCAGGGCCCGTAGCGACGACATCGTGCACAACCTGGCGGTACAGATCCGGCACGCAGCCGGCGAGGCCCCGGAGGATACCGGCGGGGACCGCGCACGACTCGGCGGGCGCGGGGCCGCTGGCTACGCCCGATAGCCCTCGGCGACCATGTGCCGCGCCAGCGACCGCGGCGAGGCCGGCGCCCGCGACCTTGACCTGTGGTTGTCCATGGAGAATTCGTCGTTGGTCGTCGACCGGATGCCGGGTCTGGCCGCCTACCCGAGGCAGAGCGGTCCGCCCCGCCTCTTCGTGCTGCTGCCGGGGCAGATCGGCTGCTACCGGGCGACCTTCCGGTTCACCTTTACTACCTGCGCGTGCAATCCGAGTTGGTACTACGAGGACTGGCTGATTCTCGGCCAACGGCCAGGTGCGAAGCGACGGGTTCATCTCGCGTAAGCCCGACCATCACGTCGACCACCGCGTCCACCTCTACGGCGGGCCGAGACGGCCACGCCAGCGGTAGTTGCCACCGACAAGCCCCGCCGGCGACCAGTCGTCGGTAACCGGACGACTCACGTAGGGTGACGAGCCGCAGAGAAACGGCGCGCGTTCTCCGCGCGGGTGGGCGCGCCCAACCAGCTGGCACCAAGTCGGCATTGCAGCCAACCGCCCATGATCCGTGGCACCTGAGGGCGGATTCAGCTCCGCAGCGCTTGCGTCGGCACGCCGGAGCCGCTCGTGTGGATCACGTGGTTTGATCGAGACGTCGATCCGAAGGGGGCATAGTGGGACGCAGAGCTATCATCTTCCACGGGACCGGCGGCAACCCGGACATATGCTGGTACCCCTGGCTGGCGGGGCGGCTCGCGGCCCGGGGATACGCCGTCGAGGTGCCGCACCACCCCGGCATCAACGTCGAGCCGATCGCCACGTTCCTGCCGAAGGTGCTGAACAGGCACAGCTTCGACAAGGACACGGTGCTCGTGGGCCATTCCGGCGGCGCGGCCCTCCTGCTCGCGCTCCTGCAGCACGTGGACGTAACCGTCGCCCAGGCATTCCTGGTTGCCGGCTACTGCACCCGACCCAACACCGACGAGGAACCAGTCCTCCAACAGGGCTACGACTGGACCGCGATCCGCTCGCACGTGCGGGACATCTACTTCATCAACTCCCCCAAGGATCCGTACGGCTGCGACGACCGACAGGGACGCGCCATGTTCGAGCGGCTCGGCGGCACCCAGATCGTGCGCGACGACGGGCACTTCGGCGACCACAACCAACCGTACGAGCGGTTCGAACTGCTCGACCGGCTCATCCCCTGACGCCGCCAGCGCGACGGCACTGGCTCGACTACTTCGCCCGCGAGGTGGCCGATGAGCCCTGGCGGCAGGTGCTTGCCCGATGGTGGCCCCGACTGCTGCCCGGCATCGCCGCCGGCGCCACCCACGGCGTGATCCGGGTCGGCCACGCGGTGCGCGCACTGCTGGACCAGGAAACCGCACCGCGCGTCATCGAACTCGGCCACGGGCTGGCCTACTGGGCAGCCCGCTGGCAGCCCCTCGCGTCGCCCGGCACCGGGCCGTACCTGGCCACCGATCCACGAACCGCGCTCGACGCGGTGCCGCGCGTACCTGAGCAGCGCTTCGGCATCCGGGCCCGCCTCGCCCAACTCGCCGACCTACCCGGCTGGCCAGCTGTGGCCGGCGCGGTCTCGCGCGGCGGAGAACACGCCGGGGAGATTGCCGCGGATGAGGACGCCGTGCTGGCCCGCCTGGCCGGCATCGTGCACGCGGCGGTTGTCCGGCACGGCACCCACGGGTACGCCAATCCGGTCATGCTGGTGCACGCCGCCACCGCGCCGAACGCCATCCTGCGCACCCTGCCCGCCCTGCCCGGGACGCTCTGGGCGGCCAGCCTCGCCGCCACCTGGGCCGCCACGGCAGCGGTCACCGCCGCGTACGCTCCGGCGACCGGACGCCCCGCTCCGCCGGCCGCACCCGATGTGGATCCCGCCGAGGTCATGCGGCACGCGGTGGACTCCGCCGGACCGCACACCATCAAGTTCGCCGACGCCGCGCTCGACGCGTTCGCCAGCACCGGCGACACCGCCCTCCTCGCCACCTCGCTACGACCGAACAGACCGGCCGTTGGTGAACACCCGCCCACCCTGCACGATGCCCTGACCCGATCATCCCGTTCGGTCCCGTGGGACGTCGAGCAGACAGAGACACCCAGCCCGCCAGCGAAGATGGCGAGCAGACACCAACGCCCCGCTGAGGACATCCGCTCATCGGCCCGACCGCCCGCCAGTCCCGGCTCCGACGTCACCTTCAGTGACGAGTGATTCGCGGCATGAGCGGACGTTGATCGCTGCTTGATCTTGTGGGCGGGCCGGCTGTCAGCAGGCGGTTCGGCGCTAGCGGCCCGCCGCTGGCTGCCGTTCGTGCGTGACAGCGGGCAATACGATGGAGGGGTGACCGAGTCAGACCTACGCCCTGCCAAGAAGCCGTGGTTGCCGCCCCGTTGGTTCATTCGGCTGTTCTGGTCGGCTCATCGGGGCGTGTTGCGGCGTTCCGGCGGCCGGGTCGGACTGTCGCGTCCGCGCGGCAGCCGGTACGGGATGCTGCGCCTGACCACCGTCGGGCGTCGCACCGGCCAGCAGCGCAGCGTGATCCTCGGGTACTTCGAGGACGGCGCGAATCTGGTCTCGCTGGCCATGAACGGGTGGGGGGAGCCCGAGCCGGCCTGGTGGCTCAATCTGCAGGCGCACCCGGACGCGACCGTTGACCTGGTCGACGGGACGCGACCGGTGCGCGCTCATGCTGCGACGGGCGACGAACGGTCGCGGCTGTGGGCCCGTTGGCGTGAGATCGACAAGAACCTGGATGGCTACGCCGCGCGGCGGTCGTCCGAGACTGCGGTGGTGGTCCTGGTGCCACGGCCCGGCACATCTGAGGCGTCACGGGGCACCTGATCGACTAGTTCTGCTGGATGGGCTGATCAATCACGTGTTCATGGACTGCGACTGTCGAGCCGAGGCCGACCGTAACGCCAGGTGACGAGCTGGTTGCGGCAGATCAGGATTTCGCGGCACGTCAAGGTTTCACCGCTTCGCCGCATCAGCCCTAGCACCTGGTAGGCAGGGGCCACCACCCGTACGAGCCAATACTTCGCATGCCAGAATCCATGACGATTCGCCGTGCCGTCCCGACATCACGAATCTGGCGAGCTGGTAACTCGTGCGAAGTGTGACGTCTCCGCTCGTCAACGAGAGCCCTAGAAGCGGCATGAGAGCGCGTCGACTGGCGGAGCGGCGTCCCTGTGCCGGTACGCCTTCCGGTGACGCGCCTCTGGCTCGGGTGCCTGTCATGTCAGTCTTCCTGGACGTATGCCACCGCGATCTCGGATTGCACGGTCCAGCCGAGGGCGCGGTACAGGCGGCGTCCGTCTTCGGTGGCGACGAGGATGCCGGTAGCCACTCCGCTGCGCGCGGCATGGTCGCTCAGCGCCCGCATGACGGTGGTGCCGAGTCCCCGGCGCCGGTGCGCCGGCGAGGTTTCCACCTGGTCGATGACGCCGCACTCGCCGGCAGGTGCCAGGCGCCCGGAGGCAGCCGCGGTTCCGGTAGCGTCGACGACTGTCGCAACGACGACCTCGCCGTCCGTCGTAACGCTGGTCTCGTACGGACTCGGGGGCTCGTCAGCACCTACCGTGAACTGGGCGGTCATCAGGTAGCCGCTGCTTTCCATGGTCCAGTCTGTGGACAGAGCACTACGCAGATCGGTAGCGCATCCACTGACCTTGATCCAGGTTCCAGGTGCGGTGACCTGCCGGTCGAGGGCCTCAAGCAGGTCGGTGTCCCAGGTGTGAAGCACGTACCGGACTCGATGCCCGCGTCTGCCCACATCGGCTCGGAAGCCACCCGGGACTGTAACGGGAACGGGCACACCACGGGAGACGGCCCAGCCACGACCCCATGCCATGACCAGTTCAGGCAGGGCGATCTGGGCACTGTGGGTAAGCGTCGGAGACGTTCTTGGGGTATCCAGGAGCGTCGAGGTGTCGGTTTCGTCAATCATCACCAGCATTATTGCAAGTAATGTGCAATATGACCACGGACGGGTCGGGCATCACGGAGGGTTCCGACGCGTTCTTGTCCCGCGCACTGTCATCGACACGATCGCGCGCTGGGCTCTGCCGTCCTCGGTCACGTACTGTGACGCCTTCTCATCGGCTACTTGTTTCATTGACCTGCGACCGTGGCCACAACCGGGCGCAGGGTTCTGCCATGCTTGGCCACGTACTGAGATGCCTGGTCGGCGGCAGATCCGTGCGTCCCTCGCCGTCACCTGGCTGAACCTTCAAGCCGGTGGCCTTCGAGCGCTCCACAGGCCCGCGTAGCACCGGACAGCGCGAGAACCCCGAGTCCCGACCTGTTACCGGCCGGTGGCACCGTCGACAAGCTCGCGCAGGATGTCGGCGTGACCGGCATGCCGGACAGTCTCGCTCGTCATGTGGGCGAGCACCCAGCGAAGCGTACGAGGTGCGTCGCCGACCGGCTGCGCGGTGAGAACGTCCGGGCCAGCGGCCGCGATGATGTGGGCGTCGCTGTCGGCGATCGCAGCCCGGTAGCCTGCGATGATCTGGTCCGGAGACCGGTCCGGCGCGACCACCATGTCGAAGTCGACGTCGGCGTAGCGCGGGTCGCCAGCGAGCGTGTAGCCGAACCAACACCTTTCGGCGTCGGCCAGGTGCTGGACCAGGCCCAGCAGTGTGGTGTCGGAGACGACCAAGCGGCGCCGCAGCTGTTCCTCGTTCAGCCCGGCGACCTTCTTCAGCACGCATGATCGAGCGAAGGACAAGAAGGCGAGGGCGATGTCGAGCTCGCCACCGTCGTTACGCGGCACGGCTTCGCGTTGGGATTCGATCATGGCCCGACCTTACGCCGTTGCCATGGCGGAACGCAGGCCGTGGACGTCGTCCGAGCCGGCCCGGCCAGAGGTCCGCTCATTGGCATGTCCGGGTGTTGGCGGCCCGCGAAGCACCTACAGTGCGTGATGCACCCCGGCGCTGGGGCGCACGGTCGGCGGCATGACCGGATGCCCGCTACATGGCTGGGTCGGGGTGCAGGACCATGGCGAACGTCGTCCGGCGCCGCCGGCCACCCGTTCGCGTCCGCGCGGCGCTCAGCAGGTCGGTGATCGCGACGGCGAGCTCGCGCGACTCGGCGGGGGTGACCCAGATCGGGACCTGCTGGTAAACGACACCATCGCGGGTGGGGGCGGCGCCGGTGGTCCGCAGGTACTGCTCGAATCCGGCGACCAGCGCGCCGACGAACGCCGCGAAGTAGCGCTGGTGGTCGGCGGGGGTGGCGGCGTCGAAGTCGCGGGGGCCGAGGGTGACCGCGGAATCCACCGCCGTGTACGTGCGCTGCGTGCCGCCGCGTACCCGCTCCTCGCGTGTCACCCGCAGCACGCCCGCGTCCATCAGGCGCCCGATGTGCCGGTAGAGCGACGCCAGCGGGATGTCGCTGAGTTCGGCGCTGAGCTGGCGTGCGGTCAGCTCGCGGTCCATGAGCGCATGCACGATGCGCAGCCGTACCGGATGCAGCACGGTCTCCACGATTCCAGCGGCTGGTCGTGCCGGCTCGGCGTTGATTATCACAATCGCGAATGTTAGCTTAGGTTCCAATGATTATCAGAAGTGAGAACGAAGGGTGGATCGTTGCGAGAGCAGATCGTCCAGATCCCGGCTGCGGGCGCCCTGTTGACCGGCACCTTCACCCGGCCCGACAGGGACGGCCGCCACCCGTCCGCGCTGCTCATCAACGGCTCCGGGCCAATCGACCGCGACTCCGCTATGCCCGGGATGGCTCTGGGACTGGGCCGGGCGCTCGCGGTGGCACTGGCCGACCACGGCTGTGCCTTGCTGCGCTACGACAAGCGGGGCGTGGGCGCCTCGGGCGGTGACTACCTGAACACCGGCTTCCACGACGAGTGCGGCGACGCCGCAGCCGCCCTCGCCGCGCTGCGTGCCCACCCCGCCGTGGATCCGGAGCGGGTCTTCGTCGTCGGGCACTCGACTGGAGCTGTGGTGGCGGCCAACCTCGTACGGGCCGCTCCACCTCCCGCCGGGTATGTGCTGCTCGCGGGTGCCGCGCAGCCTGGCGAACGCGTGATGGCCTGGCAGAGCGACCGAATCACGAGCACCCTGCCACGGGTGCTGCGGCCGTTGGGCCCGGTACTCGCGCGCCGACAGGCCCGCGAACGCGACCGGGTCCGCCGGTCCACCGCCGACTGGCACGACCGGATGCCACGCTCGCGCCTCACCGACCGATGGCTGCGCGAGTACATGGCCCACGACCCGGGCCCGGACCTGGCCACCATCGACCGGCCGGTGCTGGCGATCACCGGCAGCAAGGACATCCAGGTCCACCCGGCCGACGTGACGCGCATCGGCCGGCTCGTGACCGGTCCGTTCGACGGCGAAGTGCCGACCGACCTCACCCACCTGCTACGCCGCGACTCCGGGCCGCCGGGACTGTGGCGGTACCGGAGTCAGCTCACCCGGCCGATAGACGGCTGGGTCACCGAACGCATCGCGGCATGGGCCCGGCTCCATCTCGCGAGCTGACCGTCCTGCGCCCGCCATGCCGGCTGTCAGGCGGCGATTCACCGGACGTAGACCGCACTCGGGGCGGTGTGCAGCTGCAGCCGTACCTTTCTCCGCACTCGGACCTGAACGCCGGCAGTGAGGTTGCTAGCACATCCGGCCATGATCAGGGCGTTGTCCACGCCCACCATAGTTATCCACAGCTCATCGCCGGGAGGTGGCGGGTGCGGTGGGTCGACGGCGAACCTGAGCAGGTCGGCGCCGCTGGGCTGCTGGTCACGGCTACGCGCAGGCGGAGCAGCTTCGGCCGCAGGCCACCGACGACCGGTCCCCGCGCCGATGCAGCGCGGGGACCGGTCTCAGCCTGTTCCTTTCTCGGCCCGTCTCCGTGCGCTTTGGGCTGCCGGCCAGCGTGCCAGAGGGGGACTGTCAGAAGGCGCGGACGACGGTGATGGTGACGTTGGCGCAGGAGTTGGCCAAGCTGGTGAGGGTGTTCTTCTCGGTGGTGTCGACGGTGAGGCGCCAGCGGATCTTCACCGCGACCCATTCGGTGATGTAGCGGCAGTGGGCGGGGATGTAGGAGGGCATCCAGGTGGCGGGGTCCTGGTCTCCCTTGGCTTGGTTGACGTTGTCGGTGACGGCGACCAGGGGGCGGTTGTCGCCGAGGTCGTTGGCGTAGGACTGGCGGCGGCTGGTGGTCCAGGTGCGGGCGCCGGAGTCCCAGGCTTCGGCGAGGGGGACCAGGTGGTCGATGTCGAGGTCTGCGGGCTGGGTCCAGGAGGTGTTGTCGTAGTAGGAGTACCAGCGCCCGTCGGTGAGTGTGCAGCCGGAGCCGATGGTCGGTGTGGTGGTGGCTTCGGTGATGAGGACTTCGTAGCGGGTGTTGCAGCCGTCGCCGTCGGCGTCTTTCCAGTGGGGGAAGAGGTCTCGGTTGTAGCCGGTACGGACCTCGGCGGCGACGGGCAGGTCTGCCACCGCCGTGTGCAGGTCGGCGGAGTAGCTCTCGGCGTGGGCGGGAGCGGCGGTGACGGTGGTGACGGCGGTGACAGCGGCCAGCAGGGTGGCGGTCCAGCGCAGGGTACGGGTCACGGGTGCCTCCCGAGCATCGGAGATAGCGGTACCTCGATGTATAGGGGTGTCGGTCGGCATGGCAATGGCCAGTAGGCAACCGTGAACCGAAATTTCGACATCCCGGCTCCTCGACCGTGACCAAGCCACCGGCAAGGGCGTTCGGCGAACCGCGCCGTCCGGTCTGTTCAGCCAGGCGAGCGGCCGTAGCGGTTTCGGGCAAGCGAGTCGGCCGAACGGCACACCAGAGGGCTGGACCGGCTTTCCCCAGGCTCGTCCTGCAACGCAGCCGCGTCGCCCGTGGGCATGTCCCCTTGCTCCTATGTCAGACAGCTCTGGGGGTGAGGGTTGGCAGGCGGGTGATATCGGCAAGCTGCTCGGTAGACGACCTTGGACAGGCGGCGCTTGAAAGCTGGGGGGTGCCCTATGGATTTCGTCTAGCCGCGTGACCCGCACCACGTGGCGGGAGGCGATGGGCTTCGTCCCCTGGGCGTTCGGGCTGCCGGACCCGGAGTACTCGGTGGCCTGGAAGCAACTGACCGACCCGCAGCGTTTCGCCGGGGCGTTCGGCCCCTACACGCTGGAGCGGGCGCACGACTTCGAGGCGGAGCAGGCCACCGTCAACCGGGCGAACATCCGCACCGCGTCGAGCGCCTCGAACGGCCAGTACGTCGGACAGATCGACTTCTCCGACAGCCACGTGACGTTGACGGTGAACGCTCCGGGCGCGGGAACGTACCCGGTGAACATCTACTACGCCAACGCCACCGGTGCCACCTCGACGCACAACCTGTTCGTCAACGGAGCCACCACGCCCATGACGGTGAGCTACCCGGCGACCGGCGCGTGGGGCTCGTTCTCCAACTCGCAGGTCGTGACGATCCAGGTGCCGATGAAGGCCGGCGCCAACACGCTCAAGTTCATGAAGGGCACCACCGGGTTCGCGGAACTCGACCGAATCACCGCGAACCCCTACTTCGACTACCAGGCGTACCCGGCGACGCAGAACTTCGACGACACGAACTGCTGCCACTGGAACGGGCCGAGCTGGCCGTGAACTTCAGCGAGCACTACAACCACTCCAGCTTCGTCGATCTGGTGCTCAGTGGGCTGCTGGGTATCAAGCCGCAGGCGAACAACAACCTGGTGCTCAAGCCGCTGGTGCCGGACAGCTGGAACTACTTCGCACTGCAGAACCTGCCGTACCACGGCCACACGTACACCATCGTGTGGGACCGGGACGGCACCCGCTACAACAACGGCGCAGGGTTGCAGGTCTTCCAGGACGGCACGCGCATCCACCAGTCGGCGAGCCTGGGCAACACCACCATCACGGTGGCGGACCCGGTGACCCCGGCGGCGACGCCGAAGCTGGAGAACGTGGCGGCCAACGCCTGGAACGCCGACCAGGCGTGGTTCAAGGGCTGGGACAACCGCACCTACACGCAGAAGTTCCCGAGGGCGTTCGCCTCGTACACCAACACCGCGTCCAACGGCAAGCGCTGCCGCAGTTCCAACAACCCGCGCCGTGTGGAGGCGTTCGACGCACCGCTGAAGGCCACCAACGGCTACATCCGGTACGACCGGACGCCGACGACTGGTGGACCAACGCCGGCTCGCCGAACAGCACGGATCACCTCGGCGTGGATTTCGGGTACCAGCGCCCGGTCAACGAGGTGAAGATCTACACGTACGACGACGGGCAGAACGTCCGCGTCCCGGCCAGCTTCGACGTGCAGTACCTGTCGGGCGGCACGTGGCAGTCGGTACCGAACCAGGTCAAGACGCCGACCACCCCGGTGGCGAACGAGCCGAACGAGGTGAAGTTCTCGACGGTGACCACCTCGCAGTTGCGGGTCGTGTTCACCCCGCAGGCCGGCAAGTACGTGGGCGTGACCGAACTGGAGTCCTGGTACCCGGTGCAGGCACCGGTGAAGATCGTCAACAAGAACAGCAACCTGGAACTGGGCATCACCGGCGCGTCCCCCAGCTTCGGTGGGACGGTCACCCAGCAGGCGGCCGACAGCAGCCTGAACCACCAGTGGCAGTTGGTGCCGGCCGAAGGCGGTTACTACAAGATCTTCAACCGCAACAGCGGTCTCGTCCTGGGCATCAGCGGAGCCTCCACCACCGCCGGCGCGACCGCTCTGCAGTGGGGCGACAACCTGACGGCGGACCACCTGTGGCAGGTGGTCGACGTCGACGGCGGCCACGTCAAGCTGGTCAACAAGAACAGCGGGCTGGTGCTCGGGGTCAAGGACATGTCCACCGCGGCCGGGGCCTCCGTTGTGCAGTGGAACGACAGCGGCACCGATGACCAGCGCTGGAGGCTGGTCACGGCGAGCTGACCGATCGATCGCCGCGGGCGGCTTGAGGGGGCGGGAACGTTCCCTCCGGCCGCCCGCGCCGCCTTACGAGCGGTCCCGGCGCGCCCGTCTATCGCAGGTTGCTCCGCTGCCGAACGCGTCGCGCTCCCACTCGGTGAGGCCCTGCGCGTCCGGGTGGTCGAGCACGTACGAGGGCGACTGAGGTCTGCTGCAGCGGTCCGGAGCTTCGGAGCACCAACCATGACAGGGACAACGACCATCGATACTCAAAGGTCCGCAACCATGCACGAGGCCGTTACAGAGCCGCAATATCGCACCACCCTGAGTGCCGTCCTACGCAGAGCGCCTGAAAACAAACCCTTGTAGACGATTCACGCGACACGGAAGCTGACGACGTCAGAATCGCGTGCGAGGTTGCCTGTCATGCCGATGTTCACAAACGCTCGACACCGACCACTGTGGACTGCCACCATTGCCCACGTCCTTGATCAACAAGTCGGATGAGGTAACGTGAACACTCCCAAACGGCGGCTACTCCCATTCGGCCTGGCCACCCTGACTGCCCTGGCCATGGCTCTCGGCGCCGCCACGCCGGCAAGCGCCGACGACGGCGCCGGAGGGGCGCACGCGGACGTCCTGTCGATCACAGAGAACGCCGACGGCACCGTCGTCGAGAGGCTCTTCCGGCCGGCGCCTGGCGTCACGCCGGCCGAACTGGCCGAACTGCTGACCGCAAGCGGCGTACCCAACGTCGTGATCCGGGAGGACGACGACATCACCGCACAGGCCGCCGCGTGCAAACAGGGCACCGCGCGCACCTGGGCCAGCTCGGCTACCTGCTTCGTGAAGTGGGCCAAGGACGGTAACCCCCGGCCGGTCATCCACTTCCTCGACCGCTCCAGCGCCAAGTGGCCGGTCGGCCGCGCGGTCACCGAGTGGAACAAGACCTCCGGCATCGACTCCATCTACCGCGCGCCGAGCGCCGGCTGCGCCAGCAGCGCTCACTGCGTGGAGGTGGTCAGCGCCAACTATGGCGCGAGCGGCTGGATGGGCGAGACCGTGCGCCACCTCAACGCCGCCCGGACCTACCACACCCACGTCTCGGTCTACCTCAACGATCACTACCACGACAACGAGACCGTCCGGTGGGAGACGTCCTGCCACGAGCTCGGCCATGTGCTGGGACTGGGCCACAACACGTCGAAGTCGAGCTGCCTGTACGCGTACGGCGCATCCGGCGTCAGCAAGTACCCGAACAGCGACGACCGGGCGCTGATCACGCGCTTCTACTGATCCCACCCAGGCACGGGGGCACGCCAGCGCGTACTGAGCGGACACCGCGTCGAAACCGTCCCGGCGACCCACACGGACAATCACGGCCTCGGCCACCGCGACCTGCTCGCGGTGGCCGGCGCTCCGGGGCGTTGTCGGCCGCGTTGGCACGGCGGGACCGGTGGCCGGTGCACAATCGGGGTGCTGTTCGCCACGACCGACCTCGTCGCACTGCTGGCCGAACGTGGCATCACCTTGTCAGCCTCGTAGGTTCCACCGTCTCGTGACCGGGGTGCCGGAGCGGTTGTCCCTGCCCGTGCTCGCCGCATCGTGCGACATCCTCAACGTCACGCCCGCCGACCTGATCGTGACCAATGCCGAAACGTCGGCCCACGCAAGGTGGTCGCCGGCGACCGACCAGGCCCAATCAACCCCGAAGCGATCCGGCCTCAACGAGCAAGGTTACGGCAGTTCGTACCGAATCGCTGCTGGCACTCATCGGCCGACCCGTACGCCGGATCGACCAGATAGCTACAGAACAGCCGCACGGCCTCCTGATACGCGATGACAGGAACCTCAGGCTTCCATGCATCGCTGCCAGGTCGGACGGCCCCGCGCTCGCTGGCCGCCGGCATTGGGCGGCTGGCCCGCGCACGCCAATCAGCGTGTGGCTGATCAACGCCGAGGCCGGCGCATTCGGTTGACCAGGTAGAACAGGTACGCGGCGTTGCGTCGGCGGGCCGCTCTGTCGGCGAAGTACGGGACGAGTCCGCCGGCTTCGGCACGTTCGACATCCGACAACAACCACCTCATCACGCTCCATGGCGAGCGGTTCGCGGCATGTGAGTGCGCTCAGGGACAGCAGGCCATGGGCGCTTCTTCGCTCCTGCGGAAAGTGATGCCGAGTCACCGAACTGCATAGAGAACGTCGGGTCCGATTGCCGCCAGACGAGCCCACCTGGGTCTGAGGCCGTAGGTGAGCAGCCGTTCCCGGTTCATGTCCGTGAGGACACGTCGTCCGGCTGTGCGCTCGGGCGTTTCCCACGAATAGCGCCCGGCAGGCTTCCGACCGGGCGTCGCCATCCACTACATGGTGGGTACCGCAGGGCTACCCTTCACCACGCGCAGGGTGATGTGCGGGTAGTGGGCCGCCTCCCCCGCTGATGAGCACCGCAACGCTCTGCCGCTGACACCCTCGAGCCCGAGGGACGCGGGGCACAGTTCTTACCCGCTGATCTTGCTCGGACGGTCTTCGGGTGATTGCGGGCGTTGGTCGAACAGGTGCCGGAGCACCAGTCCTGGATTGAGGGCTCTGGTCCGGCGGCCGGGTCGCGACGATCCCGGCCACCGGATCAGCTCAGCGGTCAGCTGACGGGTTCTCTGGGTTTTGTGGCTGGGGTTGGAATGGTGGTCCTGGATCGGCGGGTCAGCTCCACGTGTGCCCTGCTGTCCCGGGCCCGGATCACGGTGACGGTCACCAGGAGGCCGATGCCCGCAACGACCGCCGCGCCGTCGAAGGCGGCGGTGTATCCGTCGGTGAGTGTCTCCGCGGTCGCGACGTTGCCCTCTTCGAGTCGGGCGAAGGTCACGCTGGACAGCACGGCCAGACCGAGGGCGCCGCCGATCTGCTGGCTGGTGTTGATCAGTCCACTGGCCAAACCGGCCCGGCGCCAGTCGACCCCGGTCGCCGCGGCGACGAACAACGGCGTGAACACCAGTCCGAGGCCCGCCCCGGCCACCAATCCCGGAGCGAGGACGTCGACGGCGAAGCTGCCGTCCGATGCGGCCCGGCCGAACCAGGCCAGACCCACGCCGAGCAGTGCCATACCGGTGGCCAGCACAGGCTGGTAGCCCCACTTCGTCACCAACGTTGAGCCGAGCGTGAGCGAGATGCCAAAGGTCACCACACACATCGGCACCAGGCAAAGGCCCGTGGTGATCGCGTCGTAGCGCAGCACGTTCTGCAGGTAGAGCGACAGGAAGAAGAACATCGGCACTACCAGGCCCCCGGCGACGGCGCCGGCCAGGTTGGCTCCGGTGAGCGACCGTATCCGGAAGATCGTGAGGTCGACCAGCGGCTCTCGCGAACGCCGCTCGACGATCACGAACGCGGCGAACAGCACCACCACGCCGGCCCCCGAGCCGATCGTCCGGATCGATCCCCAGCCCCAGGCGGGAGCCTCGATCAGCGTGTAGACCAGCAACGTGAGCGCGGCGGTGACGGTGGTCGCCCCGGCGAAGTCGAAGACCCGGTCCGAGATGTCCGTCCGCCTCTCGGCAAGTAGCGGCACCACGAGCAGCAGGCAGCAGGCGACGATCGGCACATTGATCCAGAGCACCCACTGCCACCCGGCGTACTGGGTCAGAACCCCGCCCAGGACGACACCGGCCGCGCCGCCGGCACCGCCAACCGCACCCCAGGCCGCGTACGCCTTGTTGCGCTCGATGCCATCGTGGAAAGTGACCGAGATGATCGACATCGCCGCCGGGGACAGGATCGCCGCACCGAGACCTTGCGCGACCCGGGTCGCGATCAATACCTCGATGGAGCCGGCGAAGCCGCCCACCAGCGAGGCGACGCCGAACAGAACCAGCCCGACGACGAACATGCGGCGCCGGCCGAGCAAATCGGCCAGCCGGCCGCCCAACAGCAAGAAGCCGCCGAAGGCCAGCACGTAGGCACTGACCACCCAGGTCAGGGCCTGCTGGTCAGCGCCGAACGCCTGGCCGATCGTCGGCATCGCCACGTTGATCACCGAGCCGTCCAGCACGACGATGAACTGCGCCGCGCACAGCAGTATCAACCCATACCAGCGGCGGCGCTCATGGACATTCTCGAAAGTCATGTATCCAGCATTCCGTTGAACCGATACCGGAGACTTTTCATCCACCCGGGGCGGGTGTGCAGGACCGATAGGCAGGCAACCCTCAAACCGCAGGGGAACGCCGTGCGGCGTACCGGTGAGACGCCGGCCGGATAGGCCGCCCGCGTCGCCCCGCTCGGGGTGGCAATAAACGTGTCAACAGCCGCCAATTGTTGATCTTGCTCGGCGGTGCGATTGGGCTGAGCGGCGTTCGCGCTGGTGTTCCGTTTGGGGGTCCTCCACCGGGCGGTCGGTGCGAGGCTCGCGGTCCAAGGCGAGCGCAAGGGCCGAGTACCTGGCACGCCGCAGCCGGGCTCGGGTTGACCACCTGCCCGGCGCACCTGCAGATGCTGCGCCAGGCCGGACTCATGGCGACCCGCCACGACGGCACCAAGATTTACTACCGCCTCGCCGGGCACGACGTGGCCGCTCTATACGTGGCGCTACGCGACGTTGCCGGCGCCCGCAACGCGCAGGCGACCGCCGCCCACAACGCCTACCTCGGCGTCGAGGGCACCGAGACCGTCTACCGCGACGAGCTGCAACGCCGCCTCGCCGTCGGCGAAGTCATCGCCGTCGACATGCGCCCGAGCGAGGAGTACGCCGCCGGCCACATCCCAGCGCGGCTGGTCCTATAGGGCCGACCGGTCCTCGCGGTGGGCCGGAACAAGGCCAGGCGGCGCGCTGTACAGGGTGCTGCGAGTGACGCCGAGGAGCTTGGCGATCGAGGTCATCGTGCGGTTCGGCTCGGCGAGCAACTACAGCGCGTACGCGACCTTGTCCGGGGTCATGGCCGGCGGCCGGCCGAGTCGTTGCCGCGGGCACGAGCGGCGGCCAGGCCCCCGTTCACCAGGTGCCGCCCGGACAAGCACACCGATCCCCGGCCTCTACCCGTCGAAAAGACCACCCCGTCGGGCAGTTCGTCAGCGCGTAGCTTGGGCCGGCAGTCGCTGTACGCGCGCGGCGTGCGGTCAGCGGCGAGGACGTTGCGGATACGGCCGGTCAGCGCGCCCGCGAACTATGGACAAGCCCTAACGGGACACCAGCTCAACGACCACCGACCACCCCAGGCGGCACGCGAAGATCAGCATTTGGCCCCTGGTGTCGCGGTTCTTACCAACACCCCGACAAACACGTCGACGCGTCCGCACTGCCCGTCACCCCCGCCGAGGGTGACCTCATCTCGACCCGAACTCTTCCACTCGGCCCGACGGCACAGGGCAATCGGACACCGAGCGGTAAACAGCACGCCACGACAACCGACTGGACCGGGTGCGCCCATAGGATCAAGTAGTTCGATATTTCGCCGCCGTTCCCGCTGCTACGGGCAGTGCCACATGGGCGGGGACGACCACGAGACAGGGAGTAGCAGATGAAACTCACCGCAGTCGCACGCCGGGCGGCGTTCACCGTGGCCCTCAGCCTACCGCTGCTGGCCGGGCCGGTCCTGGCCGCCAGCCCGGCGACCGCGCAGTCCGCCCCGCAGATCGCGACCGCCCCAGGCCCGGGCGGCAACACGGATGGTACCGCCCCGGCACCACGGATCTCCGCTGGCGACCGAGCCGACACCGGCCCCGCGATGGCACCGCGCTGCGGCTGGCTGCCCGGCGCCTACGAGCCGTACAGCGTCGGCTTCTCGGGCGCCGGCATCCGCCTGCGCAGCGGCCCGTCGACGACCTGCACCGTGCTGGGCCTAGGCTACGCGGGCCAAAGCGCGACCCTGCGGTGCGGCGCGGTGGGTGACGACGGGTGGGGCTGGTACTACGTCAGGAACAACAGCACCGGCGTCACCGGCTTCGTCCGGGGTGACGGCCTGACGGGCGTACCGATCTCCACCCTGGCGTGCTGACGCCCAGAGTCGGCCGGCACCAATCTCCGGGCCGCGTCGGGCACCCGTCCGACGCGGCCCGCCGCCCGCCCGAGCCGACGGCTCAAGCAGCTCACGCCGCGCCCAGGCGAACCTGGCCGGCAACCCGGCCACAGTACGGACAGATCAGCACAGACCCGCCCCCAGCGAGGTGGATCCGGGCCCACGAATGGGGCAGATCCAGCCGCCGGCACGCAGCGTCGGTGTCAGCCGGTCCCAGTCCACGCTCCTGTCGGCGACGCTACCGCCACTCGAACCTGCGGCGACGTCCTGTCCGGTCTTCTTGTCAGAGGCATACCGCAGCCTCTGCACGAGGAGGATCTCGGAGGCTCTCGTCGTGGCGGATACTCGATGACCACGTCGCAGTGAAGTTGCTGATCATTCGGGGTGTCGCGCTCCGCCGTCCACCTCGTCCACCCCCTTGCCTACCATCGCCGTCGGCATCACACTCATCTACATCAGTCTAAGTAGTGATCTGTTATTCGATGTTTGGTCAGGTTGATCGACATGGTTTCCAGATTCACCGTACGGCGGGTGCTCGCGGCCGTGCTCGCCACGATCACCGGCCTGACCGTGGCGCAGGCTCCGGCCGCCGCCGTGTCGCTGACCGAGCACATCGGCACCCAGGCCATCATCGGCACCGATGGCCGTTACCCGGTCGATCCGGCGGCCTATCCCGCTACCGCGACCGTCCTTCTCACCTTCTCGTACTACGATCACGGCGGTCAGTGGAAGGCGGGCCGCTGCACCGGCTGGGTGTCCGGCCACCATGATCGCAGCACCACCATCATCACGGCTGGCCACTGCGTCTACGGTGCGGAGACCGGAATCTGGCACAGCAACTATCACGTCCACGTCGGCGGCCCGAATGCGATCATCTGCCCGGCCAGGGTCCTCTACAAGGCGGCGCGTTGGGGTGGTCCGCCCGTTCCCGAGTACGACTACGGCGCCGTCAAGGTCGACTGCCGGCCGTCGGGGCAGCCCCTCGGGCAGCTGACGGGCGCCTATGGATACTCGACGAACTACATCTTCGCCGGCACCGCGGTGCGGACCCAGGGCTTCCCCAATGACAAGCAGTCCACGCCCTGGTTGCAGTGGGCAGCCGATGGTGTCGTCGGTCCCTCCACCGCGCAGCGGCTCTCCTACGACAACGACACTTTCTTTGGTCAGAACGGTTCACCGGTCTACGTGCCGGCCGTGCCCGGCTGTGGCCCATGCGTCACGGCCATCAACGGCAACTATCCCGACCCCAACCTGAACTTGAACTACGGTGTGCGGATAACCACCGAGGTTCACCGAGACATCCGTAACTGGACGTTTCTGTGACCTGAGCTTCCGCATGAGTGGAAATCGTTGAGCTCCTGCCAGCGGGTCGCTGTCAGCGTCAAGGCCACCCCACGATGTCGCCCACGGCTCGGCTGTACGTCCGCCCCAGCGTTAACCCCGACGACCCACCCAGGCCGGGGGAAGTGATGCCGCCGGCATCGGCTCGTTGGGGACCCCGGCTTGAAACCTGCCGGCGAGGGTCGCACGTGGACCTGGATGCCGACGCGCTCTCGTTCCACACCGCGATCGCGATGCTGTTGTCGCCGCGCGGCTTGAGGATGCCGTTGGGCACCACGAACGTGTTCTGCGGTCCGCGGTGGTTGATGTACTGGCCGACGTTCCAGCCGTTGACGAAGATCGTCGCGCGGAAGCGGCGCGCCGGGTCGCCGGTGATCCGCAGACCGACCGAGGTGTCTTGGTCCGCCCGCAGATCCAGTTCGACGTTGGTGCGGTACCAGGTCACGCCGGCGGGCTGGGTGGCCGGCAGCGTGCTGATCTGCCAGTTCGCATCCGGAAAGCCGGGCAGCGACCAGCCGTGGTTCTCGCCGTACAGGCCGCCTTGTTGTACGAGCCGAGCCTGCCGGTCCTGTGGGCCGTACGTGGCCAAGCCCGCGCCGAGCGCCCGGTCACGCGCGATGCCGGCGTCGTCGAGCAGGCGGTGTATCCGGTCAGCCACCACGGGCAGCGCCTGCTCCGGTGGCATCAACGATGTGCCCGGTAGGGAGCTGCTGGCTACCGACGCCCGGTGAGTCGACGAGCGTGGCCGTGCAGAGTCCCGCGGCTTGCGGCGTTGAGTATGGCGGCCGACGTTTCGGCACCGTGCACGGTCGCTGTTGATATCTATCGCCGTACCGCGTGGATCGGGTTCACGATGGGGTGGGTTCGGCGTGGCCGTGTTGCCAGGCCCAGGCGGCGATTTCGACGCGGTTCCGGGCGTCGAGCTTGCCCTGGACGCTGGCGAGATGCGTTTTGACGGTGGAAACGGAGAGGTAGAGGCTCGCGGCGATCTCGGCGTTCGTACGGCCGAGCGCGGTAAGGCGGACAACGTCGAGTTCCCGTTCCGTCAGGGGTTGTCGGCCCGGCGCGGCGGGTGGTTCGGGTGGTTTGTCCGCGCGAGCGCCGGGGACGGGCCCGGAGGCCAGGTGTTTGAGCAGCCGGACGGTGATCGATGGTGAGACGAGTGAGTCTCCGGCAGCGGCGGCGCGGACGGCCTCGGCGAGCAGTGTGGGGCCGGCGTCCTTGAGCAGGAAGCCGCAAGCACCGTTGCGCAGGGCGGTGTAGACGTATTCGTCGAGGTCGAAGGTGGTAACCACGACGACGCGCAGGGGCCGTACGACGTCGGGTCCGGCGAGTAGCCGAGTGGCGGCGAGGCCGTCCAGTTTGGGCATGCGGATGTCGAGGAGGCAGACGTCCGGGCGAAGCTGCCGGGCGAGGGTGACGGCCTGCTCGCCGTCCGTCGCCTGGGCAACGACGCTGATGTCGGGCTGGGCGTCCAGGAAGAAGTGGAACGCGGAGCGGATCACGTCCTGGTCGTCGGCGATCAGGACGCGGATGGGCGGGGCTGCCATGATCACATCATCGCGCGCCATGGCGCCCCGCCAGTCCTGGACCAAGCGCTGTCATCAGTCGTCGGCACGGACGGGGTCCGCGGTGACCGCGCGCAGCAGCGGTCTGCTGGCGCCGATCGCGGCGAACATCGCCACCGCGCCGACCAGCACGCACGCGGCGAGCCTGCCGGCGTTCGTACTCTGTCCCGTGCCGACCATGCTGTTCAACCGCGTGGCCGCGAAGACGCCGAGCGCGGTGGTGCCGCCGGCGAGTATCACAAGCGGAACGGCGGTTTCCCAGGTCCGGGCCCGGTTCAGCAGGGCGAGCGGGGTGCCGGCCAGGCGCAACAGCCGGTACGTGCGGCGGCGGTCGAGCACCGTGGCGGCAGCGGTGAGCCCGGCTGAGGTCGCCGCGGTCAGGAAGCCCAGCAGCAGCGCGGCGAACCCGACCTGGCCGAGCTGGCGGACCGTCATGGTGATGTCGGCGTTGCCCAGATCCTGGGTGTAGGGCGCCACGCCCGGAACAAGCCCGGTCAGCACCGTCAGCGCCGTATCGATCTCGGCCGGGCCACCGGTGATCTGGGCGACGATCCCGCTGTCCCAGAGCAGGGAGTCGTCGGGATCGGCCTGGACGGTCGCGATCAGGCCGGCCGCCCGGAGCCGGTCCCGGGCCTGCGCGGCCAGATCTTCAACGGTCTGCCCGCCCTCAGCAGGGGTGACCTGCACGGCGACCTGGCCGGGGTAGCTCGCACCGATGGCGCCGAGCTGAGCGACGCTGCAGAAGCCGGCCACGAACCCGGCCAGGACCAGGCCACTGACGGTACGCCAGGCGCCCCGCGGGTCGTCGCTGAGCCGGCGGGCGGCCAGCAGCATGGCCGGACGCCGGGCGAAACGGCCGATGATCCGACCGAGCCGGTCGACGACCCAGGGGCCGAGCGTCAGATACGCGCCGTAGCACAGCAGCATCAGGGTCAGCGTTCCGCCGATGCCTAGGTTGCCTTGGCTCGCCCGCACCCCTATGTACCCTGCCGCCACGAGGAACACAACGAGCCGCGCGGTCCGGGTCCGCTGCGGATCGGCCTGCCGTGCGACTCCGAGCGGGGCCATCGCTACCCGCCGTAGCGCCGACATGGCGCTGACCGCGATCACCCCGGCAATCAGGACGATCATCGCGATCAGGTAGGCCGGGCCGACCCAGAGGTCGCCGGGATACCAAGCGCCGACGCCGTACGGAACCCGGGCCACCAACGGCAGCAGCAGGCCGTACGCCGCGGCGCCGGCCATCGCCCCGGCGGCGCCGACCGCGAAGGCCTCGGCGCCGGTCATGGCAAGGATCTGCCGCGGCGTCGCGCCGGCCAGCCGGAGCCCGGCGAGCCGCTGTTCCCGCCGGGCGGCACCGAGCCGGCCGGACGCCGCGGCGAGCACCAGCACGGGAACGACCAGCAGGCCGACCGCCATCAGCGCCCCTGTCTGGTCGAAGGCGAAGAGCGACCCCGGATTGGCCGCCGTCCGGGCGAAGCCGGAGACAACCGCCCGGGCGGTCAGACCTAGCCCGGCGTCGGACTCCGGTAGGGAGCTGATCGCGGGGTCGGCGGGGGTGCGGCCGATCACCGCGATAAGTTCGTCGGGCGAGGCCAGTCCGGCCCGGCCGATCGTGTGGTACGACGCCGGGCGGGGGAAACGGCCGGCGAGTTGCCCAGCGGGGAGTTCCCTGATCAGCGCGGCCAGCGCCGGGGAGAGGTAGACCTCGCCCGGCTGGGAGAAGTCTGTCAGCCCCGGCGGCGGCGCGGTGGCCGGGCGGTCAGGCAACTGCGCCAGTTGGACCACGGTGACCGGGGTGCCGCGCACGAACGTGGTGGACAGCGCCTGCACGGCGGTGCCGCGCGGATCCGGGCTGGGGGTGCGCCACGCGGCGTGGTCGCCACGGGTGCCGGCGCCGAGATAGACGGCGAGCAGAAGTAGCAGGATCAGCACGCTGATCGCGGCGGCGGCGGCAGCCAGCAGTTGGCCCTGCCAGCCACGGCGGCCG
This sequence comes from Micromonospora sp. KC723, assembly GCF_004348595.1. Classification (GTDB taxonomy): domain Bacteria; phylum Actinomycetota; class Actinomycetes; order Mycobacteriales; family Micromonosporaceae; genus Micromonospora. Next base: position 128,828 of record NZ_SMKD01000002.1, read on the forward strand.
CCTGTTCGGGCCAGTTTCCAGGTCAAGGCGATGCTGTTCACGACGCCGCTCCGTTCCGGGTCGGCGCCACGGCAGATTGCCGCCGGCCGGCGATGAGTCCGTCGCGCACCTGCACGATACGGTCACAGTGGGCTGCGACACCGGCATCATGGGTGACCATCACCAACGCGGCCCCGAGCGACCCGGTCACGGTGGTGAGCAACCGGATCACCTCCTCGCCGGTGGCTTGGTCCAGCGCGCCGGTCGGCTCGTCGGCGAACACCACGTCCGGCTCGACGACCAGGGCACGGGCGATCGCCACCCGCTGCGCCTGCCCACCGGACAACTGCCCCGGCCTGCGCCTCTCCAGCCCATCCAGGCCAAGCGGACCGAACCAGCGGCGCGCCCGGATCACCGCTTCCCGCCGGCGTGAGCCCGACAGCATCAACGGCAGGGCGACGTTCTCCTCGGCCGGCAACTCCGGAAGCAGCTGACCAGACTGGAACACGAATCCGAAACGATCGCGACGCAACGCGCTGAGCCGGTTCTCCCCCAGCCGGTCGATCCGCTCCTCGCCCAGCATGACCCGGCCCTCGTCCGGCCGGATCACACCGGCCAACACATGCAGCAGCGTGGACTTGCCCGATCCCGACGGCCCCATGATCGCCAACGACTCCCGGGCACGGACCGCCACATCAACGCCGGCCAGGGCCGTCGCCGATCCGTACTTCTTGACAAGGCCGTACCCGGCCAGCGCCTCGCTCATGGCTCAGCCCTCGAACTTCCAGGCGACGCCGCCGGTTCCGGCCTTGGGCACGCTGACCCTGACCGGACTCACCGCGGCGGCCACCACCGGCGCCACTATCAAGAAGAACTTGCGCATGTCTACTCCGTTTGTTCATCGGGCGGGATGCGTCCACGATCAACCAGCCGGCGGGCGCGCCGCCTCCGTCGCAAGACCATCGTTGGCGGTAGCCCGCCGCAGAAACCGTTCTTTCGGCCGACCTCGCCGGCAGCCGGGCCACCTACCGTGAGCCCATGAAGATCAGCCAGATCGCGGACCCACCCACAGCCAGCACTCGGCGACGTGGCTGCCTGGCGATCAGCGTCATCATCGCGCTCTGCTTGGCCGCCACCATCGATCTGCTCGTCGTCGTCGCCAACCGCAACCCGATCTGGCCGCCACTACTCGTGCTGTCCGTGGGACTGGCGGTACTGCTATGGCCGCACGACGCACGGCCACCGTGGCTTACTACGTCGCTGCGAACCATCGCCCCGGCGCTCAGCTCCGCCGTCTACACCCTCGGCGTGCTGGCCTCTGGAACACCGACCGCGTTCGGGCCCGCAGAGCCGCTGATCCTGATCTTCCTGCTCGTCGTCGCCATCCGCCACTGCCGCCCGGCAACGGCCGCAGTGGCCGCGTTCGTCATCGGCGCCAGCACCATCGCGCTGCCCCTGCGCGCCGGCATCGGCAACTCGGGCGACTCCGGACTCGCTTACTCGGGCGCTGCCATACTCGCCGTCCTGGTCGGCGGCGGCGCCGCGCTCGGCGGATACCTGCGCTCCCTCGATCACCGCCGTAAGGACTCGATCGCGCACACCCGTCGGACCGAGCGGCTGTCCATAGCCGCAGACCTGCACGACTTCGTCGCACACCATGTCACCGGCATCCTCGTGCAAGCACAGATGGCCCGCGCGCTGGCCATCACGGATCCCGACCGCCTCGACCCCGTGCTGGAAAGCATCGAACACGCGGCGGGCGAGGCCCTCGGCGCCATGCGGCGCACAGTGGGAATCCTGCGCACGAGCGGAACCGACCAGCCGGCCGCAGGCAACCTCGCCGCGATCGGCGAACTCGTCAGCGGCTTCGCCGCGTCCCGGTGCGTCCACGCCACACTGCACCGTGGCCCCAACGTGCCCGACACACTGCCCCCCGAGGTCCAGGCCGCCGCCTACCGGGTCGTCCAGGAAGCGCTGACCAACGTGGGCCGGCACGCCCCCGACGCCACCGAGACCACCATCGACCTCCGCTGCGACGACAATCACCTCCAGGTCACAGTCCGCAACAACGGCACCATCCGCCCCACATGGCCCACCTCCGCCCGGACCGGCCACTACGGCCTGATCGGCCTCTCCGAACGCGTCAACGCCCTCGGCGGTCACTTCCACGCCGGGCCGCAACCCACGGAGGGGTGGCGTCTGACGGCCCGGCTACCGACGAACGGCACCGCAATCCGCCGCCCCGCGGAGTAACGCGACCTGCAATGCGAGTGTCCAGGAGAACCCGTTGACCTCGCGCAACGCCGCCGAACCAGCGGTCTCGCCAAGCACCTCACCCTGCACGACCTCGTCGTGGGCTGCTTGTCGACAGCGACAGCCGTCACCATGGTGCTGTCCGTCCTTGACGAGATGCGCGCACGGCGCGCCCTGTTGGTTGGCAATCCTCCGCCATGGTGAGCCGACAAACGGTGACATCGCTGGTGTGCCGAACGCCCTCGCGATTGCCGGCCCCCCTCAGGAGCCCGAAGAATCTAACGCGTGGCCCGCTCGGCGCGGCAGCGGTAGGTCAGACTACGGTCGGCCTGTCAATGCGACCGACTTCCTTGGAGTTCTGCACAAATGAGCGATTCTCAATCGCCGTAGATCGTTTGCGCGACCGTCACCCCGGCCACCCTGCTGGCCTGGCACCGCCGGCTGGTCCGTCGGCACTGGACCTACCCGTACCGGCCCAGACGACCACCGATCAGCGACGACATCCGTGACCTGGTTCTGCGGCTGGCCCGCGAGAACCCGGGACGGGGGCACCGGCGCATTCAAGGTGAACTCGTCGGGCTCGGCCACCGGGTCGGCGCCGGCACCATCCGTCGCATCCTCGCCCTATCGAAGGTCGACCCTGCCCCACGTGAGATCGACACCAGTTGGCGGACGTTCCTGCGAGCCCAGGCGTCCGGGCTGCTGGCGACCGACTCCGTCCACCTCGACACCATCACGCTGCAACGCCTGTACGTGCTGTTCGTCATGGAGATCACGACCCGGCGGGTACACATCGTCGGCGTCACCGCCCACCCGACCGCTGCCTGGACTACCCAGCAGGCCCGCAACCTGCTGATAGATGTCGGCGATCGGATCACCGCCTTCCGCTTCCTGGTTCGTGACCGCGACGCCAAGTTCACGCCGACGTTCGACGCCGTGTTCGCCGCCGAAGTCATCGACGTGGTCAGGACCCCGCCACGCACGCTTCGGGCGAACGCCCACAAGGAACGCTTCGTGCGCAGCGTCCGGGCCGAGTGCACCGACCGGGTCCAGATCTACAACGAACAGCGCGCCCGCACCGCGCTGCGCGACCACGAGGACCACTTCGTCCGGCGCCGGCCCCACCAGAGCCTGGAGCAGCATCCACCCGACTACGACCCCGGCGCGGTCGTCGCGATCGACAAGCCGATCCGGCGACGCCGCATCCTGGATGGTGTCATCAACGGATATCGCCGAGCCGCTTGATCCACCAGGCAAATCTCCAGCCCAGAGCATGAAACAGAGTTCTGGCACGGTACACCAGCGTGCGCGCCGACCGCCGAGAGCGGTCACGCGGCGAAATCGTCGACTCGGCTGGCTCGGGTGCACGCGTGCGCATCCCTGTAGAGCTCCGGCGAACTGCCGCCCGCAACGTACGAGAAATCCGGGCACGAGAGAAGCGAGGAGAGCACGCTCTTCCTCGCCTTCTTAACGTATATCGCACCGTGGGGCTTGTGGCAAGGCCCGGGTCGTGCCGCAGAATCGTCGACCGAAAGCAAACGACGAAGCGGGGGTACGAAATGCGCGTTCTGTTGTCAACGTACGGGGGACGTGGGGACGTCGAACCGTTGGTGGGACTGGCGGTGGCTTTGCAGAAGCTCGGCGCAGACGTGCGGGTGTGCGCGCCGCCGGACTGGGCAGGACGGCTGAGCGAGGTTGATGTGCCGCTGGTGTCGCTGGGCCTGCCGGTGCGGCAGTTACTCGACGGTGCGACGCGACCATCAGCGGCCGACATTCCGCGCATACAGGCTGCCTTGATGGCCGAACAGTTCGCCAAGCTGCCCTCCGTGGCCGAAGACTGCGACGTCGTGGTGACCACCGGCCTGTTCCCCGTCGCCGCCAGCGCGCAGTCAGTGGCGGAGCAGTTGGGGATTCGGCACGTGTTCGCGGCCTACTGTCCGATCTATCTGCCGTCGCCGCATCATCGGCCACAGCCGCTGCCCGGCCGGCCGTTGCCACTGGAGGTGACCGACAGCCGGGTGCTCAACGACCTGAGCATCCAGGACTACAACGCAATGTTCGGTGAGGTACTCAACAACCACCGAGTTTCGGTCGGCCTGCCACTGGTGGACAACGTCCGCGATCACGTCATCACCCGAAGTCCGTGGTTGGCGGCGGACCCGGTCCTGGCGCCGTGGCGGGGATCGACGGACCTCGACGTGGTGCAGACCGGCGCGTGGATAGTGCCGGACGAGCGGCCGCTGCCGCCCGACCTGGTGGCGTTCCTGGATGCCGGCCAGCCGCCGGTGTACGTGGGCTTCGGGAGTATGCCCGCTCCGGCCGGCGTGGCCCAGGTTGCCATCGAGGCGATCCGTGCGCAGGGCCGACGTGTTCTGGTCGGACGCGGCTGGGCCGATCTGACCCTGATCGACGAGCGGGACGACTGCTTCGCCGTCGGCGAGGTGAATCAGCAAGTTCTGTTCCGCCGCATAGCCGCGGTGGTGCATCACGGCGGCGCGGGCACCACCACAACCGCCGCCCGGGCCGGTGTACCGCAGGTGGTAGTACCTCAGATGGCGGATCAGCCGTACTTTGCCGGCCGGGTTGCTGAGCTGGGCATCGGCTCGGCCCACAACGGTTCGACGCCGACGACTGGCTCCCTGTCGGCCGCGCTCGGTACGGCCCTAGCGTCCGAGACCCGGGCCCGAGCAACCGCCGTGGCCGATACGATCCGCACCGACGGGGCGGCGGTCGCCGCACAGCTGCTCCTGAACGCGGGCAGCTGACGACACGGCAAGGCTCGCTTTCAGGTCCAGTGCGCGTGGCGGGTGAACAGCGGCGCGGGTACGCGAGCCAAAACTCTCGTGCCAACCAATGATTTTCCTACACCGGCCGGTCTCTCCACGGAGCAATAGGTTTAGCCGCTGACGGTGTGGAAGGGGTGGGTCGGCTCCGATTGGCGGTGCCGGCCCGCTTCCGCACGTCGCCGCAGCACAGTGGCGACAGCCCACACCACCAACACAAGCGCCACCACCGACCGCAGCGTCACCAGAAACACCTGCGGCCCGGACGCATACAGCAGCGCGCACTGCGCCAGTCCGATGAGAGCCACCACCCGCGCGGGAGTCAACGCCCGCGACAAGGTCCGCTCGGCGCCGGCCATCGCCAACGCCAAGAGGACCGCCAGGAGGAACAAACCAACTGCGCCGAAGTAGGCGACCATCACACCGAACATGGTGGGGAGCCAGTCCACGTGCTGTGACAGGCCAACGTGGGAAGCTAGGTACGCTTCTTCGGATCGTTGTATCAACGACCGCGAAGCGACTTTGTTCGGGGCGATGACCCTCGGTACCAGCATGACCATGTTGTTGCCGACGGTGGTCAACCCGACCGGCGGTGACGCCCCCCGTATCGAGGTATACACCTGCGCGCCGAACGTGTTGCCGTCGAAGCGGTACACGAGGTCGGCGGCGATGCCGTCTTGGGCTTCGCTGCTGCCGATCGCGCGGGCACCGTCCACGAGTCCGCTTATTCGTTCCTCAGCGCCTGACTCGGCGTGGAACACCTCTCGGCCGGCGGCGACGCGGGTTGATGAGATCAGCGCGGTCAACGCGGACACCATGACCAGCAGAACGGCGACCTGCCTGCGGGACGGTCGAACACCATGCACAGCAGCCCCGACGAGGGTCAGGACGCACGCGATGACAATCATCGCCCGGGTGCCGGCCATGACGAGGATGAGGCCCTGCCCGGCGAGTAGCGGGAGCAGCCAGCGGATGCCATACCGGACGAGAACCACGGTCCCGATCACGGCGAGCAGCGGCACCAGGAAGGTCCCCGCCAGGTCAATCAAGCTGCCCTCACCTCCGATGGGTGTACCGCCGTCTGCCTGTGCGGGAGCGACGGGTTGCAGCGCACCGTGCCCCCACCACGTCGCGATGACTAGCGGCACGGCGAACGCGACGAGCGGCGAAAGCCGCACAGTGGTGAGACCTACCCATCGGCTGGTGATGATCGGTCCTTGTTCTGCATGTTGATGTGTGGCGACCACATGGACGACTGCGTAGGCAACCGCGTAGGCGAGGATCACCGCCGACACGAGCGGCACCTAGGAATCTAGGGCCTCCTGGTCGATCACCAGGTCCCTGAATGGGTTGCGGCCCGGCCACCACCACTGCATGACCTCGTAACGCCGTGGTGCAGCACCGCCACGGCGAGGAGCAGCGCCCCTGGTCGCCGCAGCCACTGGCCACGCACCACACTGTGCGTGATGAATACCGCTGCCGCTTGCATGAGCAGCCCCGCCACAACCGAAACAGTCCTTCCCGACGGCACACGGGAGTCGATCAACGCGTTGAGCGCTTGAGGACCCCAGGCGACCGGACGCGGTGAGTCGCAAGTCCCGGCGGGAGAGCAGCCCTCAGGCGCCAAAAGCATCCGCCAGCGTCAATGTTGATCGATGCAACCCGTGACCCACCTTGCCGCCGTCGTCAGGACCAGATCGGACCCACCCGAATCCCACCAGACAGGCCGGGACGCAGCGGATGCTCGTCGGACGAGCAGCAACACGTCCGCAGGGGACACAAAAAACAAGAAGCCTGACCCGCGTTCCCGCAGGTCAGGCATCTATGATCTTGCGCGCCCGAAGGGACTCGAACCCCCAACCTTCTGATCCGTAGGAGGAAGGGTGACCCACCTTCTCCGCCGTATACAAAGTCTCATAGCCGGTGCTGTTTCGCAAGCCCTCCGTCCACGTGGAGGGCTTTTCGTTTCGGCTGGTCCGCGCGCTGCAGCCAGCGGGTCCGGAAGGACGGCAGGTGATGGCGATGCCACAGTGCCGAACTAGCCGCGATCGTGCTTGTTAAGTGCCGGACATCCGAGCACCATCGGAGCACCACCCGATCCACGCCCTCGACCGCGGCGCGGTGGTCCCGGTAGTTGCCGGACGTCAGAGCGGCCGAGGGGAAGTTCCAGCCGGCGCTGACGGGGCAGCACAAGTCGGTGCCCACTGCGCCGAGGCGTCGGCGCCGCCAAGCGTCAACTTTCCAACGCACGCCCTGCTGACCGGGCCGGGTGGGTTCGGAAAACGACTCGATGATCCGCTTCATGATCGCCATGGCCGAGATCTCGTCAGGCTTCTCACCGGCTGCCCGACTGTGCACGAACTCGGCGAGAGACACTCGCCCTCGACCTCCGTCACGGCAAACATTGTCCCGCCCCGGCCCGGTGCAACATCCAGTAGACGACAGCACGCAGCTCCAGGGCATCGACAAAGGTCCGTGTGCTGTGATCGAGGGGGCAGTGGGAGAGGCGCTCCGGGGTGGTTGCGATCCTTGCCCGACACGGTGGCCGGGCGCGCAGCCAGAAAGCATCTGGCACGGTTGGTCAAGGTCGGGGGGTGGGATCCCCTCCCGGCGCGATGGCCGGCGCAGCCTGCCGGCGTCCACGACGTTGTCGGACGACAGTTGGCTGTTGCGATCCTCGCCCGGCGCGATGGCCGGGGCCAAGCGCCCCCGCAGCAGCCGCAACCATGCACCCGAGCAGTAAGCCAGCCGGACCAAGGTCCAGGACCAAGATCCGACTGGCTCAAAACTGCGCACGCGCACGCGCTACAGCCGTACCGGCCCCGCGCGCACGCGCCCACGCAACAAAATCGCCCAGACCTCGGCAGCCGATCAAACCCACCACGCAGAGACCATGACGATCGCCGAGAGTGGCTGACCCGGCCCGGTGCTCCCGGCGGTCGACGCCACGCCGCGCAAGCGCGGCCCGGCACCGAACAACTCCCCCAACCATCAAGCGCCGCCTGCCCGATGTTCATCCATGTATTCGGATGTGTGCCAAGTGCCTGACGGCAACGCTGACGGCAACCCGGGCGCACAACCACGCACCTCGACGCACCCTGCAAGCACCCACCTACAAGCCGTAGTCGGGCAAAATGTGGTCATACGACTCCCAGCAAGCTAAGCAGTGCCCGAATATTCGGCGCAATTTCGACCCATCCGTTGTCGCTCCTAAGGTAGACCACCGATGGGTCCGAATCTGAGGTGCGGTAGTCCAAAGCAAAGGGTTGATCTGGCCCCATGTCACCGATCAGTAGCGACCTTGCGGGATCAATATCTCCTGGTGGACTTTCCAGGCTCTTCGATCCCACATACCACTCGCGCGTTTCGGGTTCCATCTCCGAGTGCCATGATTCGTTCTCGCGCACCATACCGTTGACTTTATAGAAAGTCGGCTGCTGCGGAGCCTCACCAAAAATCGAGGCCAGCAAGGCTGGATCGCTTGGAGCCACCCACCGATCTTTACGGATCGCTTTCAGTAGGAGCTCGGGAACCCGAAGACCACCTACGAGCACTTCAGTTTCATCCGTCATCGGGACCACACGCTTCTTCCTGTTGCTGCCGAAATTGCGTCCATAATCGACTGCCTGATGTCTACAGGCGCTAGCGGATTGCCATGGTTTCTGCCATTTACGCTTCGTGACATCCAGCTTACTGAGAAGCCACCTTCCTCGAAGAACATTGTGAAGCCGACAGTATCCCGTGAACCGCCAAAATGCTCGAAATTGATCCGCCCATGCCCACCAAGCCGTCGAACCGAATTCACCGGCGGATTCAGCATGTCCGGATCAACGCTCAGCTGAGCCCTAAAGTTGCCCGTGCTTGGCTCATAGATTCCACTAAAGGCCGCACCATTCCCGTGCGCACCTAGTGCACCAGTGTTGTCGTATCCGTCTGCATTCGAAATTACGTTATTGCAGTTGTGAACCAGCACAGGCGTGTCGCCGGCTATCACATAGTACGTGTGGATGTCGGCGACGGTGAGGTCGCGCATCTCTTGTGAGCCGGTGTAGTTGTGGACCTTGGCTACGTTTGCGCGTTCGTTGGTGGCTGTCCGCAGCCACTCGGTAGGCCGGAGGGCACTGGCGTCGACCCAGTCGTGGCGGCTTTCGCTCCAGAAGGGGTGGTGCTGGGTCGTTTCGATCTTGGCGAATTTTCCGTCGCCGGTGCGGATGTAGAGGTCGGTGAGGGCTTCGTCGTGGTTGACGTGCAGCCGCTCCACGACCCGGCCGCTGTCTTCGCCGGTTGTCGTGTCGTGGGCGAGGACGTGGTCGCCTTCGGATACCTCTTCGATGGGGCGTGTGGTCCCGTCGGCCATGAGAACGGGTGTGTCGGGGTCGAAGCTGTGGGTGGGGCAGCCGTCTTTTGCTCTGGGCGCCCCGCCTGCGCCGTTGCCACCGGGCTTGCCCTTCGTTACCGGCTGCGAGCTTTTGCTGGGGGGTGTCGGCGTCCTTGGACTGGGCTGGTGGGCCAGTCCCTTCTGGTGTGCGTCAGCCTTGATGTGGGCTAGTTCTTCTGCTTCCTTGGTCGGGTTGATCTTCGGCGTGGAGCCGGTGGGCGCTTTGCCGGCCATGGACTTTGTCTTGTCCGCTGCCCATTCCACGCCGTTCTTGCAAGGCGATTTGACTTTGCAGGCGACGTCGAGGCCAGGCACCACGGACATTCCGGACACTGCGGCGTTGGTGTAGTCGCCTTCAACGGCGTACCAGACGGCGTTGATGACATCGCATGGTCCACCCACAATGCCGCCGATGACGCCGCAGGCATCCAGGGCTTCGTGGCCCTTCTCCCTGCCGCTCTTCCACTTGCCAGTGCTGTACTTGATTCCGCTCTCTACTCGCTCCTGGCAGGCGTAACCGTTGACGCCCCACGGGCAGTAGTCGCCATTCCATGCCATGCCGTTGCTTAGGTTGGCTGGTTTGTCTAGGCCTGCGAATTCGGCGATGATCCGGCCGGTGGGGTCGCTGTAGGTGATGGGGTTGTTGGCGGCGTAGGTGTAGGCCGGTAGTTGTTGTGGGTTGCCGGGGTCGTTGACGGGGTCGACGGAGATGAACCGTCCGATGGTGGGGTCGTATTCGCGGGCGCCGAGGTGGGTCAGGCCGGTGGGGTCCTGGTGTCCGCCGAGGAAGCCCTGCTGGTTGGGCCAGGTGACGGTCTGGCCGCGGGGGGACCCGTAGGGTGTCTGCCGGCGTTGGGTGATGGTCTGGTCGGTGTCGTTGGTGACGCTGACCTGGGAGGTTCCTTGGTGGTCGCTGGCGAGCCAGGTGATCCCGGTGACGGTTCGCTGGGCGATGGTCTCGCCGTTGAACGAGTAGTACCGGGTGGCGTCGACCGAGCCGGTGCTCGTGTTGCGGCGTACTTCGGTGTCGCCGAGGAACAGGGTGCTGTCGGTGGGGGTATTGGCGATCAGCCGGTTGCCGCTGGCGTCGTAGATGTAGGAGTTGTTGCCCGCGTTGTCGGTCAGGGTGGCGAGGTGACCCTCGACGTCCCAGGTCAGGGTTTGTTGGCCGGAGGGCCCGGGCCGGGTCTTCATGTTCCCGGCGGGGTCGTAGGTGTACGCGCCGATGGTGGTGCCGAGGTTGTCGGTTCGGGTCCATCCGTCGAGGCGGTGCGGCTGCGTCGCACCGGGCTCGGGGTAGCTGTAGCTGGTGGTGATGGTTCCGGTGGGTGTGCCTCGTTCGGTTTGGGTGAGGCGGTTGCCGATGCGTCCCTTCGGGTCGTCGGGTGCGCCGAAGCTCCACTCGTGCCAGTACGGTGCTGGTCCGCCCAGGCTGCTCGTCGATGGTGCGGTGGCGCAGTCGGCGGAGGACGGTGTCCACGCCTGGGTGAGCCGGCGTTGGTGGTCGTAGCCGAAGCACTGGGTGTCGCGGGGGCGGCTACCCGGGTTGTCGTCGATCTTGAGGACGTTGCCGCTGTCGTCGTAGTCGTAGAAGGTGTTGGTGATGTAGGCGGGTGCGGTTGACCGGATGACGGCGCTGTTCGTGACCCGGCCGGTGGCGTCGTCGTAGTAGTGCGCGGACTGGACAGACTTCGTGCCCGTCAGCTGGGCCGAGCGGGTGGTGGTGCTGACCTCGAAGAGGTTGGTGTAGCCGGTCTCCACGACGTAGAAGCCGACATCGCCGTAGTCGGTGGCCAGCTGGTACGACATCGAGTGGGTCTGGTCGTACTCGTAGGTGAGCTTCTCCTCCTGGAGCCCGCCAGCTGCGGGGAGGGTGAGTGTGCTCGGTGAGCCGTCCGCGTTGTAGGTGGCCCGGGTGGTGAAGCTGCAGGTGGTGGCGGTGGCACCGCAGAAGCCGGCCTGGGAGGCGGGCAACGTGAGTTTCGTCTGCGTCGGCTGGTAGCGCGAGTTGACCGCGACGATCTCGCTGCGGTATTCGTCGCCGCCGATCCAGCGGGAGGCGGACTTGGTCAGGCCCTTGGCCGGCAGGTCGTAGGTGTACGACGTTCTGAGGGCGCCGGTGGTGCTGCCCTCGCGGACCGTTTCCAGTCGTCCGAGCCGGTCGTAGGTGAACCAGAGGTCCGGGGTGTCGTCGCGGGAGTCGGTGCTCTTCTCCAGGTCGCCGACGGCGTTGTACTGCAGGGTGGCGGTGCCCTTGTCCGGGTCACTCGTGGAGATCAGCCGGCCCTGGATGTCGTAGGTGTAGGACCAGGTGTTGCCCGAGGCGTCCTTGACCGCGGCCAGTTGGCCTTTGGGGTGGTAGGCGTAGCTGGTCTCGTCAAAGGTGCCGGTGGCGGTCGGTCCGTGGTACTGCCACAGCTTCTCGGTGCGGCCCAGGACGTCGGTCCAGACCGTGGTGGCCGCGTCGCCCTCGGCGGGGAGGACGGTCAGGTGGTCGCCGTGGTACGTCGTCGACGTCCGTGACTTCTCCACCTGCACCCCGGCGTGCCCGCCGAGGAGCAGAGAATGGGCCGGCCGACCCGCCGCGTCGAAGATCGTCCGGGTTTGGCTCGGCACATCGGCGTTCAGCGGACTCTGGATCGTGGTGAGATCGATCGCGCCGCTGTTGTAGTAGGCGGAGTTGGCCTGGTACATCCGGCCGGCGGCGTCGTAGAAGGAGTCGGTGATGATCCGGCCGCCGCCGTGGGCGGGTTCCTGGGTCTGCCGCGGCCGGCCGAGTGAGTCGATCAGCGCGTGGGAGGTGTCGAACCCGCCCCTGGCGTTGATCGAACGCGTCGTGATCGTGGAAATCGACGTCTTGGACAGCTGGTAGCTGTAGCCGGTGGACGGGTCCGACGGGAAGGCCGTCTTGGAGCGCCCGGGCAGCCAGATGCCGGTGTTGCGGCCGAGCGCGTCGTAGCTGTACTCGGTGCTCAGGTTGTTCGGGTCGGTGACCTTCAGGGGTAGACCAAGGACCGGATCCAGCTCGACGGTGTTGGTCCACAGCAGCGGGTTGGTGGTGACCACCTTGGTGATCGGCCCGCCTGTGGCCGGCGTGTAGTCGGTCCTGGTTTTCTCCCCGGCGATGTCGGTGACCTCGACGACCCGGCCGTGGGCGTCGTAGGCGGCGGTGGAGGCCACCTGGTAGGTGGCTGAGCCTCGGAAGAAACCCTTGATCGTCTCAATCTTGGTGATCTTGCCGGCGGTGGGCGTCGCCCCGTGGTCGAGGGAATCGTAGGAGAACAACGTGTCCGCGGTGATCAATCCCTCGGCCACGGGGATACTCCCACAGGCGCCTGTCCAGCCACGAGTCCGCTTGACCGGGGTCAACAACCAGTTCGACCCCGTGGTGTTGCGCACGTACTCGGTCCGCACACAGCTGTCATCATCGGTCTTGGCGTCGTCGCCCCACTTCTGGACGGTGACCGGCATGCCGTACTGGTCGTAGCTGGTGGTCGTCGTGGTGCGCCGGAAGCCGCCGCCGACCGCCGCGCGGGTCTTCACCGTACTGACCTGGGCGTACCGGGCTTCGGCGGTCGGTGTGCCAGTCCGGGTCGCGCTCGCCTCGGAGCGCCACATGTCATGGACGCTCGCCGCGAGGATCTGCGTTCCGAGCCAGGTGATCTGCTCACGGGGTGTGCCGGCGTAGTGGTCGTAGTCGTTGGTGGGGCCGCCCTCGCGTCCCTCGACGGTGGTGGTTCTGGTTCCGCCGGCCTGCAGTTTGTCGCCGTACATTCCGCGGAAGTACAGCGTCTCGGTCTTGGTGCGTTCGGCGCCCTCACCGGTGTAGGTGATGACGGTAGGGTAGCCGCGCCACTGTGACCACGTCTTGCGGTTGTCCGGGGCGAGCCCGTTGTCCTCGTCGTGGTGCCACAGCGGCAGGTTCTGCGGGTTCTCGTACTCGTAGGCGGTACGAACCGGGCGGGCGCCGCCGGTGTGGTCGATCTGCTGAACCTCGGTGACGACGTACTTGTGGAAGTAGTCGGTGATCGGGTCGGTGTACGTCGGGGGAGTCCACTTGACCGGGTAGCAGCGCAGCGAGTTGTTGTCCAGCGCCGTCGCCGTGGGCATGGTGCCGCCCCGGGCGCACTGGCGTGGACTGTAGGTCACGAAGAGCTCGCCGCCGGTCTCGAACTGGATGGAGTTGACCCGCCACCAGTTCATCGCCAGGGCCCAGTCGCTGCCGGAGGCGTCGACCCGGTTGGGCATCTGCATGCCGCTGAAGGTCACTTCTGGGGTGGTCAGGGTCGTGCCGTTGAGGCCGCGGTGGGTGATTCCGTCGAGCCACAGTCCGGCCCGGGTGCCGTCACCCGGGTCGGGGAAGCTCTGCCGCAGCGTCCACGAGTCGGCGTTCTGGTACGCCGAGCCCTTCCACACCTTGGTGGTGACGACGCTCAGCCGCTTCGCCGACCAGAAGGTGGGCGATGCGTTCTGGCACGGGTTGGTGGTCGCGGTGCACTCCTGGTCCCACGGGGTGTCCGGCCAGGTGGTCTCGTTCTTCGTGGTGCAGTTACTCAGACACCGGTCGGGGTTGGTGAACTCCACCCGCATGGGGGAGTTCTGCACGTACGGGCTGGTCGCCGCGTACTCGGTGCCATCCCGGTTGTCGGTGCCGTAGTCGATGCGGGTGAGGTGGCCGGCCCGGTCGTAGATAACTGGGGTCGTGGCGACCTTGTTCTTGGCGTAGTGGTTGGTTTCCTTGGCCCACCAGTAGGACATGGTGTTGCCGTGCACGTCCTGGACGTAGTCCAGGTTCCACCGCCACGCCTGCCGCTTCCCGCCGCAGTCCGACGCGGCGAAGGTGCTCTGGTAGCAGGGCTCGCCCGGGTTGTTGCCGAACACCGGCACGGTCAGCACCGAGTTCGTCGTCGGCCGTCCGGACGACCAACCCGGCAGCTGGTGGCGCCCGAACCAGTACTGGGTGCCGCTGGGCGTGGTGAGCTTCCAGTACTCGTTGTCGTTGTCGCCGTTGCCGTACGCCGGTGACGTCAGCAGCTCGACCTTCGAGCCGTCCTCCTTACGTGGGTGCCACTTGCCGTCGCTGCCCTTGAGTAGTTCCACGGCCGAGCCGCCGAGGGACAGCACCGCGTTGTCGGTGCCCCAGCACAGGTCCCCGGTCTTGGTGGTGTTGTTGGCATCGCCGCCCATGTCGTCGGCGCAGGCCTTGTACTGGCGCTCGATGAATCCGGGCGAGTAATCGAAGCCCTCCCCGATCGCGCCGGGCTGGTTGTTGGTGGCGGCATGCCGACCATCCACCGACTGGGAGGAGTATCCGAGCCCGAGACTGGGAGTGGGTCCGCCAGGACCGGGTGGGGTCCGCATCGGATACGACCACTGGAATCCGCCGGCCGCGCCACCGTGGCTCCACGACGCCGACGGCGCCAGGCTCGACGCGGTGAAGGCGCCCGCGCCGCCCGACGGCCCGGCGGCCAGTGCGACGAGGTTGCCCGCCGTCGGCGCCGTGCTCACCCCGCCGAAGCGCTGGGGTCGAAGGAGTTTTCTGCCGCCGGCACCGACGCTGCGGACACCTGCGCGGACACCGTCCGGGCCCGCACGTTGTTACGGGAGCCCAGCTCAACAATCCGGCAGCTTGCCGCGTCAGGTGTGCTCAACGCACACGGCGGCACCTGCACCAGCCGCAGCCGTGACGCCCAGTCTCCGCCGTAGGCCGAGGCGAACCGGGCGTAGTCCACCGCGATCTCCACCCGGCCGCCAGCATTCACCCCGTCGGCGCGGCTGACCCGCATCAACAGACCACCGCGCACGCCGGCCTTCTCGGCCGTCGCCCGCGGCAGCACCTCGATCCGAACCTTACGCGGCCCGGCCTGCGCCGACCGGCTCCTGTCGCCAGGAGCCGGTGCTGCCGGCCGCACGGTCACCGGCAACGACCCGGCACGCAACGCCTGCACCGTCGACGCGGCACGCTCACCGGTCGGTGTCGATGACAGGGTCACCTCGGCTGCGCCGGCGGCCGGCCACGTCGGTGTCGGCCGGGTTGCCGCAGCCGCCGTCTCGGCCGGGTCCGGCGCCGGCTTCGTGGCCTTGACCGGCTTCACCGGCACGGATTCGTACCGCTGGGCAGCAAGGCGCTTGGCCTGGGCCGGCGCTTGCGCCTGAGCGGGCACCTGGCCGCCGAGGGTGACGGCGAGCGCCGCCACCAGTCCGGCGGCGAGCAGCCTGCGGTTTCCGCCGTGGGAACGGCCGGCATGCCGGCGGTGTGCCGACCTGCCGGGTCTGACCTGTGTCATCGGTGCCTTCCGGGTCGATGGGGTCACCCAGCGCGAATGGGTGGTTCACGGGTGGTGTGAAGAGCTCAGCCGCAGGCGGCCGGTCCTCAGGACGTGGCGATGCCCCCGACCTGCGCGTCGGTGAGCACGCCCTGCCAGACCTGGACGTCGTCCACGGTGCCGTTGACGAAGTCACCGGAGTCCGAGGAGCCGATCCGCAGCCGGCCGGTGGCTCCCCAGGCGGGCGGGATGCTCGTGACTTCGCCCGCTGGTGCGCCGTTGACGTAGAGACGAATGGTCCGGCTCGTCGAGTCGTACGTGGCGGCGAGATGGACCCAGTCGTGCAGAACCGGGGTGCCGCCCCACTTGATGGTGGAGTAGGTGACACCGCTGGCCGCGTCCCTGTCAGGCACGACGAGAGCCCAACTCGCGGGAGAGTTGCTCTGTCGCTGCAGGTAGAACGCGCAGCGCGCGGTGCCGCACTGCGACAACACCGTGTGGTAGCCGGTGAGGACGCTCGGCTTGACTCGTGCCATCACCGTCCACGACCCCTCGGTGCGCAGCACCTGCTCACTGGTGTCCGCGGTGCCGCTGACTCCGTCCAGGCAGAGACCCGGGCTCAGGTAGCCGTCACAGAAGTGGGCCGCGGTGGCGGGTTCGGCGAGGGTGACCGGCCGGTTGTATCCAGACGCGTCACCCTGCTGCCGCGGGGCTTCCTCGTCCTCGTCGTTCATGTCCCACTGGCCGACGAGGGTGGGCTTCACGATCGGCTCGAGGTCGTCCGCCGGGTTGATGACCCGGTCCCACAGCCGGACATCATCGATTTCACCCTGAAGGTAGTTCTGCTGGTTGCCGTTGTAGTGCACCCGTCCGATCTGCAGGATCCCGGTCGAGGACCACAGCGACGACAACGGCTGTACGCCCACCTCGACACCGTTGACGTAGATCCGGATCTCCTGCAGCCCCGCGTCGTACACGCCCGCGACGTGCTGCCACACGTTCGTGGCAGCCGGACCGGCGGAGGCGACCGACGTGCGGGTGTGGGTGGCGCTGTCGGCGGAGAACGTGTGGAAGTACCAGTAGCCGTTCTTGTCCCGCTGCAACTGCCAAGCCCCGTTGTTCGTGCCGCTCGCCGCGACCACCGACCCGAACGTTCCCGTGCTCCACACCCGCACCCACGCCGCGACACTGAAACTGCGCGACGAGTCGATCGGAGGCGCGACCGTCGTGGCACCCCAACCGTTGCCGTAGCCGAAGCTGACCGCACGGTCACGGCCAGAGGTTCGGTGCGTGCCCGTGATCCAGCCGTCCGACCACTGCGGATTGTTGTACAGGTTCAAGATAGGACCACCCGCTGGGGTGCTCGGCTGCGTGGCTCCCGCGCTTTCCTGCATCGACCACGACGCTTGCGGTGCGGTGGGATCGCCCGCCAGGAAGAGGTACTCGTAGGTGGCCGACGCGTTGCCCGCCTGGTCCCGGCTCTTGACGAACAACTTGTTACTCAGCCGCCGGTTCGGGGTGATCCACACCGTGGCGGACCCGCCGAGAGTCGCCGCCCGGACCGTCTTCTCCGGCCCACCATCGAGCCAGTACACGTAGTCGTACACGTCGGGAGCGCCGTTGGCGGAAAACGTGAATCGGCCGGAATAGCCCTTCGCGCCACGCGGCGAGTCGTTCGATCCGATCGGCACCGACTCCAGGTAGAGACCGTCAGCCGGCGTCACCTTCGGCGTTGCGGCCGGCGGGGAGTAGTCGGCGTAGAACTCACACCACGGCGACATGCCCGACGCTCCACCGAGGGTGTCCTTCGTCTGCACCTGCCACCGATACTGCTCACCGTCGGCAATCGGCCCGAACTTCATCTCCGCCTTGCCGCCCGGCACCACCCCGGAATCCGTTCGAGGCCACCCGGTCACCGTCGCCCAGGCCGTGCCGCTCCACTTCTGCAAGGTGAACACACCAGACAAGCTGCCGCCGTTGCTGCCGTCAGGGTCGGTCAACGTCGCCTTCAACCACGGGTAGTAGCCCCGTACCACAGGTCGGGAAGCGCCCGTGACACACGCCTGGGCGGGCGCGGTGTACTCGGCGTGTGTCGACAACTGCGCCGCGGTCGGCGTGTTCGGGTTCGTGTTGTACTCCACCGACAGCTTCGTCGCCGTCGGGTCGAACTTCTTCCACCAGTTGCTGGTTTCCTCCGAACTGCCGTCCGACTGCCGGGTAGACAACGCCAGCGTGTAGTTGCTGTCACCCTTGTAGGCGTCGACATCGTTCTTCACGTTGGCGCTGGCGAACTCCATCGGCTTGTCCGGCTGCGGATCACCCGGGCAGGTCGTCGGCGACGAAGGCTTGTGCGCATGCCCCCACCGCTCCTCCAGCCACTTCGCCAGGTTCGGCCCGTCCCAACTCTGCTTACCCGACGATGTCAGATCCGCGGACCGCCACAGGTTCACGGGCGTGTTCTCGCAGTCCCACGAGTGGGTCATCTCGGTCAGGAACTTCGCACTCCGGATCGTCTTCCCCGCCAAGCCGGAAAGATTGAAGCGGAAGAACGAGCGGAAGGTGCCCCCTCCGGTCGGGTCCTTGCCCACCCGGGCGACGCCGTCATCCCGAGTCGCGTTGGCCGACCCGGTGTACCCCCACATCGCCTTGCCGATGGTCGTCCACGGGTCGATGACCACCGGGTAGGTGGTGTCGGCGCCACGCAACAACGCCAGGTCCGGTCGGATCACCAAGTCCGTGCCCACCACCTCGGCGGGTAGCTCCACTTTGTTTGCCCCGTCCGGCGCGCTACGAAGAACCTCGGACTCGTCCTGTCCATCCGTCGACTCCGCGAACGATCGCGATGGCGACGTTTCGGTCTCAGCCGCACCGGAGGAGTCCCACATCAGGGCGTTGCCAGCGGACAGCACGACAGTGCCGGCGGCGTTGACGACATCGAACCCACCGCCGGCACGGGCCCGCCGCGATACCCCGGACGTGCCGAGCGACAACCGAAGCGTTTCCAACGCCGGGTTCGCCGCCGCCGTCGCCGACTTCACCACCACGACCCACGTGAAGCCGTCCACCAATGCCCGAACACGGAGGTCGACATCGGGCAGGATGGACCCGTAGACCGCCGTGTCACCCTCCAACGTCGGCGCGGGAAGCGCGCTCGGCCACCCGATCGTGACCTGACCGCCCGCGACCGGCACCCGCACCAGCGGCTCCGCGCCGCCAGCCGAGAAGCCGACATCGGCGAGGGTGGCAACCGGGACGACGGCACCAGCCGAGTCGCGATGCAGCATCGTGTCGATCTGTCGCCAACCACTGCCGTCACGCCTCATCGTCCAGCGTGGAACCGCATGCGCCTCCAGCAGAAGAGAACCACGCGGCGTGGCCAGGACCCGAGACGACTCCGACTTCGATCCACGGACCTCCACCGACGTGCCCAACTGCTTCGCCACGGCAATGGGTCTGCCCCCGGTTCGGTTGACTCCTGACCTGTGAGGATGCGTTCCTCGCTGGAAGGATGTCTGTCATGCCGAAAGCGTTTCCCCTGGAGTTCCGCCGTGATGTGGTCGCGGTCGCCCGCAAGGG
>NZ_SMKD01000285.1 GCF_004348595.1 Micromonospora sp. KC723
GGTGGCGGGTGTGACAGGCTGGGGGTGGAACGCGACTGGCGGCACGGGGATGGGTCACCATCGGGGAGCTCGTCGCGGGGGTCGACCGCCTGGGCCTCCGTGGGCGAGGTGTGCTGTGTCCGTTTCTTCTTCTTCGACGGCTACGACCGCGCGGCTGTTGCCGGGTGGGCCGGTGGCGGAGCGAATCCTGGCCGAGGTGGCCGACGGTGTGGCGGCGTTGGGGGCGGAGGGGGTGACGCCGGCGTTGGCGACGGTGCTCGTCGGTGACGACGACGCGAGTGCCGGGTACATCCGGATCAAGCAGCGGCAGGCGGCGCGGTTGGGGTTCGCGTCGCCGCACGTGCGTCTTCCGGGCTCGGCGTCGCAGGCGGATCTGGAGGCGGTGTTGGCGGATTTCTCCGCCGATCGCGGTGTGCACGGGGTGCTGGTGCAGCATCCGGTGCCCGGGCATCTGGACTATGACCGGGCCTTGCAGGCGCTGGATCCGGACAAGGACGTCGACGGGATGCATCCGGTGAACATGGGCCGGCTGGCGTTGGGTCTGCCGGGGCCGCTGCCGTGTACGCCGGCGGGTATCGAGGCGTTGCTGGCGTACCACGGGGTCCCGGTGGCGGGTCGGGAGGTGGTGATCCTGGGTCGGGGCGCCACGTTGGGGCGGCCGTTGGCGATGTTGTTGGCGCAGAAGCGGCCGACGGCGAACGCGGCGGTGACGGTGGTGCACACGGGGGTGGCGGACTGGCCTCGGTACACGCGGCGGGCGGAGATCCTGGTGGCGGCGGCGCCGGTCCGGGCGCTGCTGGCCGGCGAGCTGATCGCCGGCACCCTGCTGGCGTTGGGCCAGATCATCCTGGTCGCCCTCGCCGCGGTGG
>NZ_SMKD01000286.1 GCF_004348595.1 Micromonospora sp. KC723
GGGGTGGTGGGCGGCGGGGTCCCGCCGACGGAGCCGGTACAGGTGACGCCGTTCAGGGCAAAGGTGGTGGGCGCCGTGTTGGCGCCGGACCACGAGCCGTTGAAGCCGAACGACACCGACCCGTTGGTGGGGATGCTGGCGTTGTAGCTGACGTTACGGGCCGTCACCTGGTCACCCGAGGAGGTGACGACGGCGTTCCAGGCCTGGGTCACCCGCTGCCCGGACGGGAACGTCCAGACCAGGTTCCAGCCGTTGACCGGGTCGCCGAGGTTGGTGATGGTGACGTTCGCGCCGAACCCGCCCGGCCACTGGGAGGTCGTCGCGTACGTGACCTTGCAGCCCGCCGCGGCGTGCGCGGAACCGGCGACCGCCAGGCCCAGGCCCGCCGTCAACAGGGCGGCGCCGGTCGCGGCCAGGCCCAGCCGCCATCGTGTTCTCCGTAGGGTGCCTCGTAGCCCGCTCATGATGCTCCTCGGTGGGGATGGTGGTGGCGGTGTGGAGGTGGACTGCCCGAACGCCCCTCGTTACCGGCGAGACGCCCAGGTCAAACCGAGGTTAAGTTTGCAATCCAAACATTGTCAATCGGCAAGAACCTATGTGGGAACCCTTGCCGGTCAGGGCGCGGCGGCACCGTGGTGGCGGAACACCGCCCTGCCCGCGCACCCCCGTCTAGTGCCTCGTCTTTGAACGTTGATCGTGTAATCCGCTGGTTCTGAGGATGTATCGGGCAGGCTGTCTCCCAACACTTGTGGTGGGAGGTGATGGCCGGTGGGCAGACGGCCGGAGGTGTTCGTCC
>NZ_SMKD01000030.1 GCF_004348595.1 Micromonospora sp. KC723
GCACCGGGGTGGGCAGGGGGCGGGGCAGCAGCAGCGCCGGCCGGCCCGCCCCGGTGGCCACCTGGGCGGTGCGCTCGGCGAACGCCCCGGAACCGTGCCGGGCGTCGTACCCGATCACCAGTGGACCCTCGCCGCCCTCGGCGGCGAGCCACGCCACCAGCCCGGCCGCGGCCCGGGTGACCACCGCGAGGTTCATGCCGTTGGGGCCGGCCCGCAGCGGACCGCGCAGGCCGGCGGTGCCGAAGGTCAGCGGGCCGGCGAACCGGTCGGCCAACTCCGGCGCGGTGCCCGGCAGCCCGTCGAGCACCGCCCGGAGCTCGTCCCGGCTGGCCGGGTCGGGGTCGTCGTCGAGCCAGCGCCGCGCCTGGTCGCGAAGGTCGTCGAGGTCAGTGGTTTCCGCCGCCATTGCCTCTTGATAGCACGGCGGCGGATCACCACGTCCCGGCGGCCTCGGCTCAGCCGGCCGCCGTGAGCTGGAACGACCGCACCATCTCGTCGAAGATCGGCTTGCTCTCGCCGAACTTCGCCTCCGTCGAGGTGAGGTAGAACGAGTAGACCTTGCCGTCGTGGACCACGCCGCGCCACACGCCGTGCCGCTTGCCGTCGCCCCTGCCGCAGGTGTACTCGAACTCCGCCGCCGGCTTGCCGGCCAGCTCCGGCGTGCTCGACGCCACCTGCGCGTAGGGCCTGGCGCACGATGTCTGCCGCTTCTTCAGCCCGTCCTCGGCGACCTCCGCCCACCGCACCGAGCTGCCGCCGAACCGCTCGGTCAGGATGCGGACCTTGCGCCCCTTGTCCTCGGGGTCGACGTAGTCGACGTACACCCCGCCGGTGGCCTTCTGCCAGCCCTTCGGGACCAGCACCCGGATGCCGGCCGCCGAGTGCTCCTGCATCTCGGGCAGGGGGTTGGCGGCCGGCGCGGCCGGCTGGTCCTGCTGCGGCGCGGCCGGCGGATCGTCCCCACCGGAGAGGCTCAGGACGCCGAGCAGCAGCACCACGGCCAGGCCACCGGCCGCCGCGAGCTGCGTCCTGCGGGACCAGCCCCTGACCGTGGTGGCGACGCGCCCACCGGCGGCCCTCACCCGGCCGAGAGCGCCGCCGTCGGCGGTGGGCGTAGCCGCCGGCGAGGTCCACGGCTGGCCGGTGCCGGGCACCGACCACTGGCCACCGCCGTACACCGGCTGGGTGGCGTCGGCCGAGCCGCTGCTCGCGTACACCCGCTGGGTGGTGTCGGCGCTCCCACCGCCGAGCCGCTGGGTGGCGTCCGGATGGCCGCCGCCGAGCCGCTGGGTGGCGTCGGCCGTGCCGGCGCCGATCCGCTGGGTGGCGTCGGGGCTGATCCGCTGGGTGGCCTCCGCAGCCCTGCCGTACGTGCCGCCCTTCGGGCGGGCCGGCGGGGACATCGCCCCGGTCGGCGTGTTCAGCGGGCCGGCCAGCGCGTCGGCGCTGGTGTCGTCGAGCCCGGCCGGCGGGGTGACCACGGCCGGCTTCGGCTTCTCGCCCCGGCGCAAAGCGGCCAGCCGGTCGGTCAGCGACTCGCCCGGCGCGAGCATCGCCCGTCCGCCGATCTGCCCGCTGGGCTTCGGCTCCGACTTCGGCTCGATCAGTGCGGGCGGCGTCGAGGGGCGCTGCACCGGCACCACCGCGTACGGGTCGGTGACCGAGTTCACCGCCGTCGCCGTGCTGGTCAGCGGCCCGGCCAGCAGCTCTCGGAGCATGGCTCGGGCGGTGTGCACGTCCAGCCGGCGGGCCGGGTCCTTCTCCAGCAGGCCCATCAGCACCCGGGTCAGCGGCCCGCTGCGCTGCGGTGTGGCCGGCGGGTCCTCGACCACGGCGTGCATGGTCTCGATCGGGTCGCCCTTGTCGAACGGCGGCCGGCCCTCGACCGCGGTGTAGAGCGTCACGCCGAGCGAGAACAGGTCGCTGGGCGGGCCGAAATCCTGCCCCATGGCCCGTTCGGGGGAGATGAAGTGCGGTGAGCCGAGCACCATGCCGGGGGTGGTGAGCTGGACGTCGGTGGGCATCCGGGCCACCCCGAAGTCGGTCAGCACGCAGCGGCCGTCGGTGCAGATCAGCACGTTGGCCGGCTTGACGTCGCGGTGCAGCACACCGTTGGCGTGCGCCACCTCCAGCGCGCCGAGCAGCGCGATGCCGATCTTGGCGACCGCCCGGGGGGCGACCGGCCCGTCCTCGATCACCATGTCGGCGAGGCTGCGCGCGTCCAGCAGCTCCATCACGATCCACGGGCGGCCACCCTCGGTGACCACGTCGTACACCTGGACCACGGCCGGGTGCTGGATGGCCGCGGCGGCCCGCGCCTCGCGCAGGGTCCGCTCGTACATCGCGTCGCGGTCGCTGGGGGCCAGCCCCGGCGGGAGGACGACCTCCTTGACCGCCACGTCACGTCGCAACAGCGTGTCGGTGGCACGCCACACCGTGCCCATGCCGCCGTTGCCCACCGCAGAGCGCAGCGAGTAGCGACCACCAATGGTGGTGCCGGGTGCCGCGCGTCCATCGGGGGGACTCACTGGTCCGCCGCTCCACGTCGGGATCTGAGTCACAGAAAAGCCACCGGGAAGTCGAGGGGGCTGGGACACAACCTCTCTATCTTGCTGGTTCCGACGCCCGATGCGAAACCCGACGCGGCGGTCGTTTGTCTACCGGACGGTACGTGCGCGGCACCTCACGACCTGTCCACCGAGGTGTGCGGTATCCCTCACCCGCCGCCCCGGCCCGCCGTCCTACCATCCGGTAATGAGCGAACGGCGGTCGAGCGAGTCCGGTTTCCCCATCAAGGGCGTCTACACGGCGGCCGACCTCCCGGCGGACCTGGAGACCCGGCTGGGCGCTCCGGGCGAGTACCCGTACACCCGCGGCGTCTACCCGACGATGTACACCTCCCGCCCGTGGACCATGCGGCAGTACGCCGGCTTCGGCACCGCCACCGAGTCCAACGCGCGCTACCACCAGCTGCTGCGGGCCGGCACGATGGGTCTCTCCGTCGCCTTCGACCTGCCCACCCAGATGGGCTACGACTCCGACGACCCGATCGCGCACGGCGAGGTCGGCAAGGTCGGCGTGGCCATCGACTCCATCGAGGACATGCGGCTGCTCTTCGACGGCATCCCGCTGGACAAGGTCTCCACCTCGATGACGATCAACGCGCCCGGCTCGGTGCTGCTCCTGCTCTACCAGCTCGTGGCCGAGGAGTCCGGGGTGCCCGGCTCGGCGCTCAACGGCACCATCCAGAACGACATCCTCAAGGAGTACATCGCCCGGGGGACGTACATCTTCCCGCCGAAGCCCTCGCTGCGGCTGGTCGCCGACACCTTCGGCTACTGCCGCGAGGAGGTGCCGAAGTGGAACACCATCTCCATCTCCGGCTACCACATGGCCGAGGCCGGCGCGTCGCCCGCCCAGGAGATCGCGTTCACCCTGGCCAACGGGGTGGAGTACGTCCGGGCCGCGCTCGCCGCCGGCCTGGCGGTGGACGACTTCGCGCCCCGGCTGTCGTTCTTCTTCGTCGCCCGGACCACCCTGCTCGAGGAGGTCGCCAAGTTCCGCGCCGCCCGGCGGATCTGGGCCCGGCTGATGCGCGACGACTTCGGCGCGCGGAACCCGAAGTCGCTGATGCTGCGGTTCCACACCCAGACCGCCGGCGTGCAGCTGACCGCCCAGCAGCCCGAGGTCAACCTGGTCCGGGTGGCGATCCAGGGGCTCGGCGCGGTGCTCGGCGGCACCCAGTCGCTGCACACCAACAGCTTCGACGAGGCGATCGCGCTGCCCACCGAGAAGGCGGCCCGGTTGGCGCTGCGTACCCAGCAGGTGCTCGCGTACGAGACGGACCTGACCGCCACCGTCGACCCGTTCGCCGGGTCGTACGTGGTGGAGGCGATGACCGCGGAGATCGAGGCCGCGACCACCGAGCTGATGGACCGGGTCTTCGACCACGGTTCGGCGGTGGACGCCATCGAGGCCGGCTTCCAGAAGCGGGAGATCGAGCAGTCCGCGTACCGGATCGCCCAGGAGATCGACTCGGGCGAGCGGGTGGTGGTCGGGCTCAACCGTTTCACCATCGACGACGACGAGCCGTACGAGCCGCTGCGGGTGGACCCGGCGATCGAGGCGACCCAGGCCGAGCGGCTGGCCAAGCTGCGCGCCGAGCGGGACACCGGCACCGTCGAGCGGGCCCTGGCCGAGCTGCGCGCCGCCGCCGAGGGGACCGCGAACGTGCTCTACCCGATGAGGGAGGCGCTGCGGGCGAAGGCGACCGTGGGAGAGGTCTGCGGGA
Organism: Micromonospora sp. KC723; assembly: GCF_004348595.1. GTDB lineage: Bacteria > Actinomycetota > Actinomycetes > Mycobacteriales > Micromonosporaceae > Micromonospora. The sequence continues at coordinate 4,292 of NZ_SMKD01000030.1, forward strand.
CCCTGCGGCGGGTCTGGGGGACGTACCGCCCGAGCGACCGCTTCTGACGTCGACCTACTGTCGGTGACGGTCCGGCGGCCGGTGTCGCGCGTCCGGCCGGTTCGGGCGCGGTCGCCGGCCGGGCGGCGGGTGGGCGCCCGGGCCGGGCGTGTGGCCGCCGGGTCGGGCGGGTAACCCGAACGGGTGAACCGGACGGACAGCGTGTCCGGTCGGGCACCGGAGGGACGTGTCACCGTCGGAAGTCGCCCGGCCGCTGTGGGTCGTCGGCTAATTGTCGGAGCGCCGGTCAATTCGGGCGACTAATGCGACAATTCGGTTACGGCCACGAATTCGGAGCCGATTTCGCGACCGCTAATAGTCGGTTACGCGTTGTAGGAGGTGGGGGGCAGATGACGGCGTTCGACCGCGATCTACCTGCTGTCCCGCAGATATTCGAGCCCTCCCACCAGGGCTTACGTGACGCTGTGCGGTCCGATCACTACCGTAACGAGGTTGCGCAGCGTCACCGTCGGAGGTCTAGGCTGTCTGCTGTCCTCCCCGATGATCCATCCATTCCTAGTGATCGAGAATTCGACGTGACGAGTGCGTTGACGCTGCCGAACGGCAGCCAGCTGGCGTCGTCCTGGCCGGAGGCGCCGTCCGGTTCCCAGCCCCTGCCCTTCGACCTGGATCATCTGCTCGCCCTGCGGGTACCCGGACTCATCGCCACCCGGCGCCACCTCCACTCCCACCCGGAGCTCTCCGGTGAGGAGTTCGAGACGGCGGCGCTGATCGCCCGGGAACTCACCCTGGCCGGGCTGCACCCGCGGCTGCTGCCGAAGGGCAACGGGGTCATCTGCGACATCGACGGCCGCCCGGACGGGCCGATCATCGCACTCCGCGCCGACATCGACGCGCTGCCGCTGACCGACGTCAAGGACGTGACGTACCGGTCCACGGTCGACGGGGTCTGCCACGCCTGCGGTCACGACGTGCACACCACGGTGATGCTCGGCGTCGGCATGCTGCTGGCCCAGCTCGCCGACGCCGGCCAGCTCGACGGCCGGGTGCGGCTGATCTTCCAGCCGGCGGAGGAGATCCTGCCGTGCGGCTCGCTGGAGGTCATCGAGGCCGGCGGCCTGGAGGACGTGGTCCAGATCTTCGCCGTCCACTGCGACCCGAACCTGCCGGTGGGCAAGGTCGGGCTGCGGGTCGGCCCGATCACCGCCGCCGCCGACAACGTCACCGTCCGACTCACCGGCCCCGGGGGCCACACCGCCCGCCCGCACCTGACCGTCGACCTCGTCGACGCGCTCGGCCGCCTGGTCACCGAGGTGCCGGCTCTGGTCAGCCGCCGGGTGCCGGCCAACAGCGGGCTGCTGCTGGTGTTCGGCCACGCCTCGGCCGGCACCCGCTACAACGTCATCCCGTCCGAGGCGTACGCGTCCGGCACGCTGCGCGTGATGGACCGCGACACCTGGGAGCAGGCCCCCAAGATCGTCGCTCAGGTCGTCCGGGACGTCATCGCGCCCACCGGCGCCACCGTCGACCTGGAATACCTGCGCGGCCGGCCGCCGGTCAGCAACGACTCCCGGGCCATCCAGATCCTCACCGCCGCCACGGCGGCGGCGCTCGGTCCCGAAGGGATCGCCGAGACGCCACAGAGCATGGGCGGCGAGGACTTCTCCTGGTACCTGGAGCACGTTCCCGGCGCGCTGGCCCGCCTCGGCGTCGGCCGGTCCGGGCCCAACGTGGACCTGCACCGGGCGTCGTTCGACGTCGACGAGCGGGCCATCCCCGCCGGGGTGCGGCTCATGGTGCAGACCGCGCTGAGGGCACTGGCGGCGGCGCGTCAGTAGCGGAGCCCGGCGGGCGCGGCCCGCCGGTCGGTGCCGACGGTGCGGTGTGCCGCCGACGCCACCGGCGGCGCACCACCAGGACCAGCGCCACGGGTACGCCGAGCGCCACCAGCCAGGGCAGCAGCGCCCCCAGCACGGTCAACAGAACCCCCACCGAGGCGACGAAGGCCTGCCAACCGGCGCGTAGCCCCACCAGGAAGCCGGTCCCGGTCGGCTCGCCGGCCGTGGAGGCGTCCCCACCGACGAACGTGACCGTGATGGTGGAGAGCGCGGTGAGGTCCGCCAGCCGCCGCTTCCGCGCCTCCAGCGAGGCGAGGTCGGCCTCCCGCCGGGCCACCTCGTTCTCCAGCGACACCAGATCGCCGATCGAGGTGGCCCGGGAAAGCAGCTTCCGGGCACTGTCCACCCGGGCCCGCTGGGTGGCGATCCGGGCGTCCAGGTCGACGGTCTCCTCGGTGACGTCCTGGGTCCGTACCTCCCGGTGCTGCTGCCGGCCGTAGCCGGCCAACTCGTCCACGAACGCGGTGAACCTCGCCGCCGGCACCCGCAACTCCAGTTCCGCCTCCGCGTCGGCGTCCACGCCGCGCCGCTGGTCCCCGCCGACGAAGCCGCCGGCCGCGGTCACCGCCGCCACCGCCCGGCGGGCCGCCGCGTCCACGCCCCTGCGGGCTGACCCGTCCACGCCGTCCACCTGCACCCGCAGGGCTCCGGTGTAGACGATCGCCCGCTGGTCGACCCGCAGGTCCGGTGCGCCGGCGCCGGCCGAGCCCGGCTCGGTGCCCCCACCCACCGCCGCCCGGCCGGCCGGGGCGTCGACGGCCGGAGCCCGCGCAGCCGACTCGTCCGTCCCGCCGGAGTCATCCGACGCACTGCACCCGGCCAGCAGCGACACCGCCAACCCCAGCGCCGCCACAGTGCCGGCCCGTCCTCTTCGCCCCATGTTCCCCGCTCCGTCCTGCCTGACCCCGGGTCCGGGGCGATAGCTGGGACGCGGCGCGACCACGCCGCGGTTCCGGCAGACTGCGACGAGGACATCACGATTCGATAATCGAGGAGTCACGATGCAGGTCACCAAGTACGCCCACTCCTGCCTCCGGATCGAGCACGACGGCGGGTTGCTGGTGGTCGATCCCGGGGTGTTCGGCGACGCCGCGGCGGCGCTGGACGGGGCGGACGCGGTGCTGGTCACCCACGAGCACCCGGACCACGTGGACGTCGAGGCGCTCACCCGCCGGCTGGAGAAGAACGCCGTCCCGGTGCACGGCCCGGCGTCGCTCGCCGCCGTGCTCGGCGACGCGGCCGAGGCGCTCACCCCGGTCACCGCCGGCGACACCTTCACCGCCGCCGGCGTCCCGGTACGCGCCGTCGGTGGCCGGCACGCCGTCATCCATCCCGACATCCCCGTTGTGGAGAACGTCGGCTACCTGCTCGACGGGCGGGTTTACCACCCCGGCGACGCGCTGTACGTCCCGTCCGGCGTACCCGTGGACATCCTCTTCGCCCCCATCCACGCGCCCTGGTCGAAGTTCGCCGAGGTGGTCGACTTCATCCGGGCCGTCGCCCCGCGCCGCGCGTACGCCCTGCACGACGGGCTGCTCAACGCCAACGGTCTCGGCGTGCTCGACCGGCAGTACGCCGCGCTGTCCCGGACCGACTACCACCGGGTCGAACCCGGCACCCGGATCGACGCCTGACCGTGGCCGCGCCCCCGTCCGACGTGGTGCAGCGGCTGTACCGCACGCCGCCGGAGAAGTTCGTCGCCGCCCGTGACGCCGCCGTCGCCGAGGCCCGCCGGGCCGGTGACACCGCCGACGCCCGCCGGATCGCCCGGCTGAGACGCCCCACCGTGGCCGCCTGGCTGGTCAACCTGCTCGCCCTGGAACGCCCCGACCTGGTCGCCGACCTGGCTCAGCTCGCCGAGGCGCTGCGTACGGCCCAACGCGACCTGAAGGGGCCGAAGCTGCGGGAACTCTCCGCCCAGCGGCGGGCCGTGGTCGCCGCCCTGGTCACCGAGGTACGCCGGATCGCGGCCCGGACCCCGGGCGCGCCCCCGGCGGCCCGGCTGCCGCTGGCCGAGGTGGAGTCCACCCTCAACGCCGCGCTCGCCGACACCGAGGTGGCCGAGCAGGTGCGCTCCGGCCAACTGCTCCGGGCGGCGCACTACGCCGGGTTCGGTGAGGTGCCCCGGCCCCAACTGCGCCTCGTCACCACGGAGGAACCGGCCCGCGTACCCGACCGGGTGGACGCGCGACGGGCCCGCGACGAGCGGGCGGCGGCGCGGGCCGCGCGGGCCGAGCGGACGAAACGGCGGCGTGCGCTGGAGCAGGAGCTGGCGTCGGCACGCACCGAACAGGGGCGCGCGGAGCGGGACCTGGACGGCGCGGCGGCGGCCGAGCGGGACAGCGCGGCCACCCTCGACCGGATCGAGGCCGAACTGGCCGAACTGGAACGCCGCCGGGCCGTCGCCGAGCAGGAGCTGAGCCGGTCGAAGCTGGCGCGGCGCGGCGCGGAACGGACGCTCACCGCGGCCCGCCGCCGCACCGGCGAGGTGGAGGCGGTCATCGAGGCGTTCGACGCCGAAGAGGGGGATGCCGCCGCCGACGACGGCGAGGCAGACTGAGCGCGATGAATGCGTTCAGCGGGCGGTGGCGATGACCCCGGAACAGGTGGCGGCCGCCAGCAAGCCGGCCGTGCTCGAACTGGGCGAGGCGTTCAGCCGCTGCCCCGGCACGCTGCGCCGGGCCCGGCTGCTCGGCATCTCCGGCTGGGCTTTCTACATCACCGGTCGGGCCGGCGCGCTCGGTGACGTCCGCGCCGAGACCGCCGCCGCCGCGATCGGATTCATCGCCCCGGAGGCCGTCGCCGACGGGTGGGACGCCGCGGCCCGGGTGGTCCGTCCGATCGAGGTGGCCGCCGCCAACCTCGCCGAGTGCTGCCGCTGGGGCACTGAGCACCTCGACGACCTGCCCGGCACGCCTCGGCTGGCCACGCTGCTGGACCGGGTCGTCGCGGGTGCGGACGCCACCGGCATGCCGCTGTTCGCCGCCTGGCGGGCGATGCCGGTGCCGGGAAACGCCGCCGGGGCGCGGGCGGCTGTGGCGTTGCTGCTGCTCCGCGAGCACTTCACCGGCGCGTACCTGCTGGCCGTGCGGGCCGCCGGGATGACCCCGTTGGAGGCGGTGCTGGCCGGCCCGGAGGGGGAGGCCGGGGCGACCGCCTGCGGGTGGTCCCCGCCGTACCCGCCGGTCGGGCCGTTGGTACGGCGGCGGCTCTGGGCCGAGGCGGTGACCGACCGGCTGGTCTCGGCGGCGTTCCGGGCGCTGCGAGCCGGGGAGGGCGCGGAGCTGGTGCGGCTGCTCACCACCACCAGGACCGGCCTGCGGGCCGTCGACGGGTGACCGAAGGCGATTGGCGTACCCGACCGGCAGGCCGGCGGCGTGGCGTAAATCAGCGGCGCCCGACCCCGCCCGCCTGTCAGGATCCCTGCCGTGACGCTCCCCGCCGGCTGGACCGCCCGCCGCCCCACCCTCGACGACGTCCCGGCCATCCTCGCGCTCGTGCACGCCGCGGACACCTTCGCCGTCGGCTACCCGGACTTCGACGCCGAGGACGTCCGGTCCTGCCTCACCGCCCCGTTCTTCGACCCCGCCCACGACTCCTGGCTGGTCAACGACCCGGACGGGCGGGTGGTCGGCTGGACGTTGATCGACAACCCGACGGGCGTCGGGCGGGAGTTCGTCGACGTGTACGTCGATCCCGAGCGGGCCGCCCCGGTCCGCGCTGCCCTGCTCGCCCGGGTGCTCGCCCGGGTCGCCGAACGGGCCGCCGAACGCGACCTGCCCGCGCTGACCGCCCGCGCGGCGGCGTTCCCTCCCGAGGCACGTTGGGCCGGGGAACTGGTCGAGGCCGGCTTCGCCCGGGTGAAGCGGTACGTGCGGATGACCCGTCCGCTGGCCGACCTGCCGGCGGAGCCGCCACCCCCGCCCGGGGTGACCGTCCGTCCGCTGCGTGCCGACGACGAGACCGACCTGCGGCTGTTCCACCGCGTCTACGACACCGCCTTCCGGGACACCCCCGACTACGAGCCGCTCGGCTTCGACCGCTGGCGGGAGGCGCTGCCCAGCTACGGCAAGGTCTGGGACGAGTGGTTCCTCGCCGAGGTCGACGGCGTGCCGGCCGGTGCCCTCCAATCCTCCGACCAGGACCTCGACCAGGACTCCGGCTGGGTACGCACGCTGTCGGTGCTGCCCGCGTACCGGCGGCGGGGGGTGGGCGCGGCGCTGCTGTGGCGGGCATTCACCGTCTACGCGGCCAAGGGCCGCCGCGCCGCCGGGCTCGGTGTCGACCTGACCAACCCGACCTCGCCGGCGACCCTCTACCGCTCGGTCGGGTTGCGCGAGGAGCGGTGGACCGACATGTACGAGCGGAGCGTTCCCGCCGCCGGTGTGTGATGCGTGACGCCCTCCGGGGCCGGCGGCGGACGCCGTGCACCCCGGTAGCAGACTGGGGGCGTGCGACAGTCGCTACGCCGACGCGGTGCCGGTGGGGCGGGACCGCAGCTCGCTGACGTAGTCGTCGGGCGCGCCCGCCTTCTCCGCCGCGTTCGCGATCTCCGACAGGTACCACGACGTCGGCAGGCCGCCCTCGTACCCGTCGAAGACGTAGATCCACGCGGTCACGTCCCCGTCCAGCGTCGAGACGCGGACGTGCAGCTTGCGGTACGTGCCGGCGGTCACGCCCTCGATCTCGTCGAGCTGCGCGGCGTCGTACGGGTGAATGTCGTACAGCGCCACGAAGACCCGGTCGCCCGGGGACTCCACGACGGTGCTGACGGAACCCTCCCAGCCGATGACGTCCTCGCCCGCGAAGGTCAGCCGCCAGCCCTCCAGCCAGCCGGTGCCCACCATCGGCGAGTGCGGACAGTAGGCGCGCATCCGGGCGGGGTCCAGGTTTGAGCCGTAGGCGGCGTAGTGACGCACGGCGATGACGATAGCCCGGCGGAGGGTTGGGGGAGAATACGACGGTGCGTGTCGGACACGTTCGGGAGAAGAAAGTCACTGTGACCACTGACGAAGGGCGAGCGTTGTGAGCCGGATCGTGATCATCGGCGGCGGGCCGGCCGGCTACGAGGCGGCCCTGGTCGCCGCGCAACTGGACGCGGACGTGACCGTGGTGGAGGCCGAGGGCGCCGGTGGCGCCTGCGTGCTCTCCGACTGCGTGCCGTCGAAGACCTTCATCGCCAGCTCGGAGGTGGTCACCGGTTACCGGGACACCGAGGAGTTCGGTGTGCACTCCGACGGGCTGGAGGCGGTGACGGTCGACGCGCGCGCGGTCCACGGGCGGGTGAAGCGGCTGGCCCTGGCCCAGTCCGCCGACATCCACGCCAAACTCGTGAAGGCCGGCGTCACCTTCGTCGCCGGGACCGCCCGGCTGGGCGAGGACACCCTCGGTCACACCCACCGGGTGATCGTCACTCCGGCCGACGGCGGTGGGGAGTACTCCGTCGCCGCCTCGACGGTGCTGGTCGCCACCGGCGCCACCCCGCGCCAGCTGCCCACCGCCCTCCCGGACGGCGAGCGCATCCTCACCTGGCGGCAGGTGTACGACCTGCCCGAGCTGCCCCGCCACCTGGTGGTGGTCGGCTCCGGCGTGACCGGCGCCGAGTTCGCCAGCGCCTACCTGGCGATGGGGGTGGAGGTCACCCTGGTTTCCAGCCGGGACCGGGTGATGCCGCACGAGGACGCGGACGCGGCGATGGCCATCGAGCAGGTCTTCCGCAGCCGGGGCATGAGCATCCTCAACAACTCGCGGGCGGACGCGGTCCGGCGGACCGACGACGGCGTCGAGGTCCAGCTCTCCGACGGCCGCGTCGTGTACGGCTCGCACGCGCTGATCGCCGTCGGTTCCATCCCGAACACCGCCGGCCTGGGGCTGGCGGAGTACGGCGTCGAGTTGGCCCGGGGCGGTTACGTGACCGTCGACCGGGTGTCACGTACCAACGTGCCCGGCATCTACGCCGCCGGTGACTGCACCGGGGTGCTGCCGCTGGCGAGCGTCGCCGCGATGCAGGGGCGGATCGCGATGTGGCACGCGCTCGGCGAGGCGGTGCGCCCGCTGCGGCTGCGTACCGTCGCGGCGAACGTGTTCACCGACCCGGAGCTGGCCACGGTCGGCGTGTCCCAGGACGAGGTGGACGCCGGCAAGACCCCGGCCCGCCAGGTCATGCTGCCGCTGTCGGGCAACGCCCGGGCGAAGATGGACGACCTGGCCGACGGCTTCGTGAAGCTGTTCTGCCGGCCGGCCAGCGGTCAGGTGGTCGGCGGGGTCGTCGTCGCGCCGAAGGCGAGTGAGCTGATCCTGCCCATCACGATGGCGGTGGAGAACAACCTCACCGTCAACGAGCTGGCCCAGACCATCACGATCTACCCGAGCCTCTCGGGTTCGATCACCGAGGCGGCCCGCCAGCTCATGCTCCACGAACTGGAGTGATCCGCCTGGCCCGCCGGCCGGTGCCGGCGGGCCACGCTCGCCGCGACCACCGCGAGCAGCGTGACCTCCGCGAGGATGAGCAGCCGTTCGACGAGGCCGATCAGCAACCGGTCTCCGGAGTACGCGGACCAGGCCATCGTTCCGGCCAGCAGCAGGCTGGTCGCGGCCAGGGCGCGCAGCGAGTTCCCGGCCCGTCCGGGCAGGTGGCCGGCGAGCAGCCAGCCGGCGACCGGAACGGCGAGGAAGGCGACGACCGAGGCGTACCGGTGCAGGTAGGCGGCGGTGTCCATGGAGGTGCCCGGCTCGTTGGTGGGGACGACGGCGGCGATGACCAGCCCGGCCGCCCAGATCAGCAGGAGCGCCGTGGCCGCCCGGTGCGCCCGTGCGGGGCGGCGGCCGGCGGCCCCCGACCCGCCGGGCTGTGCTCCGGCGCGCCACAGGGCCGGGACCAACACCGCCGTAGCGGCGGCGAGCACCGCCATGGCGGCGTCGACGACGCCGCCCCGGTCGGAGACGGCGAAGTCGCTCACGGTCAACGACCACGGGTTCAGGTTGTCGTTGACCTCAAGGTGACCGATCACGGCGAGCAGCGTCGCCAGAGCGATCCCGCCGAGGGCCAGCAGGCCGTGGGCCCGGTTTCCACGCATGACCACAGTCTGTGGCCGCGGACACCCGAGACGGATCCGGGACGAGTCCGGAGATCATCCCTGATCTGCCCCTATCCGGCGACGCCGGTATCAGGTGAGCACGGACTGCGGAGGGCGCCCGATGGACCGCCGCGTCGGGCGGCAGGTGACGGACCTGCCCGTGTGCCGGGCGGAGCGGGAGGGCGGGCGGACGGGCGGTCGTCGGCGTACCGTTGTCGGCGCGCGGCCCACGCGTCGGGCCCCCCGTTCCCGACGACCGGGCCGCCTCGGGCCGCCGGCAGGTCCCGTGCCGGCGGCCCACCCCGTCTTGTGGCCTCATCCGTATCCGTGGCACGCGCTTCGTGCCGTGGCGCGGCCCCGCGCGGGTGTGCGAGCCCCGGTTGCCGCAATCGGCGTCGCGGACGGGTGGCGCGGAAACCGGTCGCGTCGGGGGATGTTCCGGTCGTACGGTGGGGGCATGCGCAGCGCGGTGGTGACCACGACGCCGGGAGATCCCGGCGTGCCGCACTGACGTTTTCCGTCGACGAGGCCCCGGGCGATCCGCCCGGGGCCTCGCGGCGTTCCAGGTCGGGTCGCTCTCGAGGCCTACCCGATCAAGGAGCGCGACATGATCGACCACCGCAGGCTCGGCCGGGAGCTGGACCTGTTCGTCTCCGACCCGCTCGCCGGTGCCGGCCTGCCGATCTGGCTGCCGGCCGGCGCCGCCGCCCGGCACGCCGTCGAGGAGTACGTCCGAGACCTGGAGCGCCGGGCCGGCTACCAGCACGTCTACTCACCGCCACTGGGCAAACGGGAGCTGTTCGAACTCTCCGGGCACCTCGGCTACTTCGCCGACGACATGTTCCCGCCGATGCGGCTCTCCGCCGACGACGAGTTCGTGCTGCGCCCGGCGCTCTGCCCGCACCACGCCCTGGTGTGGCGCTCCCGTGGCCGCTCCTACCGCGAACTGCCGCTGCGCGTCGCCGAACTGGGCGGCATGTACCGGGCGGAACGCTCCGGGGTGCTCGGTGGGCTGTCCCGGGTGCGCGCCATCTCGCTGAACGACGCGCACAACTTCTGCGCCCTGGAGCAGGTGGGCGAGGAGGTACGGGAGATCCTGCGGTTGATCCGCGAGGCGCACGCCGCGCTGGGCGTCCGCCCGGCCGGTTTCCGGCTGTCGCTGCGCGGCCCGGGGGAGAAGTACGTCGGGGACGACGTCGAGTGGGCGCGGGCCGAGGCACTGCTACGCGGCGCGCTCGACGGGGTGGACCTCACTGAGGCCCCGGGGGAGGCCGCCTTCTACGGCCCGAAGATCGACATCCAGATCGTCGACGCCGCCGGGCGGGAGTCCACCCTCTCCACCGTGCAGCTCGACTTCGACAAACCGGAGCGGTTCGACCTGTCGTACACCGACTCCGACGGGGCCCGACGGCGGCCGGTGATGGTGCACCGCAGCCTGGTCGGCAGCATGGAACGGCTGTTCGCGTACCTGATCGAGGTGCACCAGGGTGCTTTCCCGCCCTGGTACGCCCCGGTGCAGCTGGTGGTGCTGCCGGTCGACGGGGCCCAGGCCGAGGCGGCGGGGCGGGTGGCCCGGCGGGCGCTCGACGCCGGACTGCGGGTCGAGGTCGACCACGCCGGTTCGCTGGGCGCCCGGGTCCGGGACGCGGCCCGCCGGAAGGTGCCGTACGTCGGGGTGGTCGGTGCCCGGGAGGCGGCCGACGGGGCGGTCGCGTTGCGGCTGCGGGACGGCCGTGGACTGGATCCGATGCCGGTACCGGACGCGCTCGGGCTGGTCGGCGCGGTGGTCGCCGCCCGGGCGGGGGACCTGCTCCCGGCGGGCTGAGGCCTCGGGCCCGCCCTCGCCCGGAAGCCGGCCATCATCGGGACGGCCGCCGGGGCGGCCCCCAGCATCGCAGATCTACCTTGACCAGCCTCGACGGGTCAGGACCCGGTGACCGGCGAGGCGATTCCCACAAGGACGCCGTAGGGGTCTCTGACATAGGAGACCACCTGACCCCAGGGGGTGTCGTGCGGCTCGGCCAGGGCAGTGGCACCCGCCGCGACCGCGCGGGCGAAGCCGCCGGCGACGTCATCGGTAATGAAGGTGAACTCGAGCCCCGCCGGTGGCATGGCGGGGTCGAGGGCGGTGTAGGGAACTGGCACTGCCTTCGCCCCCAGCCGGTGGCTGGTGAAGGCAAGCGACGTGCTGCCGGTATCGAGCTGGGCGAAATCGCCTGACTCGTGAACGAACGCGCGGGTGAGCCCGAAAGCCCGCTCGTAGAAGTCAACAGCTTGGACCACGTCCGAGACGTACACGATGGCGTAACCGAACCTCATTGCGGCTCCCAGAACATCAGTACGGAATGCGCCCAAGGCTATTACGGAGCCGGCGTTGGCGGGGTGTCGTCCGGCTACTCGCGCGACCGTAACCGGGTCCGGCGGGTTGGCAGGACGCTGGCGACCACCGCCAACACCAGGCATGTGGCAACCACTGCGCCCATCGTCGGCCACGGTACGACCAGATCGACCGGGGCGTTCACCTGCTCGCTGAGCCCTTCACGGATGCTCAGGAGCGCGATGACGGCGACCGCGCCGCCGAGGAGCGCGCCGATCGCGACGACCAGGGCCGCCTCGGCCGCCACCGCCCACGCCACCTGTCTACCGGTGGCACCGGACAGCCGGAGCACGCGGTGGTCGCCCTGCCGGTTCACGGCGGACATGAGCAGGGTGTTGGCGACCGCGATCGCGCCGTAGCCGGCGGACACGCCGATCAGCAGCACGGTGAAGACCCAGACGAGGCGGTCCTCCTCGCTGTCCACTTCGGCGGCGTACGTGGCGACGTCGACGACGCGGGCACCGGACCCGGGCGGCAACGGCACCGGCGCGTCGACGAGGATCGCCGAGGTCAGCGCCGAAGGGTCGTGGGCGCGTACCACCGCACGGGGCAGCAGGAGTTCGCCCGGCGCCGATTCGTTCGACACCATCGCCACCACACGCAGGAGCGTGAGCCGGCCGTCGGCGAAGGTGACCGGCACGGTCTGCCCGAGGCGCCAGCCGAGTCGCTCCGCGACCGACTGCGTGACGACGACCGTGTCACCGCCGGCCAGGCCGGTCAGCGCCCCGGCGACAACAGCGAACCGGTTGCGCGAAGCGGCGAAGGCCGCCGGGTCGACACCCAGCGCTGTCAGCGGCTCCGCACCGTCGGCGTACACGGTGGTGGGCAGGAGAGCGGCTCCCGGCACCGCGGCGACGACCGCGTCGGTCAGACCGGGCGTGTTGTCCGGGGCGACGACCGAACCGGCGTTGATCGCCGCAAAGCGCCGCGCGGCATACGCCTCCGTCGAGGTCTGGACCATGCCGGAGACCATCACCGCGAAACCGACGGTGAGCAGCACAGGCGCGGCACAACCGGCAGTTCGGCGTGCGGCGGTCAGGACGCTCTCCCGCACGAGCATTCCGGTCGCCCCCCGCCCACGCGCGAACGGCCAGGCCAGCAGCCACACCAACGGCGCGATGAACGCGGGGGCCAGCAGGGCCGCCGCCACCACCAGCGCCATGGCACTGTAGAGCGCCAACGCCGCGCCGTCCTGGACATCGTCGGTGGTCGCGGTCCCGACGGCTCCCGCCAGCCCACCGGCGGCGGCCAGCGCGCCGGAGATCCAGCGGGCCCGGGTCATCGGGCGTGGCTCCACCGCCGCCGCCCGCAGTGCCTCCAGCGGTCGTACCCGCGCCGCCCGCCGCGCCGCAGACGCCGCCCCGAGCAGCGCCACCACCGGCCCGACCGCGAACGACGCGGCGACCGGCCAGACGAGGAACCGGACCTGGTACGTCGCCGGCTCGATCCCGGCATCCACCAGCAGATCCCCCACCAGGGGAGCGAGCGCCGCGCCGAGCACAACCCCGACCAGCGCCGCCGCCCCGCCGACAACGACGGCTTCCCGGTAGAGCATCCGTCGGACCTGCCGTGGGGTGGCGCCGATGGCACGGAGCAGTCCCAGCTCGCGTCGCCGTTGGGTGACGTTGAACGCGAACGTCGAGGCGACCACGAAGACCGAGACGAATCCGGCCAGCGTCGCCACGGCGGTGAGGATCTGCGTCCCGATCCATCGGGTCCGGGCGTCCTCGCGCGGCTCGAAGGCCGACCGGGCATCGCCGGTGAGTACCCGCCCCTCGGTTCCGACGACGGCGCGGGCCGCCTCCGTCACCCGGGCGACGTCCGCATCGGGACGCAGGACCAGTCCGATCGCCCGCACACCGGGTGCCATGGTGGCGGCGACGGCGTCGGTGACATAGATCCCTGTCCCGTCCACCACGCCGGAGACCGTGTACGCGGCCGGCCCGGTCGCGGTCAACAACGTCACCGCCGAGCCGGGCGACAGGCCGGTCGCCCGGTCCACCACCACCTCGCTGTCCCGCCGCGGTGGCGTGCCGGCAGCCAGTCGATCCGTACCGAGCTGACTGCTCGCCCAGCCATGGCCGTGGACCATCGCGGGGGCAGGTCGACCATCGGTGACCACCTGGATGTAGAAGGTGCGGTCGGGCACCGCCGTCGTCACTCCCGCGATGGCCGCCAGCCGGTCGGCGAGGTCGGCGGCCGTCCGCGACGACCACGGCCGCGGCTCCGGAAACGGATCCGCTGGTGAACTCACGACTGGGCTCTGGACCATGACCGCCGCCGCGGTCAGCCGATCCGGTACCTGGGGCAGGCCGGAGGCGAGCAGCAGAGTGCTGAGTGAGACGAGCGTTACCCCGACGGCGACGGCCACGAACGCGCCCAGCAGCCCGTTCCAGCGTCCCCGCGGACTCAACACGACGCCTCCAGCTTGGCCATACGGGCGGCGATGGACTGCGCGTCGGCGCCAGTGAGTTCGTCCACCAGCCGCCCGTCGGCGAGGAGCAGCGTCCGATCGGCGATCGCCGCCGCGACCGGATCATGGGTCACCATGACGATCGTCTGCCCGTGCTGGTCGACGAGGTCACGGAGCAGGCCGAGCACATGCCGGGAGGTGGCGCTGTCCAGCGCGCCGGTCGGTTCGTCGGCGAAGAGCACCGCCGGCTTGGTGATCAGGGCGCGGGCGATGGCGACCCGCTGCTGCTCTCCGCCGGACAGCTCGCTGGGGCGGTGCCCGAGCCGGTCGCCGAGTCCGACGGCGTCCAGCGCGGCGGCCACCTCGCAGGCGGTCGGGCGTCGACCGGCCAGCCGCAGCGGCAGCGCGACGTTCTGCTCCGCGGTGAGGGATGAGACCAGGTTGAATGCCTGAAACACGAAGCCGACCCGGTCACGGCGCAGCACGGTCAGGGCGGTCTCGTCGAGAGCGTCGATGAGGGTGCCGTCGACGGTGACCGTGCCCTCGACCGGCCGCTCCAGCCCTGCCGCGCAGTGCAACAGAGTTGACTTACCGGAACCGGATGGCCCCATCACGGCGGTGAAGGTGCCGCGCGCGAAGGCGACCGTCACACCGTCCAGGGCGGTCACCCTCCGAGGCTCGCGGCCGTACACCGCCCGTACGCCGTCCAGCGCCACTGTGGTTGTCGTCATGCCTGGTCACGATGCCGTCGTCCGGACCCGCGCACATCGACCCCCAGCCGGCATTCGGTGCTCGAACCAGGGGCGTACCGGGGGGTTGCTCGGTGCGGCGGCATCATGCCGGAGGATGATCGGCCACGGGTGGACGCCGCCGACGCGACGGGCGGATACCGTCGGCGGCGTGACCTCGATCGTGCCTCGCCGGCTGCTGTCCCGCCGGCTACGTACCGCCGACCTGATCGCCGTCGACGTACTACTGGCACTGTCGCTGTTCGCGCTCTGCGCGTACGCGGCGGCCGAGGTTCCGTTGACCGTCGGCGTACGAGAACCGGTCTGGATCTCCGTGTCCGCGGCCGCGTTGGTCGGCGGGCCGGTCGCGGTGCGACGGATCTGGCCCCTGACCGTGCTCGGCGTGGTCTTCGTCTCGTCCGCCGTCGTGCTGCTCTCCGGCGTCATCCCCGACTACGCGGCGGTGCCACCGTTTCTGGCGCTCGCCTGCGCGCTCTACACGGTCGGGGCCGCGCGTCCCCGCCGCCGGTCCGTGCCGGCCCTGATCGCCTGCCTCGCGGGGACGTTGGTGCTGCTGGTGGGAATCCCGGTCACCGAGGCCGGCAGTGCCGCGAGCGCCGCGACCGTCGCCTTCGTGGTCATGCTGACGGGCATGGCGTGGCTGCTCGGACGGGCCGCTCGGGAACGCCGGACCTACGCCGCGCAGACCGCGGAACAGTTGACCCACCGGGCGGTCAGCGACGAGCGGCTGCGCATCGCCCGCGAGATGCACGACATCGTGTCCCACAGCATGAGCCTCATCGCGGTGAAGGCCGCGGTCGGCAACCACGTCGCGGAGACCAGCCCGGCCGAGGCCCGCGAGGCGCTGCGCGTCATCGAGACGACCAGCCGTGGGGCGCTGGCGGAGTTGCGCCGGACGTTGGGGGTGCTGCGAGACGACCCGTCGTACGCGCCCACGCCCGGCCTGCGTGACCTCGCCACGCTGGCCGACCAGGCGGCGGCCGGCGGCGTCGACGTGGAGATGACCGTGACAGGCGACGACGACCTGCCGGCGGGTGTCGGCCTGTCGGTCTTCCGGATCGTGCAGGAAGCCCTGACCAACGTGGTGAGACACGCGGCACCCGCCCGATGCCGCGTCACCGTGACGGTGGAGTCGGGAGAGGTTCGCATCGAGGTGACCGACGACGGACGGCGTGGCAGCCGTGCGCGCTCCGGCGGCCACGGGCTGATCGGGATGCGCGAGCGGGTCGGCATGTACCGTGGCGAGCTCAGTGCCGGTCCGTGCCCGGAGGGCGGCTTCCGGGTGGCCGGCAGGCTCCCGTACGCGACGGTGCGATGATCCGCGTCCTGATCGCCGACGACCAGGCGTTGCTGCGGGGCAGCTTCCGCGTGCTGGTCGACTCGGTTCCCGGGCTGACGGCCGTCGCGGAGGCGGGCACCGGCGCGGAGGCGGTCACCCTGGCTCGCCAGCACCTGCCGGACGTGGTGCTCATGGACGTACGCATGCCGGAGATGGACGGCATCGAGGCGACCCGGCAGATCTGTGCTGACCACCGGACCGCGTCGACCCGCGTGCTGATCCTGACCACCTTCGACCTGGACGAGTACGTTTACGGGGCGTTGCGCGCGGGCGCCAGCGGTTTTCTGCTCAAGGACACGCCGCCGGCCGATCTGCTGACGGCGATCTCGGTGGTTGCCGGGGGTGACGGGCTGCTCGCGCCGACGGTGACCCGCCGGCTCATCGCGGAGTTCGCCCGCCGTCCGGCGCCTGACCGCCCGTTGGCCCGTCAGTTGGCCGGGGTCACCGACCGGGAGCGTGAGGTGCTCACGTTGGTCGCCTACGGTCTGTCCAACACCGAGATCGCCGAGCGGCTGGTCCTGAGCATGGCCACGGTGAAGACCCACGTGGGTCGCCTGCTCACCAAGTTGCACGCACGCGACCGGGCGCAACTGGTCATCATCGCGTACGAGACCGGGCTGATCTCCCCGAGCCGTCACCGGTCCTGGACGCCGTCACCGTCTCCTCCCCGTCCACCGGAGCGCCGGTGAACTGCGACCGGTACAGCCGGTGGTAGGCGCCCTGCGCGGCGAGCAGCTCCTCGTGGGTGCCCTGCTCGACGATCCGGCCGTTCTCCATCATCAGGATCAGGTCGGCGTCGCGGATCGTGGATAGCCGGTGCGCGATGACGAAGCTGGTCCGTTCCGAGCGCAGCGCCGCCATCGCCCGCTGGAGCAGCACCTCGGTACGGGTGTCCACCGAGCTGGTCGCCTCGTCGAGGATGAGCAGCGACGGCTCGGCCAGGAACGCCCGGGCGATGGTGATGAGCTGCTTCTCGCCGGCGCTGACGTTGCTGCCCTCCTCGTCGATCACGGTGTCGTACCCGTCGGGCAGGCTGCGGACGAACCGGTCCACGAAGGTGGCGCGGGCGGCGGCGAGGATCTCCTCCTCCGTCGCGTCGGGCCGCCCGTAGGCGATGTTGTCCCGGATCGTGCCGCCGAACAGCCAGGCGTCCTGCAGCACCATGCCGACCCGGCCACGCAGGTCGTCCCGGCGCAGCGTGGTGACGTCCACCCCGTCGAGGGTGATCCGACCGGCGTCCAGCTCGTAGAAGCGCAGGATCAGGTTGACCAGGGTGGTCTTGCCGGCCCCGGTGGGACCGACGATCGCCACGGTGTGGCCGGGCTCGGCGACCAACGACAGGTCCTCGATCAGCGGCTTGTCCGGGTCGTACCGGAAGGAGACGTGCGCGAACTCGACCCGGCCGCGCGGGTCGGTGACCCGGGCAGGCGGCTCCGGGTCGGGACTCTGCTCCTCGGCGTCGAGCACCGCGAACACCCGCTCCGCCGACGCGACACCGGACTGGAGCAGGTTGGCCATCGACGCGACCTGGGTGAGCGGCTGGGTGAACTGCCGGGAGTACTGGATGAACGCCTGCACGTCGCCGAGGCTCATCGAGCCGGACGCCACCCGCAGCCCGCCGACCACGGCGATCGCCACGTAGCTGAGGTTCCCGATGAAGAACATCGCCGGCATGATGATCCCGGAGATGAACTGCGCGCCGAAGCTGGCCCGGAACAGCTCCTCGTTCTTGGCGTGGAAGGCCGCCTCCACCTCATGTTGCCGCCCGAAGACCTTCACCAGCTCGTGGCCGGTGAACGCCTCCTCGACCTGGCCGTTCAGCTCGCCGGTGTGGGTCCACTGGGCGATGAACCTGCGCTGCGACCGCTTGGCGATCTGTGCGGTCACCACCACCGACAACGGCACCGCCACCAGGGCGACCAGGGCCAGCAGCGGCGAGATCCAGAACATCATCACCAGGACGCCGACCACGGTGAGCAGCGAGGTGAGCAGCTGGCTCAGGGTCTGCGAGAGGGTCTGCGAGATGTTGTCGATGTCGTTGGTGACCCGGCTGAGCAGTTCGCCGCGGGGCTGCCGGTCGAAGTAGGGCAGCGGCAGCCGGTGCAGCTTCTCCTCCACCTCGGCGCGCAGCCGCAGCACGGTGGCCTGAACGACCCCGTTGAGCAGCCAGCCCTGCCACCACATCAGCAGGCTCGCGCCCAGGTAGAGCACGACGGCGAGGGCCAGCGTGCGGCCCAACGCGGTGAAGTCGATGCCCACGCCGGGCACCACGTCCATCCGGGCCAGCATGTCGGCGAAGTTCTCGTTGCCCGCGGCCCGGGCTCCCGCCACCGCCTGCTCGACCGTGCTTCCGGGAGGCAGTTGCCGCCCGATCACCCCGGCGAAGATGATGTCGGTGGCGTGGCCGAGGATCTTCGGGCCGGTCACGGTGGCGGCGACGCTGGCCACCGCCAGGCCGACGATCGCCGCCAGGTGCAGCCGGTGCGGTCGTAGCCGGCCCAGCAGCCGGCGGGTGGACGGCCCGAAGTTCAGCGATCTCTCCGCCGGCATGCCGGCGCCCATCCACGGCGGGCCGCCGCTGCCCCGGCCCGGCGGCAGCCGCTTCGGCGTCTGCGCCGCCGTGGCCGTCTTCTGCTCGGGTACGGTGCTCATGCCGTCACCTCCGCCGTCTGCTGGGACGCCACGATCTCGGCGTACGTCGGGCAGGTGTCCAGCAGTTCCTCGTGTCGTCCCATTCCGACGACGCCCCCGTCCTCTAGCACGATGATCTGGTCGGCGTCGACGATCGTGGAGACCCGTTGGGCCACGATCACCACCGCCGCGTCCGCGGTGACCGGCCGCAGCGCCGCCCGCAACCGGGCGTCGGTGCCGAGGTCGAGCGCCGAGAACGAGTCGTCGAACAGGTAGATCTCCGGCCTGCGGACCAGTGCGCGGGCGATGGCGAGCCGCTGCCGCTGCCCACCGGAGACGTTCGTGCCGCCCTGCGCGATCGGGGCGGCCAGGCCGCCGGGCATCTGCGCGACGAACTCGCGGGCCTGGGCGGTCTCCAGCGCCGCCCACAGTTCCGGGTCGGTGGCGTCCGGGTTGCCGTACCGCAGGTTGCTGGCGACCGTGCCGGTGAACAGGTACGGCCGCTGCGGCACCAGCCCGATCCGCCGCCACAGCTCGTCGGGGGCCAGCTCACGGACGTCCACCCCGTCCACCAGCACCGCGCCGGCTGTCGGGTCGACCAGGCGCGGGATCAGGCTGAGCAGGGTGGTCTTGCCGGCGCCGGTGGCGCCGACGATCGCGGTGGTCCGACCGGGCGTGGCGCGGAACGAGATGCCGCGCAGCACCGGCGCGCTGGCCCCCGGGTACTGGAAGGAGACGTCCCGCAGTTCCAGCTCGCCCCGGCGCTCGACCCGGGTCACCGGCCTGGCCGGGGGCACCACCGAGGAGTCGGTGTCCAGCACCTCGACGATCCGCTCGGCGCAGACCGCCGCGCGCGGCACCATCATCAGCATGAAGGTCGCCATCATGACGGCCATCAGGATCTGCATCAGGTACTGCAGGAACGCGGTCAGCGCGCCGACCTGGATCTGGCCGGCGTCCACCCGGGCCGCGCCGAACCAGAGGACCGCGACGCTGGAGACGTTGAGGATCAGCATCACGATCGGGAAGATCAGTGCCTGGAGGCGGCCGACCCGCAGGGCGGTCGCCGTCAGGTCGGTGTTGGCCACCGCGAAGCGGTCCGTCTCGTACGGCTCGCGGACGAACGCGCGGACCACCCGGATGCCGGTGATCTGCTCGCGCAGCACCCGGTTGACCGTGTCGATCCGGGTCTGCATCAGCCGGAAGCCCGGCACCATCCGCCGGATGACCAGCCCCAGCGCGATCGCCAGCACCGGTACGCTGACCAGCAGCAGCCAGGAGAGCCCCACGTCCTCCCGCAGCGCCATCACCACGCCGCCGACGCTCATGATCGGCGCGGCGACCAGCATGGTGCAGCTCATCAGCACGAGCATCTGCACCTGCTGCACGTCGTTGGTGTTGCGGGTGATCAGCGAGGGTGCGCCGAAGCGGGCCACCTCGCGGGCGGAGAACCGGTTGACCTGCCCGAAGATCTCGGCCCGTACGTCCCGCCCGAAGGCCGTCGCGGTGTGTGCGCCGAAGTAGACGGCCGCCACCGAGCAGACGATCTGCACCAGGCTGACCAGCAGCATCCAGCCGCCGGTCCGCAGGATGTAGTCGGTGTCGCCCCGGGCCACGCCCAGGTCGATGATGTCGGCGTTGAGGCTCGGCAGGTAGAGCGAGGCCATCGTGCCGACGAACTGGAACAGCACCACCGCCAGCAGCGGCCGGTGGTACGGCTTCAGGAAGTCGCGCAGCAGGCGGGTCAGCACCGGCCGCCCCCCGGCGTCGTCCCGTCCGGATCCTGCACTCGTGGGTTCAACCTGCTGTCCTCCCCGTCGGACATGGCCATGATCAACTCGGTCAGGAACTCCCGGATCACCGCCTTCTTCGCCGGATCGGCGTCGACGGCGGTGAGCGGGTTGTCGCTGTGGATCAGGTCGGTGAGCCGCCGCAGGTGTTCGCGCCCCTTGTCGGTCAGGGCGAGCTGCACCGAGCGGCGGTCCGTGGTGTCCCGGCGGCGGACGACGAAACCGTCGCGTTCCAGCGTGTCGACGATTCCGGTGAGGGTGGCCGGCCGGACGAAGCAGTGCTCGGCGACCTCCCGGTGGGTGGCGTCCTCCGTGCGGGCCAGGATGAACAGCACCCGCATCCCGGCCGGGGTGAGGCCGTGGTGTTCGGCCAGGTAGCGCCCCCAGTGCTGGTCCAGGAGGTGGCCCGCGACCGAGACGAGTCGTGCCGTCGGCGCCTGGCGCAACGCGTCCGGCCGGTGGGCCGGTGGTTCCATCTGCACGGTTGTAGGTTAGCCCCAAACGATAAGGGGCCAAACTAATTTACGGTGGCGCGTCACCCGGGTCCGGGGCCGGCTGCCGGAATCGGACGGCCTGGTCGGGACCGGTCACCAACTGGTGGGCAGGGGCATCCCCTCGGTGTAGCCGGCGGTGCTCTGGACGCCGACCAGGGCACGCTCGTGGAACTCGTCGAGGTTGCGGGCGCCCGCGTAGGTGAACGCGCTGCGCACCCCGGAGATGATCTCGTCGATCAGGTCCTCCACCCCGGGACGGGTCGGGTCCAGGTACATCCGGGCGGAGGAGATGCCCTCCTCGAAGATCGCCTTACGGGCCCGGTCGAACGCGCTGTCGTCGGCGGTACGCGCGCTGACCGCGCGGGCCGAGGCCATGCCGAAGCTCTCCTTGTAGCGCCGCCCGTCCGGCTCGGTGTACAGGTCGCCCGGGGATTCGTAGGTGCCGGCGAACCAGGAACCGATCATCACGTTCGACGCCCCGGCCGCCAGCGCCAGCGCCACGTCGCGCGGGTGCCGTACCCCGCCGTCGGCCCAGACGTGCCGGCCCAGGGCCCGGGCCGCCGCCGCGCAGTCCAGCACGGCGGAGAACTGCGGCCGGCCGACACCGGTCATCATCCGGGTGGTGCACATCGCACCCGGCCCGACACCCACCTTGACGATGTCGGCCCCCGCCTCCACCAGGTCGCGTACCCCCTCCGCGGTGACCACGTTGCCCGCGGCCACCGGGACGGCCGGGTCGAGCTTGCGGACCGCCCGCAGCGCGGAGATCATCCGCTCCTGGTGGCCGTGCGCGGTGTCCACCACCAGCGTGTCCACCCCGGCCGCCAGCAGCGCCTCGGCCTTGCCGGTGACGTCGCCGTTGATGCCCACGGCGGCGGCGATCCGCAGCCGGCCCCGGTCGTCGACGGCCGGCTTGTAGAGGGTGGCGCGCAGCGCGCCCTGCCGGGTCAGCACCCCGACCAGGCGGCCGTCGTCGTCCACCACGGGGGCCAGCCGGCGCCGGCCAGCCGAGAGCCGGTCGAAACCGGTACGCGGATCGGCGTCCGCCGGCACGGTGTGCAGCTCGGTCGACATCACGTGCCGGAGCTGGGCGAAGCGGTCCACCCCGACGGTGTCCGCCTCGGTGACCACCCCGACCGGCCGGCCCGCCTCGTCCACCACGATCACCGCGCCGTGGGACCGCTTCGGCAGCAGGTGGATCGCGTCGCCGACGGTGTCGGTGGGACCGAGCGTGATCGGGGTGTCGTGGACCAGGTGCCGCCGCTTCACCCAGGCGACCACGTTGGCCACCACCTCGATCGGGATGTCCTGCGGGATCACCGCGATCGCACCGCGCCGGGCTACCGTCTCGGCCATCCGCCGGCCGGAGACGGCGGTCATGTTCGACACCACCAGGGGAATCGTGGTGCCGGTACCGTCGCTGGTGGCCAGGTCGACGTCGAGCCGCGAGCCCACCTCGGAGCGGGCCGGCGCCATGAAGACGTCGTTGTAGGTCAGGTCGTGCGCGGGAACCGCGCCGTGAAGGAACCGCACCAGGCCATCATTCCCGCTCGCGGCCGGTCCTGCCGCCGCTGGTGGTCGAAACCACCCGGCCCCGGCCCCGCGTCCGGCCCGGGGAAGGCGGTTCAGGCGATGGCGCAGATGGCCGCGCCGGCCGTGATCACCGCGCCGACCTCGGCGGCGAGGCCGCTGACCGTACCGGCCTTGTGCGCGTACAGCGGTTGCTCCATCTTCATCGCCTCCAGTACCACCACCAGGTCGCCCTCGGCGACGGTGTCCCCGTCGGCCACAGCGATCTTGACGATGGTGCCCTGCATCGGGGACGCCAGCGCGTCGCCGCTGACCGTGGCACCGGCCTTGGCGCCACCGCCCCGGCGGGCCGGCCTGCGGGCGGCGGGCGCGGCCGAGGCCGTACCCGCGCCGAGACCGGCCGGGAGGCTCACCTCCAGCCGCTTGCCGCCCACCTCGACCACGACGGTCTCGCGCTCGACCGGAGTCGCGCCGACGGCGGCGGGCGCGGTGAAGACCGGCACCGTGTTGTCGAACTCGGTCTCGATCCACCGGGTGTGCACGGTGAACGGCTCGGCGGTGAACGCGGAGTCCCGGACGACCAGGCGGTGGAACGGCAGCGCGGTGGCCATGCCCTCGACGACCATCTCGTCCAGCGCGCGGCGGGCCCGCTCGATCGCCTCGATCCGCGTCTCGCCGGTGATGACCACCTTGGCCAGCAGCGAGTCGAAGTTGCCGCCGATGACGTCGCCGGCCGAGACGCCGGTGTCGACCCGGACGCCCGGCCCGGTCGGCAGCCGCAGCGCGGTGATGGTGCCCGGGGCGGGCAGGAAGTTGCGGCCGGGGTCCTCGCCGTTGATCCGGAACTCGATGGCGTGCCCGCGCGGCGTCGGGTCCTCGGTGAAGCGCAGTTTCTCCCCGTCGGCGATGCGGAACTGCTCACGGACCAGGTCGATGCCGGCGGTCTCCTCGGTGACCGGGTGCTCCACCTGGAGTCGGGTGTTCACCTCCAGGAAGGAGATGGTGCCGTCGGCGCCCACCAGGTACTCGACGGTGCCGGCGCCGTGGTAGCCGGCCTCCCGGCAGATGGCCTTGGCGCTGTCGTGGATCTGCGCGCGTTGGGCGTCGGTGAGGAACGGCGCGGGGGCCTCCTCGACCAGCTTCTGGTGGCGGCGCTGCAAGGAGCAGTCCCGGGTGCCGACCACGATCACGTTGCCGTGCTGGTCGGCCAGGACCTGTGCCTCGACGTGCCGGGGCTTGTCCAGGTACCGCTCGACGAAGCACTCGCCCCGGCCGAACGCGGCGACCGCCTCGCGGGTGGCCGAGTCGAACAGGTGTGGGATCTCCTCCATGGTGCGGGCCACCTTGAGGCCGCGCCCGCCGCCGCCGAAGGCGGCCTTGATGGCGACCGGCAGGCCGTGGTCGACGGCGAAGGCGATCACCTCGTCGGCGTTGCCGACCGGGTCCGGGGTGCCGGGGACCAGGGGCGCGCCGGCACGCTGCGCGATGTGCCGGGCGGTCACCTTGTCGCCGAGGTCGCGGATGGCCTGCGGGGTGGGCCCGATCCAGGTCAGCCCGGCGTCGATCACCGCCTGGGCGAAGTCGGCGTTCTCCGAGAGGAACCCGTAACCGGGGTGGACGGCGTCCGCGCCGGACCTGCCGGCGATGTCGATGAGCTTGTCGATCCGCAGGTAGCTGTCGGCGGCGGTGTCGCCGCCCAGGGCGTACGCCTCGTCGGCGAGGGTGGTGTGCAGGGCGTCCCGGTCGGAGTCCGCGTAGACGGCGACGCTGCCCAGGCCGGCGTCGCGGCAGGCGCGGATCACGCGGACGGCGATCTCGCCGCGGTTGGCGATGAGTACCTTGCGCACCTTGGGGGCTCCTCCCGGGAGGTCGTTGACCGGGAGTGTATCGGCCGTGCCAGAAGCCCTAACGATCGATCAGTGTGGGATGCCGCACTGTCTGCCCGCCCTGTAGTCAAACTTGTTTATTAAGCTTGTCTGATGTCTGCGACTCGGATGATGATTCTCGGTCTGGTCCGCTGGATGCAGCCCGTGCACGGCTACGACGTGCGCCGGGAACTGCTCAGCTGGAACGCCGACAAGTGGGCCAACGTCCAGCCCGGGTCGATCTACCACGCGCTGCGCAAGCTCGCCGAGGAGGGGCTGCTGCGGGAGGTGGCCACCGAGCAGGTCGGGGCCCGGCCGGCCCGCACCACGTACGAGGTCACGCCGAAGGGTGAGGACGAGTTCGAGACGCTGCTGCGCGGTTTCTGGTGGCGGCTGCACGAGGTGCCCGACCCGTTCGCGGCGGCCTTCTCCTTTCTGCCGGCGATGCCGCCCGAGGAGGCGTCGGCCGCGTTGCGCAACCGGGCCACCCAACTGCGGGCGGGGGTCGAGTGGATGCGGGCCTCGTTGCAGTCGGATTGGATGCGGGAGGCCAGGCCGGTGCACGTGGCCTGGATGTTCGAACTCTGGTCGGACCGGGCAGAGGTGGAGATCGCCTGGTGCGAGCGGGTCGCCGAGCGGCTCGACTCCGGGGTGTCGTACCTGCCCGCGGGGCTGGAGCGCGCGCCGGGATGGTCGGGTTGGCGGGAACGGCTGCCGCCACGGGACGAGGGCGCGTAATATTCAATGTTGACCAGAAGAGTTATATCGCGTTAGCCTGCTGCCGCACAGCACGGGGGAACGCGCCGTCCGGCGTCGTGCCCGGGGGAGGGTCGGTGCGCCCGGCCCTGGACGACCAGGAGCAGAAATGATCGAGACCAGAGGGCTGCGGAAATCGTTCCGCTCCCGACAGGGTCGGGAGACGAAGACCGTCGACGCCGTACGCGGGGTGGACCTGAAGGTCACCGAAGGGGAGATCTTCGGGTTCCTCGGGCCCAACGGCGCCGGCAAGACCACCACCCTGCGGATGCTCGCCACGCTGATCGAGCCGGACGGCGGCGAGGCCACCATCGCCGGGGCCGACCTGCGTGAGGATCCGGCCGAGGTACGTCGGCGAATCGGCTACGTCGCCCAGGGCGGCAGCACCTGGGAAGAATCCACCGCCCGCGAGGAACTGGTCCTCCAGGCCCGGATGTACGGCATCCGCAAGGCCGACGCGCACCGCCGTGCCGAACGGGCCCTGGCCGCCTTCCAGCTCACCGAGTACGCCGACCGCAAGTGCAAGACCTACTCCGGCGGTCAGCGGCGACGTGTGGAGATCGCTCTCGGCATCATCCACGAACCGAAGATCGTCTTCCTGGACGAGCCGACCACCGGCCTCGACCCGCAGAGCCGCGCGCACATGTGGGACGAGATCCGCCGGCTGCGTATCGAGGGGATGACCGTCTTCATCACCACCCACTACCTCGACGAGGCCGACGCGCTCTGCGACCGGATCGCGATCATGGACCATGGCGAGGTGGTCGCCGAGGGCACCCCGGCCGGGCTGAAGCGCGAGATCTCCGGCGACGTCGTGCTGGTCGGCCTCGACCTGGCAGCCACCCCGCAGGCCGCCCAACTGCTCGACAGCGAGGAGTACGTCACGAAGCTGGAGACCGTCGACGAGGGCGGCCTGCGCCTCCACGTCGACGACGGGGCCGTCGCCATCCCGCGGATCCTGCGCCGCGTCGACGCCGCCGGGCTGCCGCTGGCCTCCATCGAGCTGCACCGGCCCAGCCTCGACGACGTCTTCCTCACCAAGACCGGCCGCTCGCTGCGCGAGTCCTGACCAACCGGAGACCTCACGATGAAACTCGCCCGCGACACCTGGCTCATCTTCCAGCGCCAGTTCCAACTGCTGCTGCGCAACCCGGTCTGGGTCCTCGTCGGTGTCTTCCAGCCGGTGATGTACCTGCTGCTCTTCGCCCCACTGCTCAAGCCCGCACTGAACGCCCCCACCCAGGCGGAGGCGTACAAGATCTTCGTCCCCGGCCTGCTGGTGCTGTTGGCCATCTTCGGCGGACTCTTCCAGGGCTTCGGCCTGATCGCCGAACTGCGCGCCGGGGTCATCGAACGGTCCCGGGTCACCCCGGTCAGCCGGCTCGCCCTGCTGCTCGGCCGGTCCCTGCGCGACGTCGTCTCGCTGATCGCGCAGGCCGTCATCATCACCCTGCTGGCGTTCCTGTTCGACCTGCGGGTCTTCATCGGCGACCTGCTGCTGGCGTACCTGATGCTGGCCCTGATCGCGCTGATGACCTCGGCCGTCTCCTACGGCGTCGCCCTCAAGGTCAAGAGCGAGGACGCACTCGCCCCGCTGATGAACACCGTCGCCCAGCCGGTGCTGCTGCTCTCCGGCATCCTGCTGCCGCTCACCTTCGCCCCGGGCTGGCTCCAGGGCGTCGCCGAGTGGAACCCGTTCTCCTGGGCGGTCGACGGCACCCGGGCGCTGTTCGCCGGTGACCTCGGCAACGACAAGGTCTGGCAGGGGCTGGCCATCATCGCGGTGCTCGCCGCCGCCGGCGTCTTCTGGGCCGCGCGACAGTTCGCCCGCACCGTCCGCTGACGAGGCGCCTCCACCCTCCGGCCCGGCGATGACCGACTCCGGTTGCGCCATACGGCGGTTGCGCCATGGCGGTCAGCCCGCCATGGCGCAACCGGAGTGGATCAGAGAACCCGGGCCAGCGTGACGCCGTCGGCGATCGGCAGCATCACCGTCTCGACGCGGACGTCGGCCAACACCTGGTCGTTGAAGGCGGCGATCGCCCGGTCGCCGGCGTCACGCGGGGCCAGCACCCGACCGTCCCGCAGCGTGTTGTCCACCGCGATCACTCCGCCCGGCCTCATCCGGGGTACCAGCTCGTCCCAGTAGATCGGGTAGCCGGTCTTGTCGGCGTCGATGAAGGCGAAGTCCAGGTGCCGCTCCAGGGGCAACTCCCGCAGTGTTTCTCCGGCGGGGCCGATGCGCAGTTCGATCCGGTCCGCGACGCCCGCCCGCTTCCAGTACCGCCGGGCGATGCCGGTGTACTCCTCCGAGATGTCGAAGCAGGTCAACCGACCGTCCTCGGGCAGGCCGCGGGCGATCGCCAGCGAGGACAGGCCGGT
The DNA here is from genome assembly GCF_004348595.1 of Micromonospora sp. KC723. Classification (GTDB taxonomy): domain Bacteria; phylum Actinomycetota; class Actinomycetes; order Mycobacteriales; family Micromonosporaceae; genus Micromonospora. Next base: position 31,592 of record NZ_SMKD01000030.1, read on the forward strand.
GAAGGTGCCCACCTCCACCGCCCGCCGTACGCCGAGGACCCGGGTGAGAAAGGTGAGGAACGCGGCCTGCTCCGGCGCCACCTGCATCACCGCGTCGTCGGGTAGGGCGGCCAGGGTCTCCTCGGCCAGATCGCGGACGATCCCGTCCGGCGCGGAACCGTGCGCGACGAGGTAGGCGTGTAGCTCCGGGGTCAGCGGTAGCGGCTTGGTGGTCATGACCGGACGTTAGCCGAGGCGCTCGATGTCCTGGCCGCCCGGCGCGGCCTTGGACCAGAGTTCGGTGATGCCGATCTCCAGTTCCCTGAGCAGGCGGCGCAGCAGCGGCAGCGAAAGACCCACCACGGTCCCCGCATCACCCTCGATCCCGGTCAGGAACGCCCCGCCCAGTCCGTCGATGGTGAACGCGCCCGCCACCGCCAGTGGCTCCCCCGTCGCCACGTACGCGGTGATCTCGTCGTCGGTGACGTCCGCGAAGTGCACGACCGTCGACGCGACCGCCTCCGCCCGGGAGTCCCGCGTGAGGTCGATCAGGCAGTGACCGGTGTGCAGCACCCCGCTGCGCCCCCGCATCCGTCGCCACCGGTCCGTCGCGTCGGCCGCGTCCGTCGGCTTGCCCAGGATCTCCCCGTCGAACTCCAACACGGAATCACAGCCCAGCACCAGCGTGCGCTCCTCAGGGAGCGGACGTAGCCGGCCGAGCACCGCCTGTGCCTTCAACCGGGCCAGCTCCAGGCACAACTCTTCGGCCCGGTCGCTGACCACCTGGGACTCGTCGACGCCGCTGACCAGCACCTCCGGTTCGATACCGGCGGCCTGTAGGAGCTTGCGGCGGGCAGGACTCTGGGACGCGAGAACGAGACGCAACGTCAGGGAGTTCGGCACGAAGCCGACGCTACCGGCTGATCCGGGGCGGCGGGTCATCGGCACGTCGACGCCGACGCCAAACCCAGTAGCCGCCACCTGCTGCGACGAGCACGCCGAGCGTGACGAGCCCACGAGCGGTCGAGCCGTCGTCGCCTGCCTCAGGGGCCCCCACAGCCGGGGAGTCTGTGGACGGTGGAGTGACCGCCGACGACTCGAAGCCCAGCGGAGGGACGTCTGCGGTGAGCGCCGCCACGATGTCGATGACGCCATAGCCGTACTCGTCGTCCCGCCCGGGTGGGCCCTTGTCGACAGCTGTCGCGGTGAGCCGATGCGCGACCTCAGCGGCGGGCAGGTGAGGGTACCGGGAGCGGATCAGCGCTGCAGCCCCGGCAACAATGGCAGTGGCATCCGAAGTGCCCGTTGCCCTCGAATATTTGGCATCGTAGCTCGTACTGAAGATGTCAACAGCCGGAGCTGCTATGTCTACCTCGGGGCCAGTCGTCGATATCGTAGCTCGATGACCGAACCTATCTAGTCCGCTCACTGCGATCACTCCTGTTTCGCTTGCTGGATAACCAACCGAGCGATCCCTTGGCAGATTTCCTGCTCCAGAAACAACCACAATATCGGAGGCGATTGCCCTGCGCACGGATCGAACTAGCTCAGGGGTGCTACCGCCGGCCGAAGACACACTAATAATCCCTACTTCCCGGGAGACTGCGTAGTCGATGGCCGCAGCTAGGTTCTCTGGGCTTCCCTCCCCGTGTGGGGGCGAGCTGTAAATCGGGAGAACCTTCGCCTTGGGGGCGATTCCGAGAGCGCCGCGACTGTTTGGTTGGCCATGAGCTGCAACTATCCCCGCCATTGATGTGCCATGGCTGTTGATGTCTCGTCGACCGTCGCCATTTCCGCCAGGGATGATATCTGTACCTGCAAGAAGATTGTTTTCTAGGTCGGGGTGCGGAGCTACCCCGGTGTCTGGGATTGCTACCACTACGCCAAGGCCCTGGGATATCTTATGTGCTTCAGTGATGTTGAGAAACTTAAGGTGCCATTGGTCGTTGCGAATCCTGTCTGCGCCGCTCGGATGATACGATCCCAATGATGGGTTAATGCTTAGGGTGCTCGATGTCAGGGCAACGCCAAGAAGACTGGCGATTTGCCGTAAGGTCCCTCTCACCGATCCAAGCCAATAGCCGGGCCTGGATCAGTGAGGCCATCGTCCTCCGGTGGCATGACTACCGGCTTCACCCCTTCGTCTGTCTTCCAAGGGCCGTCTGGATCCCAACGACGGTCCTTCTCGTTGCCATTGCGGCTTTGTGGGCGGGTGTGTGGCGTTGCTCCAAGGCTATTAACGCCGGAGGTGCCCGGGCTGCCGCCCAGAGGGGAGATTCCATGGGTGCCGTTCAGTGGGCTTAAACGTCCGCCCCCTGGTCGAGAGCCGGCACCGCCAGTGGGAGAGGTGCCGGCGGCGCCGCCTCCAATCATGCCGCCGATCGGGTTTACCCGTCGCGGCTGCGCCATTCCGCTGGGCGGACCCAGTCCCATTCCGGGTGTTCCGCCTATCAGGCCACCAGGTGGCATCGCTTTAGACGAGATGTTGTGCTGGGATCGGCTCGGCTGGCCACTAGTCGGATGAGTGGCGGCCCCGTTGCTTCCTGGTGATGCTCTGAATGAGCCCTTACCGTTGGTTGCGCCAGGTGTACCTGGCAGGAGAGGGGGGCCGGCGCTTGGCGTTGGCCCACTGGCCGTGGGAGTGGTGGTGCCGGTCAGCGTGTTACTTGTGGGGGATGGGGCAAGCCCTGGTCCGACTCCGCCGAGTACCGGCCCGGCAGTTGGGGCGGTTGGTGCTGGCATGGTTGTCGTTGCCGAGGGCACCCGGGTTTTGACAGATGCTCGGGTGGAGGTGGCCATCGGAATAGGAACAATAGGTGGAATTACGGGAACGTCGGAGGATCCGAGAGCGTAGACATCCGGATCGCCCTCATGGATTGGCTTTCGGGATTGCACCACCGGAGGTTTCTGGAGCATGACCTGGGCCTGCTGGAGTTCGCCGCTCAACCCCGCCATGATCCCTCGGGCTTGGCCGTTGAGCTGCTCCAACTCCCCGTCGGTCACCGGCGGCGTTGTCGTCCGGTTGCCGGCCAGCGCCTTCGGGTCGGCGATCATCGCCTCGTACGACCGTTTCTGCGCCAGCTTCGACGCGTACTGCTCGTAGAGCTTCTTCAGCCCCGGACGGGCGCTGTCGATGGCGCGGGTGGCTGCGGCGAGCGCGTCGTGGTTGGCGGCGGCGGTGTCGTGGGTACGTCGTACCTTCTCGATGAGCTGGTCCAGTTCGGCCAGGTACGCGCGGGCGGCGGGGCTGGTCTCGGGCGGCCACGCCTCGGCCAGGCCACGGCGGTACTCGTGCAGCCGCCGCAGGTGGGCCATCGCGAGGTCGCAGATCTTGCGCCAGCCGGTCACCTGTTTCCAGTGCCCCTGGGTGTCGTGGTCCTGAAGGCACGCCCACATGCTGAGCACGTCCATGAGGTGCCAGTCGGTGAGGCCGGACGTCCGGCCGCCGCCCCGTTCGATCACGGCAGCACCACCGGCCCACCGTTCCCCGGGCTGTTCGGATCGACCAGCCGGAGGCGGGGATCCGGCCCGGCGGCGTACGGGCGGGCGAGTGCCGCCTGCACGTCGCCGACCCTGGCGGCGGCGAAGGCGTCCGTGCCCTCGTACCGGCTGGCGATGTCGCCGGCGGCCGAGGCGAGGTGGCCGGTGGCCCCGCCGAGGCCCCACACCAACTCGGCGGTGGCCTGCTGGGTCTCGTGGTGCGCCCGCAGGAACTGCACCAGCTCGATGAACGCGTCGCACGGGTCCGGAATCGCAGCGGTCATGTCGTCGGCGATGTAGGACAAGTGTGGCGCGTAGTTGCGTTCGACCTCGGCCTGGAGCCGGTCGGCGAACTCGCGCATCTGGCGGATGTCGGCCTCGATGCCACCGTAGCCGCGCAGCCAGGAAGCTGGGCGGTCCTCCTCAGGGATCATCGATCCTCCCTACCCGTCACGGCCCCGTTCCCCAGAGTGAGGTTAATCGCTGTCCGCGATCTCGGCAGCCCCCACGGGGAGTCACCAATCGGACCGTTTACCCGAGAGAAGTCAGCGGGGCAGGCCGGAGGCGCGCCACGCGCCGGGACCGGCGACGGTGTTCGCGGCGGCCGCGCGGGCGCTGCGGGCCCAGGCGGAGCTGGTCGGCGGGGCGGGCACGGCGGCCGGCCGGGACCGGGCGACGACCACGCCCACCAGCGCGGCCAGTTCCTCGGCGGTCGGGATTCCCCGGACGACCCGGAACAGTGGCTCTTCGGCAGACATGCGGTCAGCGTACGCGTCGTGAAGTTGACCTGCGCCGCACAGTGGCGTGCCGGCGGTGTGCGTGTTGTCGACGCCGGGTACCGTCTCAGCGATGTCTGACGCGCCTTCCCAACTCGTCGCTGACCGTTACCGGCTCATCTCGCCGCTCGGTCAAGGTGGCATGGGTCGGGTGTGGAAGGCGCGGGACGAGGTGCTGCACCGGGATGTGGCGATCAAGGAACTCGTCCCGCCGCCCAGCCTGACCAGCGACGAGCGCCGCGAGATGCGGGAGCGGTCGCTGCGGGAGGCCCGGGCCATCGCCCGGCTCAACCACATCAACGTGGTCCGCATCTTCGACGTGCTGCGCACCGACGGCGACCCGTGGATCGTGATGGAGTACGTCGCGTCCAAGTCCCTACAGGACACTCTCGCCGAGGACGGCCCGGTGCCGCCGGCCCGCGCGGTGGCGATCGGCCTGGGTGTGCTGGGCGCGCTGAAGGCGGCGCACAAGGCCGGCGTGATGCACCGGGACGTCAAGCCGGGCAATGTGCTGCTCGGCGACGACGGCCGGGTGGTGCTGACCGATTTCGGTCTGGCGACCATCCCCGGCGACCCGAACGTGACCCGCACCGGCATGGTGCTCGGCTCGCCTGCGTACATCGCGCCGGAACGGGCCCGCGACGGCACCGCCGGGCCGGAGGCCGACCTGTGGTCGCTGGGCGCGACGCTGTACGCGGCGGTCGAGGGGAAGTCGCCGTACGCCCGGCCGTCGGCGATCGCCACGCTGGCGGCGCTGGCCACCGAGCCGCTGCCGCCGCCGAAGAACGCCGGCCCGCTCAAGCCGGTGCTACAGGGCCTGCTCCGCAAGGACCCGAAGGACCGGATCACCGCCGAGGTGGCCGAGCGCCTGCTGCGCCGGGCCGCCGGCAAGCGCGCCAAGACCATCTCGTTGCTCGACGGCGTACGCCGGCCCGGGCCGAACGGTCCACGTGAGCCGCGCCCGCCCCTGGTGCCGGCGCCGCGACCCGGGGGGAAGTCCGAGCCGACGCCGACGCCGCCCGCCCCGCGTACCGCGAAGACCGCCGCCGCGGCCGTCGGCAAGGCCGCCACGGACTCGGGTGAGACCGGCCCGGACTCGGGCAGGACCGGGACGGCCGCCCCGGACGACGCGACCGCCAAGGTGCCGGCGTCCTCGGACGCCGCGCCGACCGCGAAGATCGACGACCCGAAGCCCGCCGCGAAGGTCGACCCACCGAAGCCGGCCGCCGAGCCGACCGGCGAGGCCGGGGCCCCACCCCCTGCCGATCCCACGGCCGTGCTGGCGGCTCCGGTGAGCCCCGCGCCGCCCGCCGGGCGCGATCCCGGTCCGATGTACGACGGGACGAAGCGCGGGCAGCGCAAGCGCAACCTGCTGATCGGCGCGGCGGTGCTGGTGCTGCTGCTCGGCCTCGCGGGGCTGGTGCCCGTGTTGACCAGCCGCGACGACCCCGACAACGAGCAGGCCGGCCCGACCGGCGCCGCCACCTCGTCGGCCGCGCCCGCGCCCACCTCGGCTGCCGCCCCGCCGCCGGCGACCAGCGCCGCGCCCAGCCCGACCCCGTCGGCTTCCCCGTCCACCGACCCGGACGCGCTGCCGGCCGGTTGGACCCTGCACCGCGGGCCGACCTTCACCATCCCGGTCCCGCCCGGCTGGCAGGTCGCTCGGACGGGTTCGGACCTGGTCGTCTTCTTCCAGCGCAACGGCGTCGGCGAGATGATCGTGCAGTGGACGAGCGACCCGCAGCCGGACGCGGAGGCGGACTGGCGATCCCAGGAACCGAACCGGAAGAGGCTCGTCCGGAACTACCAGTTCGTCAGCATCAAGTCCTGCGAGTGGTACCGAACCTGTGCCGACTGGGAGTGGCGGGAAACCCGGGACAACACCCGCATCCACGTCCGCAACCGAGGGTTCGTCACCGCCAGCAACCGTGGGTACGCCATCCGGTGGGAGGTCGCGGAGAAGGACTGGCAGGCCCAGCTCGCCACCTTCGACCAGATCGTCAAGGGGTTCCAACCCGACCGGAAGAACTGACCACCGCGAATCCCACTCGCATGACTCTCCGCCGGGCGGGGTACCTGTTCTCCGACGACGGAGGGAGGTGCGACATGGGACGCCGACGTGGGAATCACCGTCCCCGGATCGCGCTGTGGACGCTGGTGCTGCTCGCCGACATCATCCTGCTAATGGTCAGCGCCGGATTGTCGGGACCGGCCGCGCTGGTCGCCGTCGTGGCGGTCACCGCCACCGGGGTCGCCGCCTGGCGGCTCGCCCGGCATCCTGCCCTGAGCCGTGCGGACGCCGTGCCGGTGGTCACCCGGCGGCAGGCCTGAACGGGCATCGCGGACGCTGGTCCGGGGGCTGATCGGTTCGGTGAGCGCACCGGTCGGCGGCGGCGTCGTCGGGCGACACGATCTCACAGACCAGCGCGACCTCGCCGGCCTCGACCGCGGTGCCCTCGTCGTCGGTGTCGGCCACCACCACTCGGGAATCGCGATCCGGTTCGGCCCGGGACGGACGTTCACCGCCCCGAACACCAGCAGGCCGTCGGCCGCGGGCGATGCGGTTGGCCAGCAGGCGAGACACCAGCTGATGGCGTTTGCTTGGAGCACGTTCGCCACCTGCTCAGCTTCACACGAACGAGGTCATGCCGGCCGGCGGCACAGCTCAGCGCGGTAGGCTCCCCGCCCATGGTGTCGATCGACGGGCTGGGCGACCTCTGGGACAGGCTCCTCAGCGCCCAACCTGATCCCCCGCCGCTGCTCGTACTGATCACCGCCCTGGTGGCCCTGGCGGTCGTGTCCGCCCGGCTGCCCTGGCGGGTCGCCCGCAACGCGGTGACCATCGCCCACGAGGGCGGGCACGCCCTGGCGGCGCTGCTCACCGGCCGCCGGCTGCACGGCATCCGGCTGCACTCGGACACCTCCGGCCTCACCCTCTCGGCCGGACGTCCCACCGGCCCCGGCATGATCGCCACCCTGCTCGCCGGGTACGTCGCGCCGTCGCTGGTCGGACTCGTCGGTGCGTGGCTGCTCGGCGGCAACCGGATCACCCTGCTGCTCTGGATCACGGTGGTGCTGCTGCTGGCCATGCTCGTGATGATCCGCAACGTGTACGGGGTGCTCTCCCTGCTGGTCACCGGCGGTGTCGTGCTCGCCGTCTCCTGGTACGCCTCCCCGCAGACCCAGGCCGCGTTCGCCTGGACCTCGGTCTGGTTCCTGCTGCTCGCCGGCGTACGGCCGGTCGTCGAGCTGCGACGGGTGCGCAGCCGGGGCCGGATGCCCGAGTCCGACGCCGACCAGTTGGCCCGCCTCACCCCGTTCCCGGCGCTGTTCTGGGTCGCCGTCTTCGGCCTGGTGAACCTCGGGGCGCTGGCGATCGGGGCGGCGTTGCTGGCCGGCCCGATCCTCACCGAGGCCGGCCTCGTCCCCTGAGCCGGCGCCCCGCCCCGAGAGGCCGGCGACGCGCACGAGATTCCCGGCAACCGGACGGGGCCCGCCAGGCGTGTCCACTGCGATCGCCACGGGGGAGGTAGCAGGGTGCCGGACGTCGACGGGTTCGACGAGTTCTACCGGGGCAGCCGACAACGGTTGCTCGGCTTCGTCTACGTGCTCACCGGCAACCTGGCCGAGGCCCAGGACGCCGTGCAGGAGGCGTACGTGCGGGCCTGGCAGCGCTGGTCGACGGTGCGCGGGTACGACGACCCGGAGGCGTGGGTGCGGGTGGTGGCGAGCCGGATCGCGGTCAGCCGTTGGCGGAGCCTGCGCAGCCGGACGAAGGCGTACCTGCGGCACGGGGCGTCGGAGAGCGTGCCGGGCCCCAGCACCGACACCGTCGCGGTGGTCGCCGCGCTGCGCCGGCTCCCCGAGGAGCAGCGTACGGCGCTCGCCCTGTACTACCTGCTGGGCATGCCCGTGGCCGAGGTGGCCCGGGAGACCGAGGCGCCGGTCGGCACGGTCAAGGCCCGGCTCTCCCGAGGGCGGGCCGCGCTGGCCGGGCTGCTCGCCGTCACCGACCTGGGGGAGGCCTGATGTCCGAGGACCTGGACCTCGTGGAGCGGATGCGCCGGGAGTTGGCGGCCGTCCAGTGGGCCGAACCGGCGCAGCTGCGGGCCCGGGCCCGGCGGCGGTCCCGACGTGCCGTGCTGATGTCGGCGACGGCCGTGCTCGTGGTGGCGTCGGCCGCCGGCCTCGCGGTGTCCGGGCCGCCGTCGCCACGGCAGCCGACCGTGACCCCGGCGGTGGCGGCGTCGCTCGCGGTGTCGCCGGCCCCGCCCCGGGCGGAGATCCCGCTGGATGTCCTTCTGCGACCGGGCGACCTGCGCAGGCGGACCGCACCGCCGCTGACCGAGTCCGGCCTCGCGGAACCGGTCGTCCTCGACGGCGCCCTCGGCAGGTGCCTGCGCGAACGAGACAACTGGACGGGCTGGACGGTCTCCCGGTACTCCCGGTCGCAGAGCGTGCAGTTGGCGTCCAGCCGGACCGGGGCGAGGAACGGCCTGTACCTGACGCAGAACCTCTACCGGCTCCGCCCCGAGACGGCCTCCCGTTTCCTGGTTGACGTCGACCGGTGGGTGCGGGTGTGTGCCCAGTGGACCACGCCCGTGGAGCCCGCCCCGACGGGGTGGACGGCCGCCGTGGTGCGGCACCGGTGGGAGGTGACGGCGCGGGCGTTCACCGGTGACGAGGCGGTGCTGTTGCGGCAGACCGTGTACCCGCCGGTTGAGGACGGGAGCGCGACCGCGTCGCGGAGCGCTCCGGTCCGGTCGACCCAGGCCATCGTCCGGGTCGGTGACCTGGTCACCGTCGTGTCGTTGTGGACCGACGGCGACGAGCAGGAGCTGCGTCGGCTTGCCGGAGTCGCCGCCGCGCGGATGTGCGACGCGGCCAACCCGGGCTGCTGACGGCGATGTCCCCGCGACCGCGGCGGACGCGGGGACGTCGTCCGCCCGCCGCTACAGGGGGATGTTGCCGTGCTTCTTCGGCGGCAGGGTCTCCCGCTTGGTCCGCAGCACCCGCAGCGCCCGGACGATCTGGGTACGGGTCTCGTGCGGCGGGATGACGCTGTCGACGTACCCGCGCTCGGCGGCGATGTACGGGTTGGCCAGGGTGTCCTCGTACTCGGCGACCTTCTCGGCCCGGACGGCGGCCGGGTCCTCGGCGGCGGCCAGCTCCTGCCGGTAGAGGATGTTCACCGCGCCCTGCGCGCCCATCACCGCGATCTGCGCGGTCGGCCAGGCGAAGTTCAGGTCCGCCCCGAGGTGCTTGGAGCCCATCACGTCGTACGCCCCGCCGTACGCCTTGCGGGTGATGACGGTGACCTTCGGGACGGTGGCCTCGGCGTACGCGTAGATGAGCTTCGCGCCACGGCGGATGATGCCGTCCCACTCCTGCCCGGTGCCGGGCAGGAAACCGGGAACGTCCACGAAGGTCAGCACCGGGATGTTGAAGGCGTCGCAGGTGCGGACGAAGCGGGCCGCCTTCTCGCTGGCGGCGATGTCCAGGGTGCCGGCGAAGTGCATCGGCTGGTTGGCGACCACACCCACCGGGCGGCCCTCGACCCGGCCGTAGCCGACGATCAGGTTCTGTGCGTAGAGGGGCTGGACCTCCAGGAACTCACCGTCGTCGAGGACGTGCTCGATCACCCGGTGCATGTCGTACGGCTGGTTGGCCGAGTCGGGGATGAGCGTGTCCAGCTCCCGGTCGGAGTCGGAGATGTCGAGGTCGGCGGGGGCGTCGTACACGACCGGCTCGTCGAGGTTGTTCGACGGCAGGTACGACAGCAGCGCCTTGACGTACTCGATCGCGTCGTCCTCGTCGGCGGCGAGGTAGTGCGCGTTGCCGCTGCGCGAGTTGTGGGTACGGGCCCCGCCCAGCTCCTCCATCGCGACGTCCTCGCCGGTGACGGTCTTGATGACGTCCGGGCCGGTGATGAACATGTGCGAGGTCTGGTCGACCATCACGGTGAAGTCGGTGACCGCCGGGGAGTAGACCGCGCCGCCCGCGCAGGGACCCATGATCAGCGAGATCTGCGGGATGACGCCGCTGGCCCGTACGTTGCGGAAGAAGATCTCGCCGTACAGGCCGAGGGAGGCGACGCCCTCCTGGATCCGCGCTCCGCCGGAGTCGTTGATGCCGATGACCGGGCAGCCGATCTTCATGGCCAGGTCCATCACCTTGACGATCTTCTCGCCGAAGACCTCGCCGAGGGAGCCGCCGAAGACGGTGAAGTCCTGGGCGAAGACGCAGACCTGCCGGCCCTCGATGGTGCCGTAGCCGGTGATCACACCGTCGCCGTACGGGCGGGTCCGCTCCATGCCGAAGTTGGTGGACCGGTGCCGGGCCAGCTCGTCCAGTTCCACGAAGGACCCGGTGTCGAGCAGCAGCTCGATCCGTTCCCGGGCGGTCTTCTTGCCCCTGGCGTGCTGCTTCTCGACCGCGCGCGCCGAACCGGCGTGCACCGCCTCGTCGACCCGTCGCTCCAGGTCCGCCAGCTTGCCCGCCGTGCTGTGGATGTTGATCCCGGTCTCGGTAGTCACCCAGGGAATATAACGATGGTTCAGCCCGCCGCCGCTGTGCAGTTCGCCTCAGTGCCGCCCGTAGGCTGGCGGGATGCCGGGTTCCCCGTACACCGATCTGGACCGACCGCCACTGTCGGCGGCGCGGCTGGCCCGCGCGCTGACCGCGCCGCACGGGCCGTGGCGCAGGCTCGACCTGCGGGTCGAGACGGGTTCCACCAACGCGGACGCGGCGGTCGCCGCGCGGGCGGGCGAGCCGGAGGGCCTGGTGGTGGTCGCCGAGCGGCAGACCGCCGGGCGGGGTCGGCGGGGCCGGGTGTGGCAGTCGCCAGCCCGGGCCGGCATCGCGACCAGCGTCCTGCTGCGGCCCGGGGAGGCGGTGGCGGAGCGCGGCTGGCCACCGGCGTCCGCGACAGGGTACGGCTGGCTGCCGTTGCTGGCCGGGGTTGCCCTGGTGGAGGCGGTGACCCGGCTGGCCGAGCTGGAGGCCGGGCTGAAGTGGCCGAACGACCTGCTGGTCGGTGAGGCGAAGTGTGGCGGCATCCTGGCCGAGGCGGTGCCGGGGGCGGCGCCGGGGCAGCCGCCCGCGATCGTGCTCGGCATCGGCCTGAACGTCACGGTGCGCGCCGACGAGCTGCCGCAGAACCCGACCGGGCTGCCCGCGACCTCGCTGAGCCTGGCCGGTGCCGCCGCCACCGACCGGGATCCGTTGCTGCGGGCCCTGCTCCGCTCGCTGGCCGACTGGTACGACCGCTGGCGGACCGCGGGCGGCGACGCGGTGCACAGTGGCCTGCGCGACGCCTACCTGGCGTCCTGCGCCACGCTCGACCGGCAGGTGCGGGCGTTGCTCCCCGACGGCACGGAGTTGGCCGGCCGCGCCACCGGCGTGGACGTCGACGGGCAACTCCTGGTCGACACGCCGGCAGGCCGCCGCCCGCTGTCCGCCGCCGACATCCTGCACCTTCGCTGACCATCCCCTCGTCCTGCTGATCTCGCGAGTCGGTGGAGCGTTTCGTCCGGATCGGCACCGCCAACGTCATGGTCGGCCGCACTGGTGGCGGGATTGTGTCGCGCGGCTGATACGGGAAGGCACGCAAGTGGTTAGGGTCAGGCGTCCGGTTCCGCCGAGGAGGTTGTCGTGGCGTTCCCCGAGGATGTGCTCACCCAGGACGAGCACGTCGTCCTGCACCTGCACCCGCACTGGAAAGCGCTGGTGCGCCCCGTCCTGGTGCTGCTGTTGGGCGTCGCGGCGCTCGTGGCGGCCTGGGTCCTGCTGCCCGAGGGCGACGGCGGGACGATCACGCGTTACCTGCTGACCGGGCTGGTGCTGGCGCTGGTGCTGTGGTGGGCGCTCTGGCCGTTCCTGGTCTGGCGCACCACGCACTACCTCTTCACCGACGAGCGGGTGCTGCTCCAGCACGGCGTGCTCGCCCGGGAGCGACGCGATCTCCCGTTGGCCCGGATCAACGACCACTCGATGAGCCAGCGCTTCCTCGAACGGCTGCTGGGCTGCGGCACCCTCACCATCGAGTCGGCGGGTGAGCGCGGCCAGTCGGTGCTGCTCGACGTGCCGCAGGTCGGCAAGGTCCAGACCAGGCTCTACGAGCTGGTCGAGACCCACCACGACCGGCACTCGCTGGGCGACGGCGAGCTGCGCGAGATCCTCACCGACATGCGGGACGGCAAGCCCCTGGCCGACCCCGCCCCCTGACCGCGCCCTCGGGGACATCCGGGGGCGCCGCCTTGTGCAGGGCAGCCGGCCCCGTCTCGACGCCGGGTGGTCAGCGGCGGGGTCGGCGTGTGCCGGCGTGCAGCTCGGCAGCCAGTTCGGCGTCCAGGTCGGCGCTCACGGCGCCGCCGAGGCCGGCGTCCAGCGCCGCCGGTCGGACCTTCGGTTGCGGGAAGATCGGTTCGGCGGCGGTCGCCGGCTTCCGCCGGTCGTGTGGCTGGGCTTCCTCCAGCTCGGTGACCGACTCGGCCAGTTCGGCGACCGGGTCCATCTCGGCCATCGTGTCCCACTCGTCGCGGGGCAGGTTGTGCCAGGTCTCCGCGGCGTGCGCCGGGACCGGCTGGAAGACGAAGGTCCGGTACGACCAGAAACGGAACAGCGTGGCCAGCAGCACGCCGCAGGTCTTCGCCACGTTGAGCGCGAGCAAACCGTGTACACCGAGGCCGTACTTGGCGACGGCGAGGACGCCCAGCTCGATCAGCAGGCCCGCGCCGTTGAAGAGGAAAAACAGGACGTACTCCCGCTGAACCGCTGCTTTCGGGCGATCCCGGTACGTCCAGTGTCGATTCATCAGATACGACGTGATCGTGGCCACGATGGTCGCGATGACCGTCGCCTTCAGTTGACCGTCGACAAAAACGGTGAGTGCGAGGGCGTTGAACACCGCGTAATTGATGACGGTGTTGACGCCTCCGACGATGCCGAATTTGAGCGCCTCGTGGATGAACTTCTGCCAGCGCTCGGGCAGCAGACGGACAAGACGCATACGGAACACCTTAGGGCAGTGGTCGGGAGCCGGCGGATCCCGGCCGGACGGGATGGGCGGTAGGTCACGCCCTCGGCGGCGGGTCGTCCACCGCCTCCGGAACCGGGGGGATTCCCGCTTCCACGAAGACGAACCGTCGATACGACCAGAACCGGAACAGCGTCCCGAGGCCGGTGCCGACGACGAAGCTGGCGATGTTGTCCGCCAGCGCGGTCTGGAACACCCCGGGCCAGATGCTGCCCAGGCCGTACCGGCTGATCGCCAGGCAGGCCACCGCGATGCCGAGGCCGACCGCGTTGAAGAAGAAGAAGAGCGCGTACTCCCGGGCCGGGTGGGAGCGCAGCCGGTGGCGCCACGTCCAGAACCGGTTGCCGAGGAAGGCCAGGGTCGCCGCCACCACCGTCGAGATCGTCTTCGCGGCGACCGGCGGGACGCCCCGACCGGTCGCCAGGTAGTTGAAGAGGGCGAAGTCGATGAGGAACGCGATGCCGCCCACGGTGGCGAACTTGCTCAGCTCGCGGACGAGGTGACCGAAACGGTCCAGCAGTGCGCTGACCAGACCCGAGGGGGTCTGCGGAGGCCCTGGTTGGCCTCCGGTCGTCGTCACGGCCACCCGCCGAGCGTACCGGTTGGGAGCTGTGCGGACGCGGAGCAACCGCGAGCCGTCCGGGGCGGACACACGCCACGCGGTCCCGGAGCGACCGGGGTGGCGGACGGTGGGTGTGGTGTCACTCCTCGCGCTGCTTCCGTGCTCCCTCGGGGCGCGATGGGCGACGCCGTCACGGGAGTCCGGTTCCTCCGTTCGTTCTCGTCGTACCTGAGAGGTGACAACAGTTAACCGCAGGATTTGCGTGAAACTGCGCGGCGAAGCGGGTATTAGCTCGCGATGCCGCAACCGGGCCGTACCTTGTGCAGTTCTTCACAACCAGTCCCACTGACTGAAAGCTCTGCCCGGTTTACGCTGAGCGCAATCCCAGGTTTCCACGAAGGCGACGCGGCCCGCGTCCGCCGAGACTCGTGCATCCCATAGATCGGTCAGCGTCGACCACGAGGAGATGTGTCATGGTTGCTCCGGCTGTTGTGCGGGGTATCGATCAGGCCCCGACGACCCACCCCAAGCTGCTCGCCTGGGTCAGAGAGATCGCGGAACTGACCACCCCCGACCGGGTGGTGTGGGTGGACGGGTCCGACGAGGAATGGCGGCGCCTCACCGACGAGCTTGTCGACAGGGGGACGCTGATCCGGCTGAACCCCGAGAAGAAGCCCAACTCGTTCTACGCGCGGACGGACCCGACGGACGTCGCCCGCGTCGAGGAGCGCACCTTCATCTGCTCGGTGGACGAGGCGGACGCCGGCCCCACCAACAACTGGATGGCGCCCGCCGAGATGAAGCGGACGATGACGGAGTTGTACCGCGGATGCATGCGCGGGCGCACCATGTACGTCATTCCGTTCTGCATGGGTCCGGTCGAGGCCGAGAAACCGATGTTCGGCGTCGAGATCACCGACAGCCCGTACGTGGTCGCCTCGATGCGCATCATGACCCGGATGGGGGCGAAGGTCCTCGAGGCGATGGGCGACGACGCCGACTTCGTGCACGCGCTGCACTCCATCGGCGCCCCGCTCGCCCCCGGCCAGCAGGACGTGGCCTGGCCCTGCAACGAGACGAAGTACATCTCGCACTTCCCGGAGACCCGGGAGATCTGGTCCTTCGGCTCCGGCTACGGCGGCAACTCGCTGCTCGGCAAGAAGTGCTACTCCCTGCGGATCGCCAGCGTGATGGGCCGGGACGAGGGCTGGCTCGCCGAGCACATGCTGATCCTCAAGATCACTTCGCCGGAGGGCCGGATCTACCACATCGCCGGCGCGTTCCCGTCGGCCTGCGGCAAGACCAACCTCGCCATGCTGGAGCCGACCATCCCGGGCTGGAAGGTCGAGACCATCGGCGACGACATCGCCTGGATGCGGTTCGGCCCGGACGGGCGCCTCTACGCGATCAACCCGGAGTACGGCCTCTTCGGCGTCGCGCCGGGCACCGACTGGAAGACCAACGCCAACGCGATGCGGACGCTGGAGCGCGGTAACTCGGTCTTCACCAACGTGGCCCTCACCGACGACGGCGACGTCTGGTGGGAGGGCATGGGTGAACCGCCGGCGCACCTGACCGACTGGAAGGGCAACGACTGGACGCCGGAGAGCGAAGGGCTCTCCTCGCACGCGAACAGCCGGTTCTGCACCCCGATCACCCAGTGCCCGATCCTGGCCGAGGACTACTTCGACCCGAACGGGGTGCCGATCGACGCGATCCTGTTCGGTGGCCGCCGCCGGGACACCATCCCGCTGGTCACCGAGGCCCGCGACTGGGTGCACGGCGTCTACCTGGGCGCCACGCTCTCCTCGGAGACCACCGCCGCCGCCTCCGGCGCGGTCGGCGTGGTCCGGCGGGACCCGATGGCGATGCTGCCGTTCATCGGCTACCACGCCGGCGACTACTTCCGGCACTGGATCGAGATGGGCAAGGGCGTCGACGGCGACGAGTCGAAGCTGCCCAAGATCTACTACGTCAACTGGTTCCGCAAGGACGCTGAGGGCGACTTCCTCTGGCCCGGCTTCGGCGAGAACTCCCGGGTGCTCAAGTGGATCATCGAGCGGATCGAGGGCCGGGCCGAGGCCGTCGAGACCCCGATCGGCATGGTCCCGGCGCAGGACGCGCTCGACGTCGAGGGCCTGGACATGACCCCCGAGGACGTCCGGATCGCCCTCAAGGTCGACCCGGACGAGTGGCGCGAGGAACTCCCGCTGGTCACCGAGTGGTTCGAGAAGTTCGGCGACAAGCTGCCGGGCGTTCTCTGGGCCGAGCTGGACGCGCTGCGCGCCCGGCTGGACGCGGAGCAGCCCCGGAGGTAGGTGTGACGGTTGCCCGTACCGGGCACCATCGGATCCCATGAGGACGGCCGCCGTGACCCCGCAGGTCCGGCGGCCGTCCGCCGTCCGGGCGCTGACCACGCTGCTCGCCGCCACGGCCGCGGCCACCGTCGTGGTCGAGCTGCTCAACTGGTGGTACGCCCCGGAGCAGGAGTTCGGGCTGGCCGTACGCACCGGTTGGGCGATGCTGCGCTCGCTCGGCTTCCTGGTGCTGATCGGACACGTCAACCGTGGTCGTGCCGTGGCGAAACCGTTCGGGCTGATCCTCGCCGTGACCACCGTCTTCGCGGTCGGCCGGCTGGTGGTGCCCCGGGAGGGGGTGCCGCCGCTGCCCGGCCTGCTCGGCTTCGCCCTGCTCGCCGCGCTCTGCGCGGCCGTGGTCTGGCTGCTTCACCGCTCGGACGCGGTCGCCGGGCACCTGGTCCGGCACCGCAGGGGGCTGGTCCTCACCGGCGGGACGATCTCCTGGCGGGAGGTCGCGCCGAAACGGCCCGCGGCCAGCGGTTGGCTGCTCAGCAGTCGGGTCGCCGCCTTCACGTACAGCCCGCTGATGCTGGTGCCGGCACTGGTCGCCGGCGCTGCCGTCCTGGACAACCGGCTGGCCGCCGTCCCGGCGGTGCTGTTCTGGTTCCTCGCCGGCATCGCGGTCAGCTACCTGGTGCTCTTCTGCACCGCCTTCCTGATGCGCGGCCGGCGCTGGGCCCGCACGTTGCTGGTGGCGATCACCCTGGGCGTGCTCGCCGTCGACCTGCCGCTGTGCTGGTGGCTGCTCGGCGTCGACGGGCTGGTCCGCGACGGCGCCCCGCTCGCCGCCGCCGCCGTCCTGGCGCTGTACGGCCTGCGCCGCGCCACCCGCGCCGAACCCGCCCCAACCC
>NZ_SMKD01000031.1 GCF_004348595.1 Micromonospora sp. KC723
CCACCGCCCCACCGCCGCCGACCGATCCCGCGCCGTCCGGTGCCGCCCCGACCGACCCGGCACGAGACGGGGACGCCGCGACCAGGCGGCGGAGACCCGTGACCGAGGGCCGCGACGCCGCGTCGGCAGAGGGGTCCGGTCAGCCGGCCAACACACCCGGGGAGCAGACGGCCCCGGGGGCCGTTCCGACGACCCGGCCCGGTCGCCGCACCCGGTGACCCGGCTGGTGACGCTGTCCCGTCGGAGGCGGCGGAACCAGCGTCGGTGGCCCGGCGCGGCGGGGCGTCAGTCGACCGGCCAGGTGTGCACCGGCTGGTTGCCGCGTTGGAGGTCGGCGTAACAGCGGGCCATGTGGTGCAGGGCCGCGTCGCGGTCCATGCCTCGGTGCCGCTCCGCCGCCCAGACCGCCTCGGTCTGCCACACCGCGCCGTTGCGGCCGGTACGGCAGCGCTGCTCGATGATGCCGAGCAGCCGGTCCCGTTCGGCCGGCGCGACGCCGAACCGGTCCAGTCCGGTGGCCGCCGTCGGCAACAGGGTGTCCAGAACCAGCCTGGTCACCGGCACGTCGCCGAGCCGGGGCCAGTGCAACACGGCGTCCATGCCCCGGCGGGCGGCGGCGTGGAAGTTCTCCTCTGCGGTGCTGAAGGTGAGCTGGCTCCAGATGGGGCGGTCCGCCTCGGCGAGCCCCCGGGCCAGCCCGAAGTAGAAGGCCGCGTTGGCCAGCATGTCGACCACGGTCGGGCCGGCGGGGAGTACCCGGTTCTCCACGCGCAGGTGTGGACGGCCGTTCATGATGTCGTAGACCGGGCGGTTCCAGCGGTAGACGGTGCCGTTGTGCAGGCGCAGCTCCGCCAACCGCGGTACGCCGCCGGCGTGCAGCACCTCGACCGGATCCTCGTCCTCACAGATCGGCAGCAGCGGCGAGAAGTAGCGGACGTTCTCCTCGAACAGGTCGAAGATCGAGGTGATCCACCGCTCCCCGAACCACACCCTGGGGCGCACACCCTGGGCTTTCAGCTCGTCGGGGCGGGTGTCGGTGGCCTGCGCGAACAGCGCGATGCGGGTCTCCGCCCAGAGCTGCCGCCCGTACAGGAACGGGGAGTTCGCGCCGACGGCGACCTGGACGCCCGCGATGGCCTGCGAGGCGTTCCAGTAGTCGGCGAAACTGTCCGGCGCGACCTGGAGGTGGAACTGGAGGCTGGTGCAGGCGGCCTCCGGCGCGATCGAGTCGGTGTGGGTCCGGAGCCGTTCGACACCCCGGATGTCCAGTTCGAGGTCCTCGCCCCGGGCCCCGACGATCTGGTCGTTGAGCACCCGGTACCGCTCGTTGGTGGAAAGGTTGTCGGCCACCAGGTGACGCTCGGTGAGGGTGGGCAGGATGCCGACCAGGACGATCCGGGCGTCGGACTTCGCCGCGCGCTCGTCGGCGCGGGTGAGGCTGCTGCGCAGGTCCTGCTCGTAGTCGGCGAAACCGGTGCCCTCGATCAGCCGGGGCTTGGCGTTCAACTCCAGGTTGAACTGCCCCAACTCGGTCTGGAACAGCGGGTCGGCGATGGCGGCCAGGATCTCCTCGTTGCGCATCGCCGGCTCGGCCGCCGGGTCCATCAGGTTGAGTTCGATCTCCAGGCCGGTCATCGGTCGGTCCGCGTCGAAGCCGAAGTCGTCCAGCATCAGCGCGAAGACGTCCAGGCAGCGCCGGACCTTCTGCCGGTAGCGGACCCGGTCCTCCCGGGAGAAGGCGCCCTGCTCGACGTCTCTACCCATGTGCCCTCCTGGCGCGAGGCGCGCGGGACCGTGCCGTCCCGGCGCGCGTTGGTGAACCAACCGTAAGAGCGCTTTCGCATAAGGACCAGAGCCCGACGGTTGTACGCTCCGCGCCCATCTCTACCCCGCGCCCCTCACCCACACCGACCCGCAGTTGCCCACAAGCAGTGACAATCCGCACGTCGGATACGGCGAGGCCCCCGCTCCGCGAGCGGGGGCCTTCGTCGGAGGGTGGCTCAGGCCTGGCGCACGGCCTCGCCCTCGATCTCGATCTTGATCTTCTTGCCGACCAGCACGCCGCCGGTCTCCAGCGCCACGTTCCAGGTGAGACCGAAGTCCTCACGGTCGATCTCGGTGCTGGCGGTGAAGCCGAACACGTCGGTGCCGAACGGGGTGTGGCCGACGCCCTCGAACTCGACCTCCAGCTCGACCTGCCGGGTGACGCCCTTGATGGTCAGCTCACCGAGCAGGACGAACTCGTTGCCGTCCCGGGACTTCACGCTGGTGCTGCGGTACTCCAGCGTCGGGAACGCCTCGGCGTCGAGGAACTCCGGGCTGCGCAGGTGGGCGTCCCGGTCGGCCTGCTTGGTGTCGATGCTGGCCGCCTGGATGGTGGCGACGACCGAGGACTGCATCGGGTCGTCGGTGACGGTGATGGTGGCGGCCACGTCGGCGAACTCGCCGCGCACCTTGCTGACCATCATGTGCCGGGCGACGAAGCCGACCCGCTTGTGCGCGGCGTCCAGGAGGTAGGTGCCGGGGGCGGGGATGGTAAGGCCTTCCCAGTCGCGGGTAACCGACTCGGTGCTGGTCATGAAGCTGCCCTCCAGGGGGAATGAGTTAGCGTCCAAACGACTGACTGAGCAACTATAGCTTCGACAATATTCCCCGTGTCAAGCACTGCTAGGATGGCCAGGTGGACCAGAACGTGTTCGACGACCCCCGGATCACCGCCGTCGGCCTGCTCGTCGAGGCGTACGCCGGGCTGTCGGCCCGATTCGCCGCGCAGTTCGAGGAGCACGGCCTCTCCGCCGTCGAGTTCGAGGTGCTGATGCGGCTCGCCCGCTCACCCGGGCACCAACTGCGGATGACCGACCTCGCCGCCCAGACGTCCCTCTCCACCAGCGGCGTCACCCGCGTGGTGGACCGGATGGAACGCGACGGGCTGCTCTGCCGGCGGGCGTGTCCGTCCGACCGGCGCAGCTCGCACGCGGTCATCACCGCCTCCGGGCTGAAGCGGCTGAACGAGACCATCCCCGGTCACCTGCGGATCATCGAGCAGTGGTTCACCAGCCAGCTCGAACCGGAAGCCCTCGCCGCGATGCTCGACGGGCTGCGCCGGGTACGCGACGCCGTGCACCCGGGTGCCACGGCCGGCAGCACCGCGCCCGCCCCGGCCGACGACGAGTTCGACCCGCGCGACTGAGCCAGCACCGGCAGAACCACCGGCAGAACCCGGCGAACGGCCAGGACAACCCCGAGAAGGCCGACAAACCAGACAGGAAGCCTGGCTACCCTACGTCTCGCGCGGGGAAGCACCGGGGGGTGCTGGGCGCGAGCGATTGAGCGAGGGTGTCACCAGGGGGCTTCTTCGCTCGCGCCTCCCTCCACGTCACTGGCGGATCGCCGCCCGCGCGGCGCGCAGCCCGTCGAGAACGTGCCTCCGGACTCGGCCGCCCCTGCCAGCGGCGTCCTGCTCGGGGCTCCCCGCACCAGATCTGGGTCGGCACCCTGGACCGTTCCCGCACCACAGGTCTCTCGGTGGCGAACCATCCCGACACCGGCGACCCCTTCAGTCGTCCTGGTCGGCGTCGCGGGGCGGCCCCTGGTCGCGCAGCAGCCCCAGCTCGTACGGCAGGAGCCGGGTCCCGCTCTGCCGGCAGGCCCGGTCGAGACGTTCCCGCGCCACCGGGTCGCCGGTGCTCGCCACCAGCCCGACCAGCGCTTCGATGACGTCCCGCCGGTCCTGGCCGGTGGCACCGGCCTCGGCCGCGACGCCGAACCACTCCGCAGCCAGCTCCCGATCGCCCCGGCGCAGCGCCATGGTCCCCTCGATCAGGGCGCAGATCCCCTCCTCCGGCCGCCACACCGTCGGCGGGCCGGAGCCCGGACGCCCGGACCCGGACACCGGGCCGGCCTGGCCCGCACCCGTCCGCAGCTCGGCGAGCACCTCGGCGGCCTCGTCCACCCGGCCGTCCTGGGCCAGCGCCAACCCCACCGTGCCGAGCACCCGGCGGCGGTGCCCCGGGTCGCCCAGTTCGGCCAGCGCCCCCACCACCCGTCGACCCCACTCGACCGCCTCGGCGTACCGGCCCTGGTGACGGGCCACCTCGGCGAGATTGGCCCGGGCCAACAGGCGCAGCCGTCGCTCGCCGCACTGCGCGGCCAGCCGGTCGACCGTGGCCAGCCGGCGGCGGGCACCGGCCAGATCACCCAGGCGGATCTCGTGCCAGGTGAGGTTGTTCTGGGCGACCGCCATGTCGCGTGGCCGGTCGTGCAGGGTGGCCAGCGCCAACACTGTCCGCGCCTGGTCCCGGGCCTCGTCGTGACCGCCGGTGGCGATCAGCAACGCGCAGAGCACGTTGCGCGCCTCCAACTCGCCGGTGACCTCGCCGTGCCTGACGAACACGTCGAGCGCCGACCGGGCCGCCGCCAACTCCTGCGCCCCCGCACCGTGCTCAGCCGCCAACCGAGCCACCCCGAGCAGCGCCCAGGCCCGCACCACCCGGTCGGCGTCGGCGGTGCGCGGGTCCGCGAGCAGCCGCCGCAGCCACCGCCGTCCGGTGACGTCCCGCCCGCGCAGCCGCCACCAGCGGGGCAGGGCCGCCGCCAGCCGCAGCGCGGTGTGCGGATCGTCGGTGGCCGCGTGCGCCAGGGCGGTACCGATGTCGCTGGTCACCTCGTCGAGTCGGCGCACCGCACGGGCCAGCTCCGGGCCGGCCAGATCCGGTGCGGTGCGGGCCACCAGCCGGGTGACGACCACCGCGTGCCGGCGGCGGATCGCGGTCAGCTCACCCCGCCCGGCCGCTCGTTCGAGGGCGAAGTCACGGACCGCGTCGAGCAACCGGAACCGGAACGTCCCGGTGCCGCGGACGCTGACCAGACCAAGCTGTACCAGTCGGTCCAGTAGCGGGACCGGGTCGGCGACCCTGTCGCTCCCGTCGGCCAGCAACTCCTCGGCCAGCTCCACCGACCACCGGTTGGCGAAGACGGCGAGTCGACGCAGCGCCGCCCGTTCGGACCCGGCGAGCTGGCGGTAGCTGGTGGCCACCGCCTCCCGCAGGGTCACCGGCGCGGGGGCCCGCACGGCCGTCCCGGCCGGCTCCCAGCCCCGCCGGCCCGGGTCGGCGGCGGCCAGGTCGAGCACCCGGTCGCCGTACCGGTCGAGCAGCTCGTCCAGGTCGAGGATCCGGCCCCGGGCGGCCATCAGCTCGATGGCGAGCGGCAGCCCGCCGAGCCGGCGCACCAGCGTGGCCAGGGCCGGCAGTTCCCGCTGGTCGGGTGGGTCCCGGCGGACCCGGGCGAGGCGGGAGGTGAAGAGTGCCGCCGCCGGGTACCGGGCCAGGCCGAAGGCGTCGTCCACGCCGGGCGGGGGTACGTCCAGCGGGGCGACCGGCCGGACCAGCTCTCCCGGTACGCCCACCGGATGCCGGCCCGTCACCAGCAACCGCAGGGTAGGCACCACGTCGGTGAGCTGCCGCAACGCCTCTGCCACCGGGCCGGGGGCCCGCTCCACCGCGTCCAATAGCAGCAACGCCGGGCGGCCTCGGAGCCGGCCGGCGAGATCGGGCAGGCGGGCCGCGCCCAGAACCGCGCTGACCGTGGCCAGAATGTCGGCGGCGTCGGAACTCTCGTCGACCAACACCCCGGCCACCCCGCCCGGGTGCGCGTCGACCACCTCGTGCGCCACGGCCAGGGCCAGGGCGGTCTTGCCGACACCGGCCAGCCCGACCAGACTCACCACCGGCGGTCCCCCGTCGGCGGTGAGCAGGCCTACCACGTCGGCCCGGTCCCGTTCCCGGCCGACCAGCTCGACCGGAGGCGGGAGCGCGAACGGCGTACCCGGGTCGGGAGCGGAGGTGGCGACGGGCCGGGCTTCCCCGTCCCCGGCGACGGCCCGCTCGATGGTTCGACGCCGGGCGGTGGACAGGAAGGCGACACGCGCCTCGCCGGCGAGGCCGAGCGCGTCGGCGAGCAGTTCGACCGTGCTGCGCTGCGGTCGGCTGGCCCGGCCGCGCTCCAGGTCCCGCACCGTCCGCACCCCGAGCCCGGCCCGCTCCGCCAGGTCGGCCTGGGTCAGACCGGCGGCCAGGCGATGCCCCCGCAACAGCTCCCCGAGCGGGGTACCACCACCCGGGCCCGACAGGTGATCATGAGCCGGGGTCATGGGCAGGAAGGGTACGGATCGGATAGGACGGTCGACACCGGTACGTCGCATGCCCGACGGCCCGAACCTGACAGAACCCCTGCCCCACGGGCACGGCAGGGGTTCTGTCGGAAATCAGACTCCCAGGTCGCGGGCGATGATCATCCGCTGTACCTCGGAGGTGCCCTCGCCGATCTCCAGGATCTTGGCGTCCCGCCAGAAACGGGCCACCGGGTACTCGTTCATGAAGCCGTAGCCGCCGTGGATCTGGGTCGCCTCGCGGGCGTTGTCGACCGCGATCGTGCTGGCGTGCAGCTTCGCGATCGCGGCCTGCCGCTTGAACGGCTCACCGGCCAGCATGCGCGCCGCCGCGTCGTAGTACGCCAGCCGCGCGGTGTGCGCCCTCAGCTCCATATCGGCGATCTTGAACTGGATCGCCTGGTAGCTGCCGATCGTCCGGCCGAACGCCTGCCGCTGCTTCGCGTACCTGATCGACTCGTCGACACAGCCCTGGGCCAGACCGACGGCGAGCGCGGCGATGGCGATCCGGCCCTCGTCGAGGATCCGCAGGAACTGGGCGAACCCGCGCCCCCGCGTACCGAGCAGGTTGGCCGCCGGGACCCGGCAGTCGTCGAAGGTCAGCTCGTGGGTGTCCGACGCGGTCCAACCGACCTTCGAGTACCCCGGCGCGACCGTGAAGCCGGGCGTCCCGCTCGGCACGATGATGGTGGACAACTCCTTGGAGCCGTCCTCCCGGGTGCCGGTGACGGCCATGACGGTGACCAGCGCGGTGATGTCGGTGCCCGAGTTGGTGATGAACGCCTTCGCACCGTTGATCACCCACTCGTCGCCGTCCAGGACCGCCCTCGTCTGGGTGCCGCCGGCGTCGGAGCCGGTGCCCGGCTCGGTCAGACCGAAGCCGGCGAGCGCCTCACCGCTGAGCAGCCTCGGCAGCCACTGCGCCCGCTGCTCGTCGGTGCCGAAGCGGTAGATCGGCATCGCACCGAGGGAGACCGCCGCCTCCAGGGTGATCGCCACACTGGAGTCGACCCGGGCCAGCTCCTCCAGGGCCAGGCAGAGCGCGAAGTAGTCGCCGCCCATGCCGCCGTGCTCCTCGCCGAAGGGCAGGCCGAACAGTCCCATCTTGCCCATCTGCCGGACGATCTCGTACGGGAAGGTGTGCTTGTCGTAGTGCTCGCCGATGACCGGGGCGACCACCTCGCGGGCGAACTCCCGCACGCTGGACCGCAGCGCCTCGTGTTCCTCGCTGAGCCGGAAGTCCATCTGATCCTCCTGTGTGGCTGAGCCGCCGGGCGCTGGTGACGCCGGGACGGGCGGTGCTGGTCCCGGTCGTGCCAGGACCATGGCGGGGTGGGGCGGGTCAGACCGGGGTGACGCCGTGCCGGCGACGCGAGAAGTGCCGGTCCTTGGTGCGCGCGGCGGCGAAGCGGCGCAGCAGCTCGGCGCGGAGCTCGTGCGGCTCGACGATCGCGTCGACCACCAGCTCGCTGGCGAGCCGGACGATGTCGATGTCCCGCTCGTACTCCTCGCGCCGGGCCGTGACGAAGGCGGCGCGCTCGGCCACGTCGGCGATCGCGGCGATCTTGTTGGCGTAGACGGCGTTCACCGCGGCCTCCGCGCCCATCACCGCGATCTTCGCGGTGGGCAGCGCGATCGTCGCGTCCGGCTCGAAGCCCGGCCCGGCCATCGCGTACAGGCCCGCGCCGTACGCCTTGCGGACCACCACGCAGATCTTCGGTACGGTCGCCTCGGAGATCGCGGTGATCATCTTGGCGCCGTGCCGGATGATGCCCTGCTTCTCCACGGCGCTGCCGACCATGAACCCCGGCACGTCCGACAGGAACAGCAGCGGCACGTTGAACGCGTCGCAGAGCTGCACGAACCGGGTCGCCTTGTCGGCCGAGTCGACGAAGAGCACCCCGCCCTTGAACATGGAGTTGTTGCCGACCACGCCGACGACCTCGCCGCCCAACCGGCCGAGGCCGATGGTCAGCTCCTTGGCCCAGAGCGCCTGGATCTCGAAGAACGAGCCGTCGTCGAGTAGGCCCCTGACGTACCGGCGCATGTCGAACGCCTGCCGCTCGCTGGCCGGCACGAGCGCGGCCAGGTCGACCTTGTCGGACGCCGGCCTGGCGGGCGCGGCCGGCGGCTGCTGGGTCCAGTTCGCCGGCAGGTAGGACAGGTAGCGCTTCACCACGTCCAGCGCCTCGGCCTCGGTCTTGCAGAGGAAGTGCCCGACGCCGGACTCGGCGCAGTGCACCTTGGCCCCGCCCATCGCCTCCAGCGTCGTCTTCTCGCCGGTGACCATCTCGACCATCCGGTCGGAGCCGAGGTACATGCTGGCGTTGCCGTCCACCATGGCCACCACGTCGCAGAACGCCGGGATGTACGCCCCACCGGCCGCGCTCGGCCCGAACAGCGCGCAGACCTGCGGGATCGAACCGGAGGCGCGGACCTGGTTCCAGAAGATCTTCCCCGCGCCACGCCGGCCGGGGAAGAGCTCGACCTGGTCGGTGATCCGGGCGCCGGCCGAGTCGACCAGGTAGACCATCGGCACGCCGGTCGAGTACGCCCGCTCGATGATGCGGATGATCTTCTCGACGGTCCGCGCGCCCCAGCTACCGGCCTTGACGGTGGAGTCGTTGGCCATCAGGCAGACCTGGCGGCCGTCGATGGTGGCGGTACCGGTGACCACGCCGTCGGCCGGCAGGCCGTCAGCAGTCGTGTTGGCGGCCGGGCCAACCGGTTTGCCGCCGCAGGCGTTGGCGAACAGGCCGTCCTCGACGAACGAGCCGTCGTCCACCAGCAGGGCGACCCGCTCGCGGGCGAAGAGCTTGCCCCTGGCGGCGTTCGCCGCGTGGTACTTGTCCGCACCGCCGGCCCGGGCGCGCTTGCGCAGCTGCTCCAGTGCCTCACCGTCGAGCGTCACGCCGACTCCCTCGCCCCTGCGACGTCCGCCTCGTGAACGGACGACCCGACCTGAACGATCGTTAGGCTAGCGCATCGACTCCCCCCTCGGCGACCCGCCGAGGCTCTGCACCGCGACTTACGACGTGAGGGCTTCGACCAGTCCGTGCAGACTCCCGCGCAGCCGCTCGTCGCCGAGTTCGACCCGGACGGCGGCCACGTGCTCGGCAGCCAACGCAGCGAGCAGCAGGTGAGCGTCGGCCACCGGGTCGGCGCGGCCGGCCAGCAGCAGAGCGACATGCCGGTGCCAGAACCGGTACGCCCCAATCCGGTACCGCGCGCCGGGGGCGGCGGTCTCCGACACCCGCACCAGGTCCAGGTGGCCGAGCAGGTGGTCCAGGTATGCCTCGACGAAGGCACGGAGCCGCTCCTGGGAGGTCACCGCGGCACCGGGCGGCCCGGGCCCCAGCGGAGCCGGGCCGAACAGGATCGCCTCCTGCAGATCCCGCTCCTGCTCGTCGAGCAGCGCGGTGGCCAGGCCCGCCTTGTCGCCGAACCGGCGGAACAGCGTCCCCTTGCCAACCCCCGCGGCGGCAGCCACCGCGTCCATCGAGACGGCCTCCACGCCGCGTTCCCGAAAGAGGACGGCGGCCGCCTCCAGCACGGCCGCCCGATTGCGCGCCGCATCAGCCCGCTCCCTGGGCGGTGACATACGCAACTCCAGCAGCTCGGCGGGAGGAGTGGCGTAAACGGACTGCGGTCCGCTAACCTTCCGAGGCATAACCGGACTATAGTCCACCTACTTCGGAGGTCACCATGTCCAGCCTGATCGCCCGTGACGAGTTGCGCGCCGCCATCAATGCCGGCACCGTCACCGTCGTCGACGCCCTCGGCGGCGACCACTACGCCCGGCAGCACCTGCCGGGAGCCGTCCCCCTGATCGAGGCCGACGTGTCCGCACGCGCCGCGGAACTGCTGCCGGACCGGGAAGCCGCGATCGTCACCTACTGCTCCAACCCCTCCTGCCCGAACAGCGGCCGGGTCGCCGACCGGCTCACCGCCCTCGGCTACACCAACGTGCGCAAGTACGCCGAGGGCATCGAGGACTGGGTGGCGGCCGGCCTGCCGACCGAGTCGGGCGCGCCGACCCGGTGAACCACGAGGCTGGGGGTACGCCGCAGCCGACGTACCCCCAGCACCCCGTGACTCAGGCCGGGAGCGGCGTGAGGCGGGTACGGGGGCCGGCGCGCAGGACGCCGGAGGGCAGGCGCTTGCCGGTCAACTCCTCGGCCAGTTCCGCCGCCTCGATGAGCGCGTCCAGGTCGATGCCGGTGTCGATGCCCATGTCGTGCAACATGTGCACGGCCTCCTCGGTGGCCAGGTTGCCACTGGCACCCGGGGCGTACGGGCAGCCGCCCAGGCCGCCCACACTGGCGTCGAACTCGGTGACGCCCAGTTCCAGGGCGGTGAGCAGGTTCGCCAGCGCGGTACCCCGGGTGTTGTGGAAGTGCAGCAGCACCGGGACGTGGGCGTTTCGGTCGCGTACGGCGGTGAGCAGTTCCCGGACCCGGCGGGGCGTACCCATGCCGGTGGTGTCGCCGAACGCCACCCGGTCGGCGCCGTCACGGACCACCCGGTCGACGATCCCGGCGACCCGGGCGGGATCGACGTCCCCCTCGTACGGGCAGCCGAAACTGGTCGCCACGATCACCTCGGCCCGGGCGCCGGCCCCGTGCAGCAGGTCGATCAGCTCCGCGATGTCGTCCAGCGACTCATCCGTGGAACGGTTCACGTTGCGCCGGTTGTGGGTGTCGCTCGCCGACACCACCACCTCGATCTCGGTGAACCCGGCGGCCAGGGCGCGCCGCGTACCCCGCGTGTTCGGCACCAGGGCGGAGTAGCGCACGCCCTCGGCCTTGGCGGCCCGCCGCCACACCTCGTCCGCGTCGGCCATCTGCGGAATCGCGCTCGGATGCACGAACGACACCGCCTCGATCCGCCGTACGCCGGTGCGGGACAGGGCGTCGAGCAGCCGTACCTTGGCCTCGGTCGGGATGGGCTCCTCGTTCTGGAGCCCATCCCGGGGGCCGACCTCACGGATGGAGACGAAGTCCGGCAGTTCCGCCATTAGGGGTCACCTCACTGTGACGGTGGGATGCTGGTTCCCCCAGCATCCCACCGCACGAAAGAGACCGGATCGTCAGCGCATGCGGGTGACGATGGCGGTGTCGTAGTCGCCGGAGAGGAACTCCTCGTTCTCCATCAGCTCGGCGAAGAAGGGGAGGTTGTTCTTCGGGCCGGCCAGCTCGAAGGCGGCCACCGCGGCCTTCGCCCGCTCGATCGCCTCGGCCCGGTCGGCGCCACTCACGATGAGCTTCGCCATCAGGCTGTCGTAGAACGGCGTGACGGTGTTGCCCTCGACATAGCCCGAATCCACCCGGACGCCCTCGCCGGTCGGTTCGACCCAC
The DNA here is from genome assembly GCF_004348595.1 of Micromonospora sp. KC723. Lineage (GTDB taxonomy): Bacteria > Actinomycetota > Actinomycetes > Mycobacteriales > Micromonosporaceae > Micromonospora. The sequence continues at coordinate 11,527 of NZ_SMKD01000031.1, forward strand.
GTCTTGATCACGCCGGGACCGGGCAGGAAACGCTTCGGGTCCTCGGCGTTGATCCGCAGTTCGATGGCGTGCCCGCGCGGGGCGAGCGCGTCCGGGTCGAAGGTCGGCGCCAGCCCGGCGGCCACCCGTAGCTGCTCCTCGACCAGGTCCACGCCGTACACCAGCTCGGTCACCGGATGCTCCACCTGGAGGCGGGTGTTCATCTCCAGGAAGAAGAACTCTCCGGTGGTCGGATCGAGCAGGCACTCCACCGTGCCCGCGTTGCGGTAGTTCACCGCCTCGCCGGCGCGGACCGCCGCCGCCAGGAACCGTTCCCGCAGCTCCGGCGAGACCGCCGGGGACGGCGACTCCTCGACCAGTTTCTGGTTACGGCGCTGCACCGAGCACTCCCGCTCGCCGAGGGCCACCACCCGGCCGTCGGCGAGGCCGAGGATCTGCACCTCGACGTGGCGTACCCGGGGAAAGTAGCGCTCGATCAGCACCGAACCGTCGCCGAACATCCGCTCGGCGAACGAGCGCACCTTGTCGTACTCGATGCGCAGCGCGGCCTCGTCGTGGGCCACGCCCATGCCCATGCCGCCGCCACCGGCCGCGGCCTTGACCATCACCGGGTAGCCGATCTCGGCGGCGGCGGTGGCCGCCGCGTCCAGGTCCGCCGCCGGGTCGGTGGTGCCGGGCGCGACCGGCACGCCGGCCGCCGCCATCAGGTTCCGGGCGTTGATCTTGTCGCCCATCGCGCTGATCGCGTCCGCGCCGGGCCCGACCCAGATCAGGCCGCTGGCCTCGACGGTACGGGCGAAGCCCGCGTTCTCCGACAGGAAGCCGTACCCGGGGTGGATGGCCTGCGCGCCGGTGGACCTGGCGGCGGCGAGGATCGCCTCGGTGTTCCGGTAGCTCTGCGCCGGGTTGGCCGGGCCCACACAGACCGCCTCGTCGGCCTCGCCGACGAACGGCAGGTCGGCGTCGGCCTCCGAGTGCACCGCGATCGCACGGATGCCGAGCCGCCTGGCGGTACGGATGATCCGGCGGGCGATCTCGCCCCGGTTGGCGACCAGCAGTGACTCGATCATGTTTCCTCCCGACGTCCAGGGGTGAAGACGGCTGCCAGCCAACCATGACCCCACGGTTACTGACGAGTCACCGACCACCGGGCCCGGAATCGGACCGGGAAGTCCGGCGGGTACGGCATCGCCGGTGACGGGTACGCCGGGCGGTTCAGACAGGAGTGGGGGCGAGCAGGGCGGCCAGGGTGGCGCCGCGTAGCAGTGCGGCCCGCCGTCGACGTTCCACCTCGCCACCGAGGAACGGGGTGGAGTTCATCAGGCCGAACGCGGCGTGGGCGAGCACCCGGGCCTCACCGTCGGGCAGGTCGGGGTGCAGCGCGGTCAGCACCGTCACCCACTCCTCCACGTAGAGGCGCTGGAGCCGGCGGATGCGGCGACGCGGCTCGTCGGGCAGCCGGTCCAACTCGTGCAGGTGCAGCGCGATGACCGCCGGGTTGGCCAGCGCGAAGTCGACGTGGAAGTCGATCAGGGACTCCAGGGCGGCACGCGGCTCACCGGGGTGGCCGGCGGCCCGGTCCCGGCCGCCGTCGAGCAGCCCCTCGCTGACCGGGATCAGCGCGGCTGCCAGCATCGCCTCCTTGCCGGCGAAGTGGTGGTACAGGGCCGGCCCGGTCACCCCGGCGGCGGCCCCGATGTCGTCCATCGACACCCCGTGGTAGCCGCGTGCGGCGAAGAGACCGACCGCGATCTCCAGGATCTCGTCCCTGCGGGACCGCCGTCGACCCGTACTCGTCACGCCGTTCATCGCACCCCGCGCCTGCTGTTCCACCGCCACCGGGCAAGCCTAGACCGCCCGCCCGCCGTAAAGGAGGCTCGGTTACCCACCGGTCGCCGCACATTCGCACCGTCCGGCCCCACCGCTGGCCGTGCCCCGGTCGGCCGTAGGGATTCCGACCGCTCCCGAACCTTCCGTTTGACCCTCCACCTGGTCAAGGGTCCACGCTGCGTCACATGACCGCCCACCGTCTCGGCCACCCCTACCGACTGCTCTGGTCGGCCGCCGTGACTTCCCGCTTCGGCGACTCGGTGCGTACGCCGGCACTGGCCCTGCTGGCCGCCACGCTCACCCGCGATCCCCGGGCGGTGGCCGTGGTGACCGTCGCCGGGCAACTTCCGTCGCTGCTGTTCGGCCTGCTCGGCGGCGTGTACACGGACCGCTGGGACCGCCGCCGGACGATGGCGGTGGTGGACGCCGCGCGGGCGGCGCTGGTGGCGGTGCTGGCCGTCGCGGTCGCGGTGGACCGGGCCGGTGTCGCGGTGCTGGTGGCGGCGGCGTTCCTGCTGGCCACGCTCGGCGTGCTCTTCGACGCCGCCGCGTACGCCCTGTTGCCCGCGCTGGTCACCCCGGCCGTCCTGCCCACCGCCAACGGCCGCCTCCAGGCCGGTACGGCGGTCGCCGCCGGGTTCCTCGGCGCCCCGCTGGCCGGCGTCCTCTTCACGGTGTCGGCCGCTCTTCCCTTCGCGGTCGACGCCCTCACCTTCGCCGCGGCGGCCCTGCTGGTGCTCGCCCTCCCCGCCGCCGCACCCCCACCGGGCGACGGCAACGGGCGGGGGTGGCGCGGAGAGCCAGCCGACGGGTCGCGCCCCGGCGACACCCGCGCCCCGCACGGCGGAGGGCCGCAGGACAGCCCCGCTCCGGGCAGCGGGCAGGCCCGGGGCGGCCGGCTCCACCGGGAGGCGCTGGTCGGAGTGGCGTGGTTGCGGGGCGACCCGCTGATGTGGCGGATGGCGCTGCTCGGCGGGGGCGCCAACCTGGCGATCAGCGCGCTGATGGCGGTCCTGGTCCTCTACGCGCTGGACGTGTTGCGGGTGCCGGCCGCCGGGTACGGACTGTTCCTGGCGGGGGCGGTGCTCGGCGGCCTGGCCGGGGCGTTGGCGGCGGGACGGCTGGCCGCCCGGCTCGGTACGGTGCGGGCGCTCCGCGTGGCACTCCTGGCGCAGTCCGTCGCCCTGACGGTGTTCGCGCTGGTCCGGCAGCCGGTGGTCGGTGGGTTGGCGCTGGCGGTCTTCGGCGCGGGCGGCACGGTGTGGAACAGCCTGTGGGCCGCGTACGGCCAGGGTCGGGTGCCGGCCGGGCTGCTCGGCCGGGTCGGCGCGGCGCAGCGGACGGTGACGCTGCTCACCGCGCCGGTCGGCGCGACGGTGGCGGGGCTGGCCGGTGCCGCGTACGGGGTGGAACCGGTGGTGGTCGCGGTGGCCGGAGCGTTCGCGCTGGTCACGCTCACGGCGTGGCGGGCACTGCGGCCGGCCGCTGCGGTACCGGCCGGCGCCCCGCCCACCGCGGCCGGGACGCCAGCGCGGCCAGGGCCGCTCCGGTCGCGTTGATCAGCACGTCGTCGACGGAGGTGACCCGGCCCAGGTCCAACGCGTACTGCAACCACTCGACCAGCGCGGAGCCGGCCACGCCGAGCAGGAAGAGCCGGCCGACGCCGGCCAGGGCGGCCCAGCGTACCGGGGCGAGGAAGCCCAACGCGGCGAAGACCAGCAGGTTGCCGACCACCTGGACCACGGCGGTGGCCGGGCCGTCGTCGAGCAGGTCGACGACGTCGACCAGCGGCACCAGCTTGACCTCGCCGGCCGGGGCGGGCCAGGCCCGGCGACGGTAGGCGTCAGGGGGTCAGGCCACCCGGTTGGTCACCCTTGACGACGGGGGCGCGGACCAGGTTGCCCCACTCGGTCCACGAGCCGTCGTAGTTGCGCACCTGCGGGTAGCCCAGCAGGTGCCGCAGCACGAACCAGGTGTGGCTGGACCGCTCCCCGATCCGGCAGTACGCCACCACGTCGTCGGATCGGCTCAGCCCCAACTGGTCGGCGTAGATCGCGCGCAGTTCGTCGGCCGATCTGAAGGTGCCGTCGTCGTTGGCGGCGGACTTCCACGGCTTGTTCACCGCGCCCGGGATGTGCCCGCCACGCAGCGCGCCCTCCTGCGGGTAGTCCGGCATGTGCAGCATCTCGCCGGTGTACTCGCCCGGTGAGCGCACGTCGACCAGCGGCCGGCCGGCGGCGACGTGCGCCATCACCTGCTCCCGGTACGCCCGGATCGGCGCGTCGTTGCGCTCCGGCACCGGGTACTCGGCGCGCGGACGGATGACCTTCTCCCGGGTCAGCTCACGCCCCTCGGCCGCCCACTTCTGCCGACCACCGTCGAGCAGCCGCACGTCCGGGTGGCCGAAGAGGGAGAAGACCCAGAGGGCGTACGCGGCCCACCAGTTGAAGTTGTCGCCGTAGAAGACCACCGTGTCGTCCCGGCCGATGCCCTTCGCGGCGCACAGCTCGGCGAAGCTGACGGCGTCGAGGTAGTCGCGGGTGACCTGGTCGTTCAGTTCGGTGTGCCAGTCGACCTTGACCGCGCCCGGGATGTGGCCGGTGTCGTAGAGAAGCACGTCCTCGTCGGACTCGACCACGACGAGACCATCGTCGCCCAGATGCTCGGCCAGCCACTCCGTGGTGACCAGACGCCGCGGATCGGCGTACGACTGGAGGCGGGGATTCGGATCGCTCGGCACAGGCATGATCCCCAAGGTACGCCGGATCCGGGCCGGGCGAACGGTCATCGGGCGCAGCGGACCAGACCGGCCACACGTGTCAGGGGCGGGACCCGCCGACCACAGAGGACCGACATGACCGTACGGCAGCAGACCGGGTCACCCCCGGACGCCGCGCCAGCCGGGGACTTCACCGCCTTCTACCAGGCGCACTTCCACCGGATCGCGGTGCAGCTCTACGCCTACCTGGGAGACCACGCCGAGGCGCAGGATCTCACCCAGGAGGCGTTCTGCCGGACCCTGGAACGCTGGGACCGGGTCAGCGGGTACGACGACCCGTCGGCCTGGGTCCGGCGGGTGGCCTGGAACCTGGCAACCAGCCGGCTGCGCCGGATGCGTACCGCGGTGCGCCACCTGGCCCGGCAGCGGGAGGAACACGTGCCCGGCCCGGAGCCGGACCGGGTGGCGCTGACCCGGGCCCTGGCCACCCTGCCCGCCTCGCAGCGGCAGGCGATCGTCCTGCACCACCTGGGCCACCTGAGCGTCCGGGAGATCGCCGAGCAGGCCGGTGCGGCGGAGGGCACCGTCCGCTCCTGGCTCTCCCGGGGTCGCGCCGCGCTGGCCACCTACTTCTCCGAGGAGGCCCCCGATGCCTGAGAGCACAGTCGATCGGGTGTTCGCCGAGTTCGAGGCGGAAGCCCTGACCATGTTCCGTCCTCCGGGGGTCGCCGCGGCCCGGCGGCGCGCCCGGATCCTCCGACGCCGTCGCAGGGGATTCCTGGCAGGGCTGGTGGCGCTGCTGCTGGGCGGCCCCGCCGGCGCGTTCGCCCTGGCCGGGACGGACAACGCACCGCCGACGCCGGCACCGACACCCAGCGCCACGCCCAGCCCGTCCGACGGGCCGGTGATACGCCGGGTCGCGCCCTCCGGCGCGCCCGGCGAACTGCGGGAGCTGCGGTTCGTCAACGCCCGCGCCGGCTGGGGCCTGTTCAGCACCTGCGCGGTCGGTGGCTCGACCTCAAACTGCCGGTCCGCGGTGGCGTGGACCGACGACGGCGGCCTGACCTGGCGGGCGGCCGCCGTCCCGGACACCATCCGGGGCCACCTCCAGCTACTCCCCGCACCGGACGGCGAGACGCTGACCGTGATGGCGGAGACGGGTTGGCTGGTGACCTCCGACGGCGGCAGGACCTTCAGCGAGCATCCGCGGCAGTCTCCGCCACCGCCGGCACAGCGGGCGCTGGCCACCCTCAGTGGATACCTGCTCGGCTGCCCGGGCGCGGCCGCGTTGACCGTGGTCGACCCGGGTCCCGTGTGCGGCCGCCGCGTGCTGACGAATGTCGGGGGGCGGCGGGTTCCCGACCAGCCGCCGGTGGAGCTGCGGATCGACCAGAACCAACAGCTCGTCGAGGGCCGCGACCGGCGGCTGTGGCTGGCGGTCCACCAGCGGGGCCGGACAGTCGTGCTGGTCCGTGGCAGCGCGACGACGGACCGGTGGCGGACGCTGCCGTCGGTGCCCGGCGAACTCACCCTGCTGGTGTCACCGGACGGTCGGCACGTCTGGCTGGCCGGCTTCCAGGAGCGCAAGCCGCTGTGGCGGCTCACCGGCGACAGCTGGCGGGAGCTTCCCGGCCTGCCGGACGACACGGGCTCGGTGGCCGCGCTGGACGACGGGCTGCTGATCGTCGGCGGCGGCTCCGGAACCGTCGGCTTCCTGGTCGACGGCCGCTACGTCGACCGCCCCGAGCTCCGGGACGGACCGGGGTCGACCGGACCGGGCGTCGGGGTGCTGGCCGACGGCACCATCGAGTTGGACTACAACGGCACGAAGGCGCTGGGCGTCGGATCGGGCGTCGAACGCACCTGGGTGCGGTACTTCTCCTGACCGGTCAGGCCCGGCGGTGCACCAGCCGACCGGCGACCACCGTGGCCAGGCAGGTGCCGTCGTCGGCGAAGACGGCCAGGTCGGCCCGCCCGCCGGTCACCAACACCGGCGGGCACGGCCCGGCGGGCACGGCCATGTCGTTGCGGACGGCGGCGGCCCGCAGCTCCGGGTCGGTCAGGTACGCGGCGGGCACCGCCGCCACCCCGGCCCGGAACAGCGCGTGCACCCGCTCGCGCGGGCTGGGGGCCGGGGGCAGCGGCCCGTCGTGCACCAGCGCCGGCCCCAGGGTGCCGGCCCACCGCCGCACCCGCACGGTCGGGTACGCCTGCGTCAGCTCGTCCAGCGACGCGACCGCCTCGATGCGGTCGCCGGCGACCAGCACGGCCCGGTCGGGGACGGGCTTCCCGTCGAGGGTCGTCCGGAGGCGGCTGGCGGTGTGGACGGTCCGCACCGTCATTCCGTGACCGGACCGAGCGCCGGGCGCTTGGCGGTGACCAGGTCGCCGGAGGAGCGGCCGGTCAGCCGCCTCCTGATCCACGGGGCGAGGTGCCGGCCGGCCCAGCGCAGGTCGGCGGCGCGGGCGGCCAGCCACGGCGTGGGCGCGGGCCGCTCGGGGACGAGCAGCCACTCCTCGTCACAGCCGACTCCGAGTGCGGTCAGCACCTGCCCGGCTACCCGCCGGTGCCCGGCGGCGGACAGGTGCAGCCGGTCGGTGCTCCACAGCATCGGGTTGAGGAACGTGTCGTCGGCGTACAGGTCGACGAGGATCGCGCCGTGCCGCTCGGCGGTCTCCCCGACAGCCCGGTTGAGCAGTTGGATCCGGGGCGCGACCAGACGCTGGCCGGGCAGCCGGGCCAGCACGTCGGCGAACCGGAACAGGATCACGTCGGCGCCGCCGGAGCGCAGCCGGCCGACCACCTCGTCGAAGCGGCTGACCATCGTGTGCGGGTCGAAGCTGCGGCGCAGCACGTCGTTGCCGCCGGCCGCGAAACTGATCAGGTCGGGCCGCATGGCCAGGGCGGCGGGCACCTGCTCGGCCACCACGCTGGGGAACAGCCTGCCGCGGATCGCCAGGTTGGCGTACCCGAAGTCCGGCCCGGCCTCGGCGGCCAGCCGGGTCGCCACCAGATCCGCCCACCCGCGGTAGGTGCCGTCCGGGTACGCGTCGTCCATGCCCTCGGTGAAGCTGTCCCCCACCGCCACGAAGCTGCGCCAGCGCACGCCGCCTCCCTCGTCCGGTTGCCTGCGGCGACCAGTCTGTCACCGCGCCCGTCCCGGCCGCCGCCACCCGCCCGGCCGACGTGGCGGACGTCATCGCGACCAGAGTGGGCCCGGTTACGGTCGTCCGCCGGCGTTCACCGCGATGATCCGGTCGATCAGCCCGCCACCGGGGAAGTCCAGCATCAGCATCCCGGTACGGCGGACCGGTGGGTGCACCTCCGGCCCCTCGTTGAGGTAGGTCCACAGGAACGGGTTGACGCCCTGCACCCCGAGCGCACCGCCGGCCACCGCCTCGGGGGTGGCGAGGACGCTCGCCCCGCTGGCGAAGTTGACGTACATCCGGGTCGGGTCTCCGGCGCTGGTCGCGTCGAGGTGACGGCGCACCTGGTCGCGCTTGGTGGCGATCGCCCCGACGTTCGGCACGTGGTATTCGTCCTGCACGTAGGCGGACGAGCCGTCACCCCAGCCGGCGAACTGGGCCAGCCCGTACTGGCCGTACCGGCCGCCGCGCGGCCCGTGCAGGACAGCGAGGACGACCTTCCCCCGGACCGCGCCGAGGGTGGGCACGGCGGCCCCGGCCCACCGGTTCACCGACGGGCCCCAGAACAGACCGGGCCGGCCGTCGCGGTAGCGGTCGAAGATGTCGGCGAAGCCGAGCTGCCCGGTGGCGTCGGTGCAGGAGCCGAACTCGCCGGTGCACTCGTGCTTGAGTCGCATGACCACGGTCTCGGTGGGCCGTGCGGCGAGGAACGAGCCGAGCACGTTCAGCACGTCGTCGAAGTTGGCCTGCTGGTACGTCGCGCCGTGGTGGATGGTGAGGGTGTTGCCGCCGTTGATCCGGGCGCGGATGTCGACAGCCCGTACCCCGGCGTGGAGCTGGGCGGCGAGGGTGGCCGCGCTGTTGCCGTGGTTCTCCTGGGTCTGGGTCCATGCTCCGCCGTGGATGGAGAGGGTGTCGTGGGTGCCGGGCAGGGAGAGGGCGGCGAGGCTGGCGCCGTCCGGCAGGCGCCGCATCCAGTCGGGGTTGCTGGCGGTACGCAGGGAGCGGTGCGCGGCGTCGGCTGCCAGCGCCGGGGCGGGCGACACCAGCGGCCCGCCGGCCGTGGCGAGCACGGCGGCGACGAGTCCGGCGGTGAGGCGTCGCCGGAGAACAGGGGTATTCATGCGGGGGAATATAGCGATGTTCTGACCCGCATGATCAGCCGGAGGCAGCCTGCCTACCCGGTGACCGCCACGATCTGCCAGTCCCGCAACCCGGCCGGCTCGGTGACTGCGGCTGTCGGGCGCCCACCCCGGTTCACCAGCAGCAACGCGTACCCCGTACCCGCGCGCACCCGCAGCACCATCGACCCGTCCGGCCGGAAGAACGCCTGCCGCAACTCCCGGCCTCCGGTCGGCGGCGTGACCTCCCGCCCGGTCCGCGTCTCCAGCACCGCGTTGACCGTGAGCATCCGGCCGATGTCTCGCACCTGCTCGTTCGGCCGCGTACGGAACAGCGCGATCCGGGCGCCGTCGGGAGAGAGGCTGGCGACGTGGGTGCTGCGCCAGGGCGCGGGACCGGACAGGTGCGGAACCGGGCGGGGACGGCTGCCGTCCGGGCCGAACACGGTCACCCCGGTGGCGCTGTTCATCGCGATGGCCCGCCCGTCGGCGGACCAGAGCGCGTGGCAGGCCTGCGGCTCGGCGTCCCACCACCGGACCGGAGCCTTGCGCCCACGGGTGTCCACCACCCCGAACCGCCCCGGGGTGCCCATCGGGTCGGCGGCCCGGAACAGCAGGTGCCGGGAATCCGGCGACCACGTCGGCGTGACGCAGTACTGGTCGACGTGCCGGACCAGCGCCCGCTTCCGCGAGCCGTCCACATCCGCCACGAAGAGGGTGGCCGCCCGCTCCGGATCCACCCAGGCGACCCGCCGGCCGTCCGGCGAGACACTCGCGTTGGCCACCGCCGCCATCTGCGGCAACGCGGCCAGAGTCTGCGGTTTCTGCCCGGGCCGCCACGACCGTAGCCGGACCTCCGCACCGGCGACGTGCTCGGCCGGCAGGTAGAAGAGCCGGCCGAACGCCGACGGAGCGCCGGTCGGTGTGACGGCGGCAGCCGGCGCGGCCGAGGCGGTCCCGGACGGGGTGGTGGACGGTGACGGTGATGCCGCCGCTGCGGGGGTGGCGGTGATCGGCAGCATCGGGGCGGGAGCGGCGGACGGCGCGGCTGCGGACCGGCGTACGCCGGGCAGGTCGGCCAGGCCGACGGCGAGCACCAGCACGGCGGCCGCGCCCGTCATCGCGTACCGGCCGGGCCGGTGCCGCGCGGGACGGGCGGTGCGGTCGGACAGGTCGATGGTCATCGCGTCGCCTCCGGCGTGGGTCTGCGCATACCCTCCCTGACGGGAGTCCGGCCGGGGAAGGTTGCCGGAGACAACCGCCGATGTCCGTAACGTGACAATGGCCGCTCACGGCAACCTTCTCCCGCCGGTCGGGCGTCGCGCCGAGCGCCCGACCGGTCAGGACGAGGTGACGGCGAGGATCTGTTGGTTCGCCAGCGCCGCGGGCTCGGCGACCTCGGTCACCAGGTGTCCGTCGGCGTCGATCAGCAGGAGATGTTGGTTGCCGCCGCCCCCCTTCACCCGCGCCACCAGCCTGTCGTCCGGCAGGAAGTACGCCTGGATCAACTTCCGCCCACCCAGCGGCAGATTGACGGTCGCGCCGGTACGGGTGTCCACGACCGCGTTGGCGTTCAGGTCGCGAGCGATGTCGCCATCGTCCTCCGTCGGGCCTGTTCGCAGCAGCGCGACCCGCGAGCCGTCCCGCGACAGGCTGACCACGTGGTAACTGTCGTAGACGTTGTTGCCGCCCAGCCTCGGCACCACGCGGGTCGCACTGCTGTGCCGGTTCGTGACCGCCACCCGGCCCTCGCCGTCGGTGTACGCCAGGAGCTGGCCGTCCGCCGACCAGACCGGACGGCAGCCGTTCACACTGATCTTGAGTGGGGCGAACCTCCCCGTCTTGAGGTCGACCAGACCGTACTGCGCGATCGGGATGCCCGGGCGTCGCATGACGGCCGCGGCGAGCGACTGGGAGTCGGGCGACCAGGACGGCCCCCAGCAACTCCCTGCCTCCACGTGCGCGCTGACGACCCGCCGGTTCGGCCCGTCGACGTCGGCGAGCATGAGTTCGGTGTCCTGAACCCACGCCACCTGCCTGCCGTCGGACGAGACCGCCGCGTTGCTCCCCAGCACCGACCCGGGCAGGTCGACCAGCGTGCTGGGCTGGCCCCCCGGCCGCCAGGCCGTCAGGGGGATGTTGCCCATGTCACTGACCGTCGGGAGGTAGAAGATCCGCCCCACGTTCGCCCACGGATCCGCCGGGCTGGGACTGGTCACGACGGACGGGAGGTTGCCGGGCGTCGGACCCGGACTGCCTTTCGGGGAGAACGCGAAGGCGGTGCCGGTGGCCGCGCCGAGCAGTGCCACCGCCGCGGCCGAGCCGGCGACCGCGCGGCGGATGCCGAGCCGGCGCGACGTGCGCAGGACACGGTCGCGCACGTCGACCAGGGTTACCTCCTCGGCCAGGTCGGCAAGGTCCAGCCGGAGACGCTGGTCGTTCATCGGACGCTTCCTTCCAGGACGTACAAGTCGGCGAGCTCGGGCGCGACGGTGCGCAGCTTCGCCAGGGCCTTCGAGGTCTGGCTCTTCACGGTGCCGACGGTGACGCCGAGCATCTCCGCGGCCTCGGCCTCGCTGCGGTCCTCGAAGAACCGCAGCACCAACACCGCGCGTTGCTTCGCGGAGAGCCGGGCCAGCGCGGCCCGCAGGGTGAGGCGCAGGCTGGTCTGGCTGGCGAAATCGCCGTCGTGCCGCCGGGGCTCGGGCAACTCGCCCGTCACCGACTCGGCGACGCGGCGGCGACGCCACCAGGAGACCTGGAGGTGGTACATGGTCTTGCGGGTGTACGCCTCGGCGTTGCCCGTGTCGTGCAGCCGGCTCCACGACCGGTGGGTACGGGCCAGGGCCGACTGGACCAGATCCTCGGCGAGGTGCTGGTCCCCGGTCAGCAGGTACGCGGAACGCAGCAGCGCCGGCGTCCGGGCGCGGACGAACGAGTCGAACTCACTCAGCAGCGGGTCCACACGAGCCGATCCTGATAGGGGTGGTTGACGACCCTTCAGACGCCGGAACGGGCCGTCGGGGTTGCCGTCCGGCCGGAACGAATCCCGGGGGCGGCCAAACCGGATCGCCGATCCGGCCGCCCCGACCGTACGCTGCGCTGATGTTGCTTCGTACGTCGACCGCGTTGCTGCGGACCCTTCGCGAGGACCCGGCGGACGCGGAGGTGCCGAGCCATCGGCTCCTGGTCCGCGCCGGCTACGTCCGCCGGGCCGCGCCGGGCGGGTACACCTGGCTGCCGCTGGGCAGGCTGGTGCTGGACCGGGTGTCCGAGATCGTCCGGCGGGAGATGACGGCGATCGGTGACCAGGAGGTGCACTTCCCGGCGCTGCTGCCGGCGGAGCCGTACCGGACCAGCGGCCGGTGGACGGAGTACGGCGACGACATCTTCACCCTCGTCGACCGCAGGGGCGCCGAGCACCTCCTCGCCCCGACCCACGAGGAGATGGCGGCCCTGCTGGTCAAGGACCTCCTCTCGTCGTACCGGGACTTCCCGGTGACGTTCTTCCAGGTCCAGACGAAGTTCCGGGACGAGGCCCGACCCCGGGCCGGTCTGCTCCGCGGGCGCGAGTTCCTGATGAAGGACGCCTACTCGTTCGACCTGGACGAGGCAGGTCTGGCGGAGTCGTACGACCGGCACCGGGGTGCGTACCGCCGGGTGTTCGACCGGCTCGGGCTGGACTACACCGTCGTGCACGCGATGGCCGGGGCGATGGGCGGCTCCGCGTCGGAGGAGTTCCTGGCGGTCACGCCGGTGGGCGAGGACAGCTTCGTCGGCTGCACCGCCTGCGACTACGCGGCGAACACCGAGGCGGTGACCACCCGCGCCCCGGCCGCCGTTGACCCGGAGGCGCAGCCGGCCGCCGAGGTGCACGACACGCCCCGGACGCCGACCATCGCCTCCCTGGTCGAGTTGGCCAACGCCCGCCGGCTCGCCGGCCGGGACGACTGGACCGCCGCCGACACCCTGAAGAACGTGGTGCTGTCCGTCCGCCGGCCGGGCGCGGAGGCGGCCGAGCTGCTGGTGGTGGGGCTCCCCGGCGACCGTGAGGTGGACCTCAGGCGGGTCGACGCCGCGCTCGCCCCCGCCACCGTGACGGTCTTCGAGGACTGGGCCGCCCACCCGGGGCTGGTCCGCGGGTACATCGGCCCGCAGATCCTGACCGGACTGGGCGTGCGGTATCTGGTCGACCCGCGGGTGGTGGCCGGCACCGCCTGGCTGACCGGGGCGAACGAGCCGGGACGGCACGCCACGAACGTGGTCTGCGGCCGGGACTTCACGCCGGACGGCACGATCGAGGCGGCCGAGGTGCGCCCGGGTGACCCCTGCCCGGCCTGTGCCGAGGGTGGGCTCACCATGCGGCGGGGCATCGAGGTGGGGCACATCTTCCAGCTCGGCCGCCGGTACACCGACGCGTTCGCCGTCGACGTGCTGGGCGCGCAGGGCAAGCCGGTCCGGCCCACCATGGGTTGCTACGGCATCGGCGTGTCCCGGGTGGTCGCCGCGATCGCCGAACAGCACCACGACGAGCGGGGTCTGGTCTGGCCGGCGGCGGTCGCGCCGTGCGACGTGCACCTGGTCGCCGTCGGCAAGGGACCGCAGCTCGACGCGGCGCTCGACCTCGGCGCACGTCTCGCCGACGCGGGGCTGCGGGTGCTGGTCGACGACCGGGTGAACGTCTCGGCCGGGGTGAAGTTCACCGACGCCGAGCTGATCGGCATCCCGCGCGTCGTCGTGGTCGGCCGCCGCCTGGCCGACGGGTACGTCGAACTGCGCGGTCGGGCCACCGGCGAGCGCGCCGAGCTGCCGTTCGACGGCCTGGTCGAGCGACTGGCGACGGAGGTGCGTGCGGTCCGCGACAGGGTGTAGCCGACGCACCACGGGGTACCGCAGTTGGATCGACGACGGCGCAACGGAGGCTCTCATGTTCCGGGTCAGTGACGTGATGACGAAACAGGTGGTCTACCTGCCGGCCGAGACCACTCTCGACGAGGCGGCCAGGGTGATGAAGGAGGCGGACATCGGCGACGTGGTGGTCACCGAGGGCGCCACTCTCGCCGGGCTGCTCACCGACCGGGACATCGTGGTGCGGGCGGTCGCCGAGCGCAGCGACCCGGCGGCCACCACCATCGGTTCGATCATCACGCGCGAGGTGGTGATGATCGAACAGCACTGCACCGCCGCGGAGGCCGCCTCGCTGATGCGCGAGCGCAACATCCGGCGGGTGCTGGTCTGCGACAACGAACGCAAGCTCGTCGGCATCGTCTCCCTGGGCGACCTGGCCATGCAGCTCGACCCCACCTCGGCGCTCGCCGATATCAGCGAGGCCGCGCCGAATGGCTGACTGCACCGCTGGAGCACGCGCCCGCCTGCGCCGACGGGCGGCGGTAGCCTGGCGGGATGCCCGAGATGCCGACGAAGCTGGCCGAGATCGTCGAGGAGTTCGCCGCCGCGCCGCGTGACGTGGTGCTGGAGATGCTGCTGGAGTACGCCGACGTCATACCGCCGCTGCCGGCCGGGACGGAGCGGAACGACCTGGAGCAGGTCCCCGAGTGCCAGACCGCCTTCTTCCTGCGGGCCGACGTCAACCCGGACGGCACGGTGAGTACGGTCTTCGACTGCCCGCCCGAGGCGCCGACCACCCGTGCCTTCGCCGGCATCCTGGCCGAGGGGTTGGCCGGGGCGAGCGTCTCGGAAGTGCTGGCCGTGCCCGGCGACCTGTACCAGCGGATGGGGCTGGCCCAGGCGATCAGCCCGCTGCGGGTGCGCGGCGGCACGGCGATCCTCGCCCGGCTCCAGCGCCAGGTCCGGGAACAAGCGGGTTGAGCTCGGCGTTCACCTCGACCATGGAGATCGAGATCTACGCCGACGTGGTCTGCCCCTGGTGCTGGATCGGCAAGCGCCGTTGGGAGCGGGCCCTCGAGTCGTACGACGGTGAGGTGACCGTCACGTACCGGCCGTTCCAGCTCGATCCGGCACCGGTCACCGAGCCCCGCCCGCTGCTCGACGCGCTGGCCGACAAGTTCGGCGGGCCGCAGCGAGCCGAGGCGCTGGCCGCACAGGTGACGCAGGTCGCGGCCGGGGTGGGCCTCACGATGCGCTTCGACCGCGCGGTACAGGCCAACACCTTCGACGCGCACCGGCTGGTCCGGTTCGCCGCCACGCGGGGGCGGTCGGAGCCGATCGTCGAGGCGCTCTACCGGGCACACTTCACCGACGGGGTGGATGTCGGTTCACGGGACGCGCTGGGCGCACTCGCCGCCACCGCCGGCCTCGGCGAGGCGGAGGTCCGGGAGTACCTGGAGTCGAACCTGGGCCGGCGGGAGGTCGCCGCCGACCTGTCCGCCGCCCACCGGCTCGGCGTGAGCAGCGTGCCGACCTTCGTGCTGTCCGGGAAGTACGCGGTCACCGGCGCGCAGGAGCCGGAGACGCTGCTCGCCGCGCTCCGCGAGGTCGCACAGCGCGAGGCGGCTGCCGAGTGACCGGTGTGGCGTGACGGCCCGCGGTTCGACCCGATGACCGAGGGCGGCGAGGCACACGGCGTAAGGACCGGCACCGGTCTTGTTTCACGTGCAACAACATCGATAGAACTGGATCAGAGGACCGGCTTGGCCAGCCCTTCCAGCACCGTCGCCCCGGGCAGGGCGCCGAGCGCCGGCCCGGGGATCACGACCTTGCTGTGCCGGACGCCGGATCCGACGATCACGTGCGGGGCGGCGATCACCCGCGCGTCGACCAGGATCGGCCAGGATTCCGGCAACCCGATCGGGGTGATTCCGCCGTACTCCATGCCGGTCAGGTCCACCGCGTCGGCCATCGGCGCGAAGCTGGCCTTGCGCACGTCGAGCGTCTGCCGGACCATGCCGTTGACGTCGGCGCGGGTGGTGGCCAGCACGACGCAGGCGGCGTAGCGGATCCCACCCCCACGCCGGCCCGCGACCACCACGCAGTTGGCCGACACGTCCAGCCCCACCTCGTACGCCGCGCAGAACGCCGCCGTGTCGGCGAGGTCGGCGTCGATCGGGGCGACCAGCACGTCGTCCACGTCGATCGGCGCGTGCGCCGGCCACTGTCGCAACGCGGCGGCGACCGGCGGTGCCAGCAGGTCGAGGCGACTCCGGGCGGGTTCGGTCTTCAACGTCCCCATCACGGATGCGATCCTCGCATCCGCCATACCGATCCGCCCGCCGAGCACCTCACGTCCGGCGCCGCCCACCCCTGACCAACTCCGTATGCCGGGTGGCGGTGTCCAACAGGGCTGGTACCGCCACCCGGCGCATACGGCGACGGCCCACTACGGCGATGCCCACACCGGCGATGGCCCACGCGGGGTCGGAAACGGAGACTCAACTGCCGCCGAGGAAAGCGTTCTCCCGCAGGAACGCGCGGTCGTCGGCGGCGGCGTTCTGTGCCGCGCGCAACACCTGCGGACGCCCTGCCTCCAGGTCCTCCATGCCGTGCCGGACAGCGAGCCGGATCACGCCGTAGAGGAAGACGAAGCCGAAGACGTAGAGGATGAGGGTGGCGATGAACATGAGCATGCCGTCACGGTAGGGCGAACCTGAACGAGGAAAAGCTTCAACTAGCGCCGGTTCGCCCGTACGTGTCGGCGAGATAGTCGGCCCAGGTTCGACTACCGGCCGGAGTGGCGGTGGTGGTCAGACCGCCCTCACGCAGCGCCCGACCCAGCCGGCCGGGAAACCGCACCGGCAGCAGCGGACGGCGCGATCCCCGTGCCGCCTGCCAGGCGCGTACCGCCTCGTCGAAGCGGAGCACCTGCGACCCGCCGTACTCCTCGACCCCACGCAGCGGGCCGGCGGTGAGCCGTTCGGCGAGCCGGCCGGCGACCTCGTGCTGGTCGACGGGTTGGGCGAGCACCGCCGGGTCGCCGACCACCGGGCCGAACCGGCTCGCCGTACGCAGCAGCACGTCCAGGAACGGCGGAAACTGGGTGGCGCGCAGCACCGTCCAGGGCACCGGGCCGGCGGCGACCACCTGCTCGGCAGCCAGCTTGTGCCGGTAGTAGCGGTACGGCACCCGGTCGACACCGACGATCGAGACGTACACGAGGTGATTGACCCCGGCCCGCCCGGCGGCGAGCACCAGGCGGCGGGTGCCGAGCACGTCCACCCGGTGGGTGTGCCGGCTGTTCGGCAGCGACGCCAGGTGAAGCACGGCGTCCACGCCGGCCACCGCCTCGGTCAGCCCCGCCCCGGTGGCCAGGTCCACCACCGCCCAGTCCGCCCCCGGGTCGTGCCGTGGACGCCGACTCGTCGCCCGTACGTCGAATCCGTCGGCACGCAGCCTCGGCAGCACCGCCCGCCCGAGCAGGCCGCCCGCACCAGTGACCAGAACCCTCATGGATCGCACCCTTCCGATGTCGACGGATCGGCGATCCGATCATGGCACCGTCGGGCGCGCGACGAGCGCCACCCTCCCGGGGCAGCCTGCCCGGCTTCACCGTTCACCTCAGCAGGTCGGCCCCGGTGATCAGGATGAAGAACACGATCACGATCTCGCTGACGATCCACGAGTGGTGGTCGGCCCAGTCACGGATCCCGGGCAGCACCCGCGCCGCCCGGCGACGCAGCAGCAGCAGCGCGAGCAGGGGCAACGCGAGCAGCAGCAGGGTCAGCAGCATGAACGGCAGCAGATGCCACCACGGCTGGTCGTGCCGGGCGGCACTGGCCCCGACGGTCAGCATGGTGAGGTCGTCGGAGGGCATCGCCAGGAACAGGGTCAGCCCGAGCCGGAAGGCGTACCCGGGGTCGGCGTGCTGGAGCCTGCCCATCCACCCGGGTCTGCCGGCCCGGTGACGGCGGAGGAAAACCACCACCGCCAGCACCAGCAGCAGCGCCAGCACCACCCCGTCGATCGCGGTCTCGGCCGGCCTCCGACCGGCACCTCCGTGGCCGGCTCCGCCGGCCACGCCCTTGATTGTCCTCGTGACCAGCCAGGCAAGCGTCGTGACGGGCACGACCACCGCGGCGGCGCCCGCCAGGAAGCCGACCGAGGCGCGGCGCGGCCGGTCGGCGGAGGCCAGGAAGACCGCCGCCACCAACTGGGTGCCCGCCACCATGACCACGGCCATCGGCAGGATGGTCAGGAAGTTCACCACCCAATCCTGGCCGCCCGCCCGGTTCCGCCACGCCCGATCAGGCCGTCGATCATGAAGTTGCGGCGAGACGGCCGGACGACAACCTCAGGATCGACGGAGGGTCAGCGGGACGGGGCGACCCGGTACGCGACGAGGAGGCCGACGAGGGCGCAGGACGCGGCGACAGCGAGCATGGCGGCGTACTCACCCGGGCCGGGCACGGCTCCGGCGGCGAGCACGGCGCCGGTGAGGGCCAGCACGGTGGCGGCGAAGAGCGAGTCGCCCAGTTGCAGCGACGAACTGTTGCGCCCCTGCTCGTCGGGGGCGGACAGCTCCAGGGTGAGCACCGACAACGACGGGTAGAGCAGACCCATCCCGGCCCCGGCGACCGCCCAGCCGCACACCCCGACCACCACCGGCACCGCCGGCCACACCGACAGGGTCACCGTGGCCGTGCCGACGGTGACACAAGCCAGGCCGGCCCTGGGAAACGTCGCCGACGAGCGGGGCGCGGGCAGCCGCCCCTGCAACCAGGAGCCCACCGACCAGGCCAGCGCGGCGACGGTGAGCACCAGGCCGGCGGCGGTCGGCGAGAAACCCCGCTGCCGGGAGAGCATCAACGGGATCACCACCTCGGCCCCGGCGAACGCCGCCGAGGCCAGCCCGCGCAACCAGATCACCGTGGGCAGGCCACGCGCCACGCGCAGGAAACCGGCCGGCAGCAGCCGGGGCGCGCAGCAGGCCAGGCCCACCAGCGCGGCCACCACCAACGGCACGGCGGACGCGCCGCGCTGCTGCCCCCCGTGGTGCAGCAGTGCGGCGCTCACCCCCGCCCCGGCCGCCCAGCCGGCCCGCGCCAGCGCCCCGGCGGGCAACCCCGCGGCGGCCGGCGGACGCAGTGACCGCAGACCGGGCTGGACCAGCAGCGCCGCCGGCACCGCCACCGCCGGTACGGCGAGGAAGACCCACCGCCAGCCCAGGTGCTCGACGATCAGACCGGCCACCGCCGGTCCGACCAGCGACGGAACGACCCACGCGGCGGCGAACGCGGCGAACACCTTCCGCCGCAACCGCTCCGGGTACGCCTGCCCGACGACGACGTACAACGCGACCGAGAGCAGCCCCGAACCGAAACCCTGCACCGCCCGGCCGACGACGAGCTGCCCCATCCCACCGGCGCTGCCGGCCAGCAGCAACCCGGCCACGAACAGCCCGACGCCGCTCCACATCGGCACCCGTGGCCCCCGGACGTCGCACCAGATGCCGGAGAGCACCATGGCGAACACGCCGGCGGCGAAGGTGCCGCCGAAGGCGAGCGCGTAGAGGGTGAGCCCGTCCAGCGCCCGGGCGACCGTGGGCATCGCGGTGCCCACCGCCAGCGCCTCGAAGGCCAGCAGGGACACCAGGGCGACAATGCCCACGGTCATCGCGCGCAGGCCCGGGTCGTACAGGCGGGCGGCCGGAGTGTGCACCTGGGCCGTGGCCGTCATCGACCGGCCGCCGTACCGGGCATCCGGCGCGGGACCGACGGTGCTTGTCCAGGCCGGTACGGGTGCCGCGGCCGGGTGCCACGGTCCCGGCCCGCCTCGGGCCCGAGCAGTTCGATCGCCATGGGGTTCAGCCTGCGACCTCAACCCGACGTGAGGTCAACCGTGAGCCAGATCTCGTCAGGCCGCTTCCAACGCCTCGCCGATCCCCCGGGCCAGACCGGAGAGGTGCTGGTCGGCGAGGAGATGCCCGGCGGTGATCACCAAGGCCAGCGGCCACTCGATGACCTGGAGCGCGGCCAGTACCCCCAGGCCGGCGTAGTAGGCGACCTTGTCGGGCGGCGGCACCGCCACCTCGCCCAGCATCGGGACCTCGACCCGCCGGTTGTAGGCGCGCACCGTCTCGTGACCGCCGCTGAGGTGTCGCGTGATCGTGCTCATCCCGGCCTCCCCTGGGTTTGTCGGTTGCCTCCGGATTCCACGACCACCGGCGTCCATGCCCCGCCAACGGCGCGAACTTCCCCCACACCGGCGGCATAAGGACCGTGACGGCGGGAAGGCAGGCCGCCGGACGAACGCGGGAGGCGGAGATGGCGTACGGCAGCAGCGGCGGCGAGGAGCGGGGCCGACGGCTCGGCCGTACCGCTCGATGAGCACGCTGGGCCGGCTCGCCGCCCGGGTGCGTCCACCGGTGCCGCCCCTGGTCGCCGACACCTCCCGTACCGTCGGCGCGGCCGCGTCCCGGCTGGCCCGCGCGGCCGGTCTGACCAGACGCCGGGTCTGGTCCCGCGACGGCCGGCACCACATCGAGGTGCACGGCGTCTGCCAGGACGGCGGCGACCGGCTGGCCCGTCAGGTCGAGCAGGCCCTGGAGCGGATGCCCGGGGTGGCCTGGGCGCGGGTGAACGCCCCCTCCGGCCGGGTGGTGGTGGCCGTCGAGGAGCCGAAGCCGCCGCTGCGCGACCTGATCGCGACGGTGGCCCGGACGGAACGGGTGTGCCCGCACGAGCCGGACCCGGACATCCCGCCGCCGCACCCGCCCGAGGAGGGGCCCCGCACCCCCCGCACGCTGGGTGCGCTCGCCTCCGACGCGCTCGGTCTGACCCTCTCGGCAGCCACCCGGATCCTGCCGTTCGCACCGGTTCCCGGCGAGGTGTCTGGGCTGCTCACCGCCGTCGACCTGCATCCGAAGCTGCACGCCCTCGCCGACCGGGGGCTACGCGCCGACCCCCGCGCCGACGTGCTCTTCCCGCTGGCCGAGGCGGTGGCGCAGGGCCTCGCCGGCGGGTGGGCCGGCATCGTGCTCGACGGCGTGCAGCGGATCGTCCAGTGGGGTGAGGCCCGGGCGCAGCTCTCCGCCTGGAACAGGGCCGAGCCGGGGTTGACCGGCGACCCGGAACGGGCCGTCGCCCGGTCCCCGGCGACCGACCGGCCGTGCCCGAAGCCCGACGGTCCGGCCGAGCGGTACGTCACCTGGGCGCTCGGCGCCGGCACGGTCGCCGCGGCAGCGGCGCTCCCGGTCGTCGGGTGGAAACGGTCCGCCGCGCTCGGCCTGACCTCGCTACCCAAGGCCCCGGGCAGCGGCCGCGAGGGGTACGCCGCCCAGCTCGGCCGGATGCTGGCCCGCCGGGGCGTGATCGCGATGGATCGCAGCGTGCTGCGGGAACTCGACCGGATCGACACGGTGGTGCTGGACGCCGCCGTGCTCGGCTCGGAGCGGGGCGTCCTGGCGGACCTGGCCCCGCTGGCCGGGGCGGACACCGGCGAGGTGGCTGCCCGCGCGTTCGCGCTCTTCGCCCCGGACCGGCCGGAGGCGGTCCGGGAGGAGGACGGTTGGCGGCTCGGGCCGCTGACCGGGCTGGACGCCGACGACCCGGGAGACACCCCGGACAGCCGACGGCTGCGCGAGGGCGGTGGCCTGCTCCTCGGTCTCGCCCGCGCCGGCCGGCTCGCCGCGGTCATCCGGGTCGCCCCGGAACCCGCGCCCGGCGTCGACCTGCTCCCCACCGCCGCCCGGCAGGCCGGTCTGCGGCTGGTGGTGGCCGCCGACGACCCCCGGCCGTACGACTTCGCCGACGCCGTCCTCCCCGGCGGGGCACAGCTCGCCGACTCGGTACGCGCCCTGCAACGCGACGGCGCGGTGGTGATGCTGGTCTCTGGTGACCGGGCGGCGCTCGCCGCCTCCGACTGCGGGCTCGGCATGGCCGCCCCGGACGACCTGCCGCCCTGGGGCGCCCACCTGCTCGTCGGCACCGACCTGCGGATCCCTGCGCTGCTGCTGGAGGCGGTGGGGACCGCCCGGCAGATGACCCGGCGGAGCATCCACATCGCCATGGCGGGCAGCGGCCTCGGCGCGCTCGGCGCGTTGACCGCCGACCGCCGGCAACTGCCCAGCCGGGCCCTGGCCGCGGTGAACGGCGCCGCCGCACTGGCCTTCGCGCACGGTGTGTGGCGGGCGCACCGGCTGCCCGACCCGACCGGGACGCCCGCGCCGGCCACCACCGCCTGGCACCTGATGCCCGTGGAGACGGTGCTGCGTCACCTCGACACCACCCCGGACGGGCTCACCGACGCCGAGGCCCGCCGCCGGCACGGCGGGAGCACGGCGGGCGCACCCGGCTCGGGCGGGCTGCTGCGTGCCTTCGTCGACGAACTGTCCAATCCGCTCACCCCGGTGCTGGCCGCCGGGGCGGTGCTGTCGGCCACCGTCGGGTCGCTGGTCGACGCCGCCCTGGTCGGCGGGGTGGTGGGTGGATCGGCCCTGGTCGGGGCGGTGCACCGGCGCACGACCGAACGGTCCCTGGCCGCGCTGCTGTCCCGCTCGGCGGTCACCGCCCGGGTCCGTCGGGACGGTGCCGAGCAGGTGCTCGCCGCCGACGACCTGGTGCCCGGCGACGTGATCGTCCTCGGAACCGGGGACGCGGTGCCGGCGGACTGCCGGGTGCTGACCGGCGACGGGTTGGAGACCGACGAGTCGTCGCTGACCGGGGAGTCACTGCCGGTGGGCAAGTCGGCCGAGCCGGTGGTCGCCACCGCTGTCGCCGACCGGCACTCGATGCTGTACGAGGGCACCACCGTCGCGGCCGGTCACGGCACCGCCGTGGTGGTGGCGGTCGGTGCCGACACCGAAGCCGGTCGCAGCCTGGCCCTGGCCCGGCAGGCGCCCCCGGCCAGCGGGGTGGAGGCCCGGCTCGGCCGGCTGACCGGTGCGGCGGTGCCGCTGGCGGCGGGCTCGGCGATCGCGGTCGCCGGTACGGGGCTGCTGCGGGGCGTACCGCTGGCGGAGACGGCGGCGACCGCCGCGAACCTGGCCGTGGCGTCGGTCCCCGAGGGGTTGCCGTTCCTGGTCAGCGCCGCGCAACTGGCGGCGGCCCGGCGGCTGGCCGAGCACGGCGCGCTGGTCCGCAACCCGCGCACCATCGAGGCGCTGGGTCGGGTCGACGTGCTCTGCTTCGACAAGACCGGCACCCTCACCGAAGGCAAGCTGCTACTGGCCGGGGTGGGCGACGACGACCGGTACGCCGCGGTGGACCAGCTCGACGACGGGCTGCGCCGCACCCTCGCCGTCGCGTTGCGCGCCACCCCGTACGCCGAGAATCCGGAGGAGCTGTCGCAGCACACCGACCGGGCCGTCCGGTACGGCGCCCGGGACGCCGGGGTGACCGAACGGACCGGCGCGGACGGCTGGGAAGCGATCGGTGGCCTGCCGTTCGAGCCGTCCCGGGGGTACCACGCCACCGTCGGCCGTGCTGGTGGCGGGCTGCTGCTCAGCGTGAAGGGCGCGCCGGAGACGGTGCTGCCCCGGTGCGGGGCGTGGCGGACGCCGGACGGGCGGGACGCGCCGCTGGACGACGAGACCCGCGCCGGGCTGCACGCCATGCTCGCCGAACGGGCCGGGGCGGGGCACCGCATCCTCGCCGTCGCCGAGTGCCGGACAGCGGTCGAGCAGGTGACCGACGAGGAGGTGACCGACCTGGTGTTCGTCGGTTACCTCGCGCTGGCCGACGGGGTGCGGAAGTCCGCGGCCCCGGCGGTGCGCCGGATCCGGCAGGCCGGCGTGCACACCATCATGATCACCGGGGATCACCCGGCGACCGCCGAGGCGATCGCCTCGATCATCAGCCCGGACCACGAGGAGCAGCGGGTGGCCACCGCCACCGAACTGGACCGGCTCGACGACGACGCCCTCGCGGAGCGGCTGTCCCGCACCGACGTGGTGGCCCGCTGCACCCCGGCGCACAAGGTGCGGATCATCCAGGTGCTGCAGAAGCACGGCCGTACGGTCGCGATGACCGGGGACGGCGCCAACGACGCGCCGGCGATCCGGCTGGCCGACGTCGGCATCGCTCTCGGCCAGCGCGGCACTCCCGCCGCCCGCGCCGCCGCTGACCTGGTGGTGACCGACGACCGGTTGGAGACCATCATCGCCACTCTCGTGGAGGGGCGGGCGATGTGGTCGTCGGTACGCCACGCGCTGAGCATCCTGGTCGGCGGCAACCTCGGCGAGATCGCGTTCAGCGTGCTGACCGCCGCCACGACCGGCCGTTCGGCGCTGAACGGACGGCAGCTGCTCCTGGTCAACCTCCTCACCGACCTGGCGCCGGCGCTGGCCATCGCGATCCGGCCGCCCGACGCGGACCACGCCGACGGGCTGCTGCGGGAGGGCCCGGACACCTCCCTCGGCGAGACGATGACCAAGGAGATCAGCCTGCGGGCCGCCGCCACGACCCTCGGCGCGACGGCCGGCTGGACCCTGGCCCGTCACACCGGCCGGCAGGAACGTCGGGCCGGCACGGTGGCGCTGGTGTCGCTGGTCGGCACCCAGCTCGGCCAGACGGTGCTGGCCGGCGGCACCAGCCCGACCGTGCTCGCCTCCACCGCCGTCTCGATCGGTGTGCTGGCCGCGGTGGTGCAGACCCCCGGGGTCAGCCAGTTCTTCGGTTGCACCCCGCTCGGCCCGGTCGGCTGGGGCATCGCCGCCGGGTCGGCGCTGGGCGCGACGTTCGCCAACGGCGCGCTCACCCGGCTGGTCGACCACCTCCCGCCACCACCCGGTGTCGCCCCGCCACCGGATTCGACCGACGGATCGGGGGTACGGACCGCGGATGACGATGGACACGGCTGAGGTGACGTTCGTCGGCACCGCGACGTCCGGCGTTGACCATCGCGCAGCTACCCGCCCTGGACGCGGTGGTCCTCGCGGTGGTCCTCTCCCACCTGCACGGCGACCACTTCGACCGGGTGGCCCGCCGGGAACTCGACCGGGAACTGCCGATCGTCACCACCCCGGCGGCCGGGCGTACGCTGCGCCGCTGGGGGTTCGGGGCCGCCGAGGGCCTGCCCACCTGGCAGTCGCGCGAGCTGCGCCGGGGTGACGGCACGCTGCGCCTGACCGCGCTGCCCGGTCGGCACGGGCCGGGGGCGCACCCCCGGATGGTCGACCCATGCACCCGACCGGTCAGTCGGGAGCGGACCAGGTGGCGGCGGCGCGGCGCAGCCGGTCGTTGATCGCCCGGCCGACCCCCTGCTCCGGTGCCGGCTCGGCGTGGATCTCGGTCACCCCGGCGGCGTCGAGCCGGTGCAGCGCGTCGAAGAGCCGGGCGGCGGCCTCCGTCACGTCCCCGCCGGGGGAGAGCACCTCGACCGCCGCGTACCCGCCAGCCGGGGCCTCCCGGAAGGCCAGGAACCCCCGCCGGCGGCCGTCGCCGGGCGGCGGCTCCACGCCGGACACCACCCGCAACGGGGTACGCGGCGCGTAGTGCGCGGCCAGCGTCCCCGGTGCCACCGGCTGCCCGGAGCTGCCCGGGCGTACGCTCACCGGCCCGACCGCCGCGACCAGGTCCTCCAGGGCGAGTGCGCCGAGACGCAACACCACCGGCTGCGGGCCGCGCGCGTCCACGATGGTCGACTCGATGCCGCACCGGGTGGCGCCGCCGTCGAGCACCACGTCGACCGCCGCACCGAGCCCCTGCACCACGTGTTCCGCCCGGGTCGGGCTGAGTTGCCCGAAACGGTTCGCGCTGGGCGCGGCCACCGGCACCCCGGCGGCCCGGATCAACGCCCGGGCGGACGGCTCGTCCGGTACCCGGACCGCCATGGTGTCCAGCCCCGAGGTGACGATGGGCGGGATCTCCACCGGCCGGTCCACGATCAGGGTCAGCGGCCCTGGCCAGAATCGCCCGGCCAGCGCGGCGACCGCCGCCGGCACCGGACCGACCAACCTCTCCAGGTCGGCGGTGTCGGCCAGGTGGGTGATCAGCGGGTCGAAGCTGGGCCGTGCCTTCGCCTCGAAGATCCGCGCGGCGGCCCGGGCGTCGAGAGCGTTCGCTCCCAACCCGTAGACGGTCTCGGTGGGGAACGCCACCAGGCCGCCGTCGCGTAGCACGACGGCGGCCTGGGCGATGCCGGACTCGGCGGGCAGGAGACGAGGAGATCGGGAGGTCACGCCCCCGACGCTAACCTGTCCGCGGTCGACTCGGCAGCGCGGAGTCCCGACGGTCAGGAACCGGGAGCGGGCTCCTTGCCGTCCACGGAGACCCACAGCACCACGACGTTGTTTGCCAGGGGCGCGGTGTCGTAGACGTACCAGCTACCCGGCACCTGGTCGGCCGCGGTTTCGCGGGACTCGAAGCCCACCCGGTACGTGGCGGTCTGGCCGAGGGCGGTCAGTTCCTGGCGCACGTCGGACACCCGCTTGCCCTTCAGCGCCTTCAGCTTCGCCTCCTGTGCCTCGTCCAGGACCGGGGCGTCACCCTCGGCGGCCTCGCCAGGCTTGGGCGTACGGCCGAAGACGATCACCGCCTGGCCCTTGTAGTTCAGCGGCACCCGGATGCCGACGGAGCAGTTTCCGCCGGCGGCACAGTCGCCCGGTGCCTCGATGGTGGTGATGCCGGGGCTACTTTCCTCCATGAAGATGACCCGTCCGGTCCGATCCGCAGTGGCGGGTGCCAGCTTCAGGTCGATGTTGAGCCCGTGCCGGGCGAGTTCGGCCTTGTATCGCTGCGGGTCGGCAACGGAGTCCAGAATCCTGACGTCGAGGTGACCCCCGTCCTGGCTGATCTGGAGCGTGTTGGCCTGGGCCGGGGTGGGGCCGACCGGGCTGGACGCGGGCAGCACAGCGCTCACGACGAAGGCCAGCGCGCCCAGCCCCGCGAGGGCCGGCCCCGCGAAGGCGAGGCGCCGGCGCAGGCTCCAGGTCCTGCGACGGCCGTTCGTACCGTTGACGGGCTGCACGTCCTGCTTCGTGATGTCGGTTACCGGAGACACGGTGGGCACTCCCATGATGAGTCGGCGGAGTTCGTCGGCGGCGGGCCCGGTCGGCTCCGACGCGGAGGGGGGGATGGTGAACTGTGGAGACAGCAGCCGGATCAGCCGGTCGTGCTGCTCGTCGGTGTCGGTCATGGTGATTCCTTCGTCATGTCGTGCGGTCGGTGGTCACGTTGTGAGGAAGGAGGCCCGCAGTGCCTCGGCGAACCGGCGGCGGGCGCGGTGCAGGCGGATGCGTACGGCGTTCGTGGAGCAGTCGAGGGCCAACGCCAGCTCGTCGGCCTTCAGCTCCTCCCAGGCCACGAGACGCAGGAGCTCCTGGTCGGCGTCCGGAAGTTCGCGGAAGGCGGCGGCGACGTCGGCGGGAACCTCCGGCTGGGTCACCGTGACGTGGGCGAGTTCGTCGCGGAGTCTGCTGGCGAGCCTGGTGGCGCGGCGGGCGGTCCGATGCTGGTTGGCGAGGACATTGCGGGCCACCCCGTAGAGCCACGCCCTCTCCTGGTTCGCCGGAATGTCGTCGATGCGTTGCCAGGCGACGACGAAGGTGTCCGCCACCACGTCGGCGGCCATCTCCGGGCGGTCCGAGCGGCGTAGGGCATACCGGAGCAGGTCTCCGTAACATGCCCGGTACAGGGCCTCGAACCGGGTGGCGGCATCGCCATCACGCGAGGGGGGTGCGGCGCGTGCCAACTGAGCTCCCTTCACCTGGGCCAGTGCTGGGCGGGGCCGCCCAGCACATCTACATGTCCGGCAGGAGAGCGTCATTTCATCGAATGTCGCCAATCACCGTACGATCCAGAAAGCACGGTGACCACGACCGCGGCGCAGGACCCGGGCGGTGCGGCGGCTCAGGGCTGAACCGGCACGGCCGGCGGGGCCCGCGAGGTGCCGGGTACCGCCGTCCACAACCGGACCGACACGCTCCTGGCGGCCGTGCGGTGGGGCGGCGCGCACGACGGCCGAGCCGAGGTGACTCGATGACGGCATCCGCCGAACTGAACCCCTCGTCCGCCGACGAGCGGGAAGCTCGCCCCGCACTGTTAGCCCAACTGGACAATCGGCAACGGTCGGCCCGTCGAACTAGTTTGACCCTTCTGTCACGTGAGGTTCTAGCGTCGCCGGCATGGCGAAGCAGATGAAGGTTTCCCGCCGCTTGAAGCTTGAGCTTGAGGCGGGTAATGCCGCAATGGTCGAGATCGGCAAGATGCTCGGTCCGACTGGCATCAACACGCGGCAGGTCAAGCTCGACTATGACGCGGCCACCGCAGGCCAGCGAGGCGACATCGTGCCTGTTGTCGTGACGATCTTCGAGGACCGTTCCTACGCGCTGGAGTATCGGACCCCTCCAACGTCTCATCTCATCCGGCGGACCCTAGGATTGTCGAAGGGATCGGGTCGGCCCGGAGCCGAGTCGGTCGCGAAGATGTCGCGGGAGCAGTTGCGAGAGGTCGCGTTACGGAAGCTTCCGGATCTCAACACCGACGACGTGGAGGCTGCGATGAAGCAGGTAGCCGGCACCGCGCGATCAATGGGTGTCCTCATCGCCGATGAGTGACGGCCTCTGGCGGGCCGTCGTGCCGCCCTACCGGATGCTTGATCCTGGCCTGTTGTTAGCCGAGACGACGCTCTTGGTCACACTGGCGGAGCTCTGCGCGGTGCTTCCCGACGAGAAACGAGCCAGCGACCTGCTCAACGAGGCGCTGATTCGCGCCGGGGCAACCCCACAGCTGATCGGACGAGACGGCGAATGGCGGATGGTGGTGGCGGGACAAGATCCACACGCCGCTGCCGCCACCGCCTTGGCCGTGCTGGTCGCCGCCCACGGATGGCGACGACTCAAGCGCTGCGTCCGGTGCGGGCGACCCTTCGTTGACCGAACCAATGGCGTGAGTCGCCGTGGTTGTGTCGACCACCCGGGCCGTCCCCGTGGCGGCCGTACCGCCAAGCCCTGAGCCAAGCATGTTCCACCTCGGGGCGGCCCGCTTGCGGACCCGCCCGAACAGCAGGCGTTGACGGTCTCTGGTACCTCAGCGGGCGCGGCGCTGACGGCAAGCGCCTCCGGTCCCGACGGCACGGGCAGGACAGGCGCTGGCGGGTTCGCTTCACCGAGCCGGTGGTCAGCCGCGTACGCCACTCTTCGAACGGAAGGCAGACGTGGACGCCTTCGACGCTCGCGCCCGTGCGGGCGTGGCCGAGGAGCCGAAGGTGCAGCAGTCCGAGCACAACCTGACGCTGCGGTAGTACGGGGAGCGGTGGCGGCTCTCCCGGGAGGTCGGGTGGGCGCTGGAGGAGGGCACCCCGTACCTCGATCAAACGATCCCGTCCGGCAGTCGGTGCCGCTGCTGTTCACGCTCAGCGCGGTAACGCGTCCACCGACCGGGCCTGGTCGTGGGAGTGGGCGGACTGGCGGGACGCAGCCGGCAGGCCGAAGGGCACGGGACCTTCCTCACGCTCTGCGGCACTTCTTCGCCACGAGGCTGATCATGAAGCACGCCGAGCCGCAGGAGGTGCTCCGGCACAAGACACTCCGGGTCACGCTAGAGACGTACGTGCGCTGGTGGCCGAAGCGTGATCGGCCTTTGCGGCATCGTTGGAAGGTTCTACGACCGGCGCTCTCAACCGCAGAGATGCGGGGAGGAGATGGTGGAGCCCAGGGGACTCGAACCCCTAACCCCTGCCTTGCAAAGGCAGTGCTCTGCCAGTTGAGCTAGGGCCCCCAGGGCGGTCGGTGCCGCCTGGTGCTGGCTGTGACGAGCGGGTCAGCGCAGGTCGGGTGCGGTGGTCGCCTCGTGCCAGAGGGCCCGCTCGTCGTTGGAAGCCTTGACCTTCTGAGCGACGACGGCAGCCACGGCGACGACGCCGGCCAGGATCAGAAGCTTCTTGAACATGGGGCGCCCCTTCGCGCTCGACTACCGTCGGAACGGGTGTGCGGTGGGGCTAGCTGGAATCGAACCAGCGACCTCAGAGTTATCAGCTCTGCGCTCTAACCGACTGAGCTATAGCCCCGCGTGGCGACGAGCAAGGTTAACCCATCGCCGGGTCCGGCCCCAAATCGGGGTGACCGTGGCGCTCACGCCAGCTCGACCGTACTCGCAGTGCCCGGCGGCGGCGACTTGTTTCCTCGCGTGTACTCGGTTCCGGCCGTGCAGATCGACTGTGATGCGGCGGGTTGGGTGTCCGGGCAACCGAGAGGCGCTGCGCTACACGCGGCAGGGGAAGTCGACCGAGCCGGGGCGGGACGGTTGGGGAGTCGGACCAGGCGGGGTGGCTGCCGGCCGGAAGGTCGATCAGGGAGCAACGTCAGTGGACAGCTTCGACGCCGGGGCGCCGCACCAGCGGCGCCCCGGCGTTGAGACGAGGTCAGTCGCGCTCGGCGAGGGTCAGCTCGATCCCGCCGACCAGGTCGGCGCAGACGTTGTAGACGAACGCGCCGAGCGTGGCGAGCGCGGTGAACAGGACAACGTTGACCAGGCCGATCAGCGCGGAACTGAGGATCACGCCCTTGGCGGTGATCTGGAAACCGCCGGAGGTCTGACCGCCCGCGTTGACCAGGTCGGTCAGGCTGTCGTTGACGCTCTGGAACACGCCCATGGCGTCCAGGGCGAGGTAGAGCACCGAGGTGGCGACCACCACCACGATGAAGAGCACCACGGAGACGGCGAACGCGAACTTCATCACCGACCAGGGATCGATCCGCTTGAGGTTCAGCCGGGCCCGGCGCGGCCCGCGCGAGGCGGCCGAGGTGACGGAGGTACGCGCGGCGCGTACCGCGTCACCCACCCGTGCGGCTCCGACGGCCGCCGGGTTGCCGATCCCCGGCGGCAGGCCGCCTCCGTTGGCGGGGCGGCCCGCGCCGGTCGGCCGGGCGCCGTCCGGCGACGGCGACGGCTTGGCCCCGCCGCCCACCTTGGGCTGGGTACCGGTACTCGACGGTGACGCGGCGGCGCCCACCCTGATCGGTTGGGTGGTGTTGCTCGACGGGCTCGACGTGGCCACCGGCGTGGCGGCGGAGGTCGAAGCCTCGACTCCCGATGTCTCGGTCTTCTCGCTCGCCGGCGCGTCGTCGCCGGGCTTCTCCGGCGGCGGTGCCATGCCAGGAGCCCGGGTGAACTTCGGGGCAGGCGCGTCGGCGGGGACGGTCGCCCGGCCCACGGCAGCGCGCCCCGCCGCGGTTGTGCCGCTCTTCGCGGCCTCCTCGTCGACCGGGGTGGCCGAGGTCCCCTTGTTCCCCGACTTCGCCTGTGTCTCCGTCATCACTAGTCCTGTTCGTCAGGCTCGTCGGCATTGCGAGCAATCGCCACGATAGTCACGCCGTCCGGGAGGTCCATCAGCTTGACCCCCATTGTGTTCCGGTCACGCGTACGGCGTACAGGCTTCACCGGAGTCCGGATGACGCCACCGTTGCTGGTGATGGCGAACAACTCGTCCTCCGGGTCGATCACGACCGCGCCGACCAGACCACCGCGTCGCTCGGTGATCTTCGCAGTCAGCACGCCCTTACCTCCCCGGCCCTGGACCGGGTATTCCTCGATCGGGGTGCGTTTCGCATATCCCCCGTTCGTGGCCACCAGGACGTCCATTCCCTCCCGGACCACCTCCATCGCGAGAAGGACGTCGTCGTCGGAGAATCGCATGCCGATCACTCCCGTGGTGGCCCGCCCCATCGGCCGCAGCGCCTCGTCGCCGGCGTTGAACCGGATCGCCTGCGCGTTCTTCGACACCATCAGCAGGTCGTCGGAGGGTGCGGCGAGGACGGCACCGACCAGCTCGTCCTCATCGCGCAGGTTGATCGCGATGATGCCGCCGGACCGGTTGGAGTCGAACTCCTCGAGCCGCGTCTTCTTCACCAGGCCGTTCTTCGTGGCAAGTACCAGGTAGGGGGCCACCTGGTAGTTCGGGATCTCGATGATCTGCGCGATCTGCTCGTCCGGTTGGAAGGCGAGCAGATTGGCCACGTGCTGGCCCTTGGCCACCCTACTGGCTTCCGGCAACTCGTACGCCTTGGCCCGGTAGACCCGGCCCTTGTTGGTGAAGAACAGGATCCAGTCGTGCGTCGAGCAGACGAAGAAGTGGCTGACGATGTCGTCCTGTCGCAGGGTGGCCCCGCTGACACCCTTGCCGCCACGCCGCTGCGAGCGGTAGAGGTCGACCTTGGTGCGCTTGGCGTACCCGGTGCGGGTGATGGTGACCACCACGTCCTCGCGGGCGATCAGGTCCTCCATCGAGACCTCGCCGTCGAACGGCACGATCTTCGTCCGCCGTTCGTCGCCCCACTTGGCGATGATCTCGCCCAGCTCCTCCGAGACGATCCGCCGCTGCCGCTCCGGCTTGGCGAGGATGTCCTTGAGGTCGGCGATCTCCACTTCCAGCTTCGCCAGGTCGTCCAGGATGCGCTGCCGCTCGAGGGCGGCCAGGCGGCGCAACTGCATGTCCAGGATCGCGGTGGCCTGGATCTCGTCGATGTCCAGCAGCCGGATCAGGCCCTGCCGGGCGTCGTCGACGGTGGGCGAACGCCGGATCAGGGCGATCACGTCATCGAGGGCGTCCAGCGCCTTGGCCAGACCGCGCAGGATGTGTGCCCGCTCCTCGGCCTTGCGCAGCCGGAACGCCGTCCGCCGGCGGATGACCTCGATCTGGTGCTCGACGTAGTACCGGATGAACTGGGCCAGGTTGAGCGTGCGCGGCACGCCGTCGACGAGCGCCAGCATGTTGGCGCCGAAGGTCTCCTGGAGCTGGGTGTGCTTGTAGAGGTTGTTCAGCACCACCTTGGCGACCGCGTCGCGCTTGAGCACGAGCACGATCCGCATGCCGGTACGGCCGGAGGACTCGTCGCGGATGTCGGCGATGCCGGCGAGCTTGCCCTCCTTGATCAGCTCAGCGATCCGCTCGGCCAGGTTGTCCGGGTTGACCTGGTACGGCAGCTCGCTGACCACGAGGGCGGGGCGGCCCCGCTTGTCCTCCTCGACCTCGACCACGGCCCGCATCCGGATCGAGCCGCGCCCGGTCCGGTACGCGTCCTGAATACCGGCCTGGCCGACGATCAGGCCGTAGGTGGGGAAGTCCGGACCCTTGACGATCTCCAGCAGCGCTTCCAGCGTGGTGGCCTCGTCGGCCTCCGGGTGCTCCAGGCACCACTGCACCGCAGCGCCGATCTCCCGCAGGTTGTGCGGCGGGATCTTGGTGGCCATGCCGACCGCGATGCCCTCGGAACCGTTGATCAGCAGGTTGGGGATGCGGGCCGGCAGGATCGTGGGCTCTTTGGCCCGACCGTCGTAGTTGTCCTGCATATCGACGGTGTCCTCGTCGATATCCCGCATCATCTCCATGGCCAGCGGGTCGAGCTTGCACTCGGTGTACCGCATGGCGGCGGCCGGGTCGTTGCCGGGCGAGCCGAAGTTGCCGTTGCCGTCGACCAGCGGATAGCGCAGCGACCAGGGCTGGGCCATCCGGACCAGCGCGTCGTAGATCGGCGAGTCGCCGTGCGGATGGAACTGACCCATCACGTCACCGACGACGCGGGAGCACTTCACGTAGCCGCGGTCCGGCCGGTAGCCGGAGTCGAACATGGCATAAAGGATCTTGCGGTGGACCGGCTTGAGCCCGTCCCGGACGTCCGGCAGCGCCCGCCCGACGATGACGCTCATCGCGTAGTCGAGGTACGAACGCTGCATCTCGACCTCGAGGCCGACCGGCTCGATCCGGTCGTGCTGCACCACCGCCGCGACGGCTGGCTCCGGGGTCTCCGGCTCGTTCGGGATGGACTCGGGAGTATCGGTCACTGTTAACCCTTATCAGACTCAGAGTCGTTCTCGTGCTGTGGATAACGGCTGTGGAAACCGGCCAAGCTGTGGATAACTCTGTGGACCGGTGGGGTGGCCGGTGGATGCCGGCCGCCCCGCCCGAGCCGTCAGATGTCCAGGAAGCGCACGTCCTTGGCGTTGCGCTGGATGAAGGAGCGACGCGCCTCGACGTCCTCACCCATCAGTACGCTGAACAACTCGTCGGCGGTTGCCGCGTCGTCCAGCGTGACCTGACGCAGGGTACGGGTGGCCGGGTTCATCGTGGTCTCCCACAGCTCGGGGTAGTTCATCTCGCCGAGACCCTTGAACCGCTGGATGTCGTCCGGCTTGGCGTTCGGCTTCTTCTGCTGGCGCAGCGCGATGAGCCCGTCCCGCTCCCGGTCCGAGTACGCGTACTGGGCGTCGTCGCCCTTCTTGTTCCACTTGATCTTGTAGAGCGGCGGGGCGGCCAGGTAGACGTGACCCAGCTCGACCAGCGGCCGCATGAAGCGGAACAGCAGGGTGAGCAGCAGCGTCTGGATGTGCTGGCCGTCGACGTCGGCGTCGGCCATCAGCACGATCTTGTGGTACCGCAACTTCTCGATGTCGAAGTCGTCGTGGATGCCGGTGCCGAGGGCGGTGATCAGCGCCTGGACCTCGTTGTTCTTGAGCACCCGGTCGATCCGGGCCTTCTCCACGTTCAGGATCTTGCCGCGGATCGGCAGGATCGCCTGGGTACGCGGATCGCGCCCCTGCTTGGCCGAGCCGCCGGCCGAGTCGCCCTCGACGATGAACACCTCGGACTCGCGCGGGTCGGTGGACTGGCAGTCGGCCAGCTTGCCCGGCATCGAACCGGACTCCAGCAGCGACTTGCGGCGGGCGAGCTTGCGGGCCTGCTGGGCGGCGATCCGGGCCCGGGCCGCCTGGGACGCCTTCTGAATAATGATCTTCGCCTCGGCCGGGTTCCGGTCCAACCAGTCGACCAGCCACTCGTTGCAGACCCGCTGCACGAAACTCTTCACCGGGGTGTTGCCCAGCTTGGTCTTGGTCTGGCCCTCGAACTGCGGGTTGGCCAGCTTGACCGAGATGATCGCCGCCAGTCCCTCGCGGATGTCCTCGCCGGAGAGCTTCTCGTCCCCCTTGAGCAGCTTCTTGTCCGCGCCGTACCGGTTGACCACGCTGGTCAGCGCGGCCCGGAAGCCCTCCTCGTGGGTACCGCCCTCGTGCGTGTTGATCGTGTTGGCGAAGGTGTAGACCGACTCGCCGTACGACTCGTTCCACTGCATGGCGATCTCGACTGACATGCCCTCCTCCTCGGCGCCGAACTCGACCACCGTCTTGTGGATCGGGGTCTTCGAGGCGTTGAGGTGCCGGACGAAGTCGGCGATGCCGCCCTTGTAGCAGAAGGTGACCTCACGGAGCTTGCCCTCCTCACCCTCCGGGACCCGCTCGTCGAGCAGGTGGATGGTGAGACCCCGGTTGAGGAAGGCCATCTCCTGCAACCGCCGGTAGATGGTCTGGAAGTCGAAGTCGACGGTCTCGAAGACGTCCGGGTCGGGCCAGAAGGAGACCGCCGAGCCGGTCCGGTCGGTCGGCTCGCCCTTCTCCAGCGGGCCGGGCTTGGAGTTGTGGTACTGCTGGCGCCAGACGAAGCCGGACTTGTGGATCTCCACTGCCATCCGGGTGGAGAGGGCGTTCACCACGGAGACGCCGACGCCGTGCAGACCACCGGAGACCGCGTACGCCTTGCCGTCGAACTTGCCGCCCGCGTGCAGCACGGTCAGCGCGACCTCGACACCGGGCTTCTTGAGCTTCGGGTGCAGGTCGACCGGGAAGCCACGACCGTTGTCGGTGACCCGCACGCCACCGTCGGCCAGCAGCACCACGTCGATCGTGTCGCAGTGGCCGGCCAGCGCCTCGTCAACGGCGTTGTCCACGACCTCCCACACAAGGTGGTGCAGACCACGCTCACCGGTCGACCCGATGTACATGCCGGGCCGCTTGCGGACCGCCTCCAGCCCTTCGAGGACGGTGATCGACTCGGCGCCGTACTCCTGCTTGTCCTGCGCTGCCACCCTCGGCCACTTTCTCGCGCCGGCCACGCCACAGGGCGCGGGGACGCGGGTTCGGCGGACAGGACGCGACGTCGACGCACAGACCGACCCCGGGACGCCAGGTCACGGATCGTGTGCGCCGGTCGCCGCGGTTGCCCGCGGATCGCGATCGGCTCGACCCGACACAGGACTTTGATCAGGGGCCCCGCCGGGGCCCGTGCCCGTCGCTCCGTGCCGGGTCTTCGTCTCGCCCCCAATCCTACTGTGCGCGACCGACGAAGACGCCACTCGGCACCCCTGCGCGGCGTCTGAGACCTCCGTAGCCGGCCGAACCGCGCTGTCCGCGACTCCCCCCACGTGCCAGGGTCGATCTCCGGCGGCGTCGCCGGGGAATCGGTCGCCGGGGCGGCCGGTCGAGACTCGCGCGGAGAGTGGCCGTACCGTACCTTTGCGGCACCGCCGCCGTTCGTCTTGATCTTTACCGTCCACAACCGGGACGATTGACCCGATCGATCCGACACGTGCTCAAGGGGTGACGCCAGATGGGGCTGGACAACGTCGCGGTGCACTGGCCGCGGACCGGCCGCTTCTACGATCCGGTCGCACCGGCCGAGTTCGTCGACTTCGGCGAGATCGTGGACATCCCCCGGATCTCCGCGCCCACCGCCGCGCTCGCCGAACACATCGCCAAGACCGGCACCGTACGGGCCACCGCCTACACCGAACTGGTGGACCTGATCCTCGGTCTGGAGAATGTGCTGTACGCCACCGAGGCCGCCGCCGAGGACGAGGACCCGGTGATCGACCCGGACGGCTGCTCCTGGATCGCGGGTGGGGTGGAGCGGTTCATCGCCCAGCACCGGCCGCACGGCGAGACGGTCACCTTCGAAACGGTCAGCGAGGTGCTCCGCTCGCTGTTGGCCGACGGCCGCCTGGCCGAACAGCAGCTCCGCTGGCTGGACAGCCGGCTCGACCGGCTGCGCGACGAGAACGGCGCCCCGCCGCAGTGGGACTTCACCTGCGCCGAGCTGGGCGTGCTGGCCGCCTTCTACCGGCGCTGCGCCGACCGGGGCTTCGCGGTCTACGCCGACGCCGAACCCGGCCGCCGCCCCGCCACCCAGCCGTAGCGCACAACCTGCTTCGATCCGCCCCGGTTGCGCCAGGTCGGGGTGTCCTCGGGCGTGGACGGCCCGAGGACACCCCGACCTGGCGCAACC
>NZ_SMKD01000287.1 GCF_004348595.1 Micromonospora sp. KC723
CCGCCGCCCGCACCACCCCGGGCGCGCTCCACCGCATTCCCAGATCCCCCTCCACGGTGCGGGCCCGCCACAGCGACCCGGCTACCTCCCGGCCCGGCCCGTCGGCCCGCTCGTCCGGAGTCAGCACCGAGTACACGTCGGTGGTGGCGCCACCGACGTCCACCACCACCAGGTCCCCGCCCAGGGTGTCGGCGAGCACCTCCACCCCGGTCAGCACCGCGTCCGGGGTGGCCGCGCGCACCAACCGCGCGAACCGGGACCCCCGCGACAGCCGCTTGCCGCCGATGACGTGCCGCAGGAACACCTCCCGGATCGCCGCCCGCGCCGACACCGGCGCCAACACCCCGATACGCGGCAGCACGTTATCCGCCGCCGTCACCGGCACCCCCGCCCCGGCCAGAAACGCCGACAGCTCATCGCGCACCGCGACGTTGCCGGCCAGCACCGTCGGCACCCGCCAACGCGCCCTCGCCAACCGGGTCGCGTTGTGGGCCAACGTGTCGGCATCCCCACCGTCGGTGCCCCCGACCAGCAGCACCACGTCCGGTCGGGCCGCCCGCAGCGCGGCCAACTCCGCGGCACCGAGCCGCCCGGCGGCCACGTGTACCACGTTCGCCCCCGCCGACAACCCCACCCGACGGCCCGCCTGCGCCGTGACGAGACGCTCGTACCCCACCACCG
>NZ_SMKD01000288.1 GCF_004348595.1 Micromonospora sp. KC723
GGGGCCCTCGGGTGGGCCGGTGAAGCCCCTGCTGCTGGTGCTCGGGGCGGCGGCGCTGGTGGTGGTCGCGCTGCTCGGCGTCCAGACCACGGGGATCTTCCCGGACTTCCGCAACCCGTTCGCCAAGGAGCAGACCGACCGTAGCCAGCCGCCGCTGCTCAAGTCGATCCAGGATCTCAGCCGCTACGTCGCCGCCGAGGGCAACTTCCAGGTCGTCGTCGACCTGCAGCGGGACCGGAACAACGTGCCCGAGTGGCTGCTCAACCAGCGGACGCTCTTCGTCGGGGCGGGCAGCGTCGAGGCGTACGTCGACTTCTCCAAGCTGTCGGAGGGTGCGCTGGTGGTCTCCCCGGACGGCAAGTCCGTCGAGGTCAGGCTGCCCGCACCGCAGCTCGGCGAGACCAACCTGGATCTGGAGTCCAGCTACGTCTTCGCCGAGGAGCGCGGCCTGCTCAACCGGGTGGGTGAGCTGGTCGACGGCGACCCCAACCGACAGCAGCAGGTCTACCGGCTCGCCGAGGAGCGGATCACCGCGGCGGCCCGGGACAGCGGGTTGCCGCAGCGGGCCGAGGAGAACACCCGCAAGATGCTGGAGGGCCTGCTCCGCTCCCTCGGCTACGAGCGGGTGACGGTGACCTATACCGCCCCGTGACGGGGTGGGCGGGGT
>NZ_SMKD01000032.1 GCF_004348595.1 Micromonospora sp. KC723
GCGTCGTGGTGGGCGGGGTGCTGGGCCCGCCGCCGAACTCGACGTCGCTGCACAGGTAGTACGACTGGTCCAGGTGGCTGGCCTGCCAGATGGTGTAGACGATGTGCCGGCCGGTGCGGCCCGGCGCGTTGGCCGGGATCTGGATGGACACGCCTCCGCTCTCCCGGGTCCACTGGGACGCCGGCGTGTTGCCGATCTGGCCGACCAGTTCCAGGTCGCTCCAGGCCAGTGGCTTGGACAGGGCGTCGAAGCCCTGCCTGGTCACGTACACGCGGATGTAGTCGGCGCCGTGGCTGGCCTGGTCGAAGAGCCTGACCCGGAAGTTGTTCGACACCGACGTGGTCTTCCACGCGCCGACGGCGTCCAGCGCGTTGTAGCGTCCGCTGTTGCTGCGCCCGGCGCTGCACAGTTGACCGTCGGGGATGGCGCCCTGGTGGTTGCCGGCGACGCCCTCGCGGAACAGGCCGTTCCAGTTCCACATCGCGGCCGGCTCGGCCTGCCAGGCCTGCCAGCACATGGGGTCCTCGGTGGCCATCCGCGGGTTCAGGTGGTCGCTGCCCCAGCGTTGCCAGCAGCCGTAGTTGCGGGACGCGGGGTCGACCACCGAACCGTGCGCGGACGCGGGCCGGGCCAGGGCGGTGGCGAGCAGCATCGCGACGACCGCGCCGACGGCGAGCAACGCCGCCATCATCGGCAGGGGTCGTCTGCGGAGGAGCGTGGACAATGAAGCCTCCGGGGGTTTCGGATCGTTCGACGACGCCCGGACGGTCGGGAGTTGCCCCTCCCGAGTCCTGTTGGGTGGCTCCCGCGACGGCTCTGCTCCGCAGGTTTCCACAAAAAAGTGGTATCCGTCAATGTGTGGGGGGTTGGGTCGGACGTCGGCCGTCGCGGCGCATCGGCACGTGCGGGATGCCGTCCTCGACGTACTCCGGCCCGACGGGGGTGAAGCCGTACCGGGTGTAGAAGTCGGCCAGGTGGGACTGGGCCTCCAGCGCGCACGGCCGATCGCCGACCAGCCGCAGCGCCTCGGTCATCAGCCGGCTGGCGTACCCCGCGCCGCGCGCGGTCGCCGCGACCACCACGCGGCCGATCCGTGCCGAGCCGTCCGGGTCGGCCAGGATCCTCAGGTACGCCAGCACAGCGCCGTCGGCGGCTAGCCAGAGGTGCCGGGTGCCGTCCTCGACGTCCCGGCCGTCCAGTTCCGGGTACGGGCACGCCTGCTCCACCACGAACACGTCGACCCGCAGTCGGAGCAGGTCGTACAGGGTGCGGGCGTCCAGGTCGGCGAAGCTGGCGACCTGCGGGGTCGGCTGCGGCATGCCGCGATCGTAGGCGTCCGGGACCGGGACCGGGGCCGCGCAGCCGCCGGCCGAGCGGCTCTCCGCACCGGTTGCCGCCGCGCCGGACGGCGACGCGGCGGCCCTGGTCGAGGCGACCGGCTGGGCCTTGGCGTGTGGGGTGACCGGCCGGGTGGATCGGTGGCGGGCGGAATCGGCCTGGTGGACGAGGCGGGCCACAGCGTCGGCGGGCGCGCAACCCCGGAGCGGTCCGTCAGGCGGGGCGGGCGCCCACCGCGTCGCGGATCTCGGCGCCCCGCTCGTCCTCGCTGCGGGCGCAGTGCGCGCAGCAGAAGAACCGGCCGTCGACCTCGACCCCGTGGCCCAGGATCTTGACCTGGCAGTGCTCGCAGATCGGCGCCAGCTTGTGCGCCGCGCACTCGAAGCAGTCGAAGGTGTGCACCTCCCCGCTGACCGTGCGCACCTCGAACGCCATCCAGTAGTCGTTGCCGCAGACCGCGCAGGTAGCCACGTCGAACCCCCCGAATCAGGACATCTGCCATCAGCGTGCGGCAGGGGCGAGGCAGCCCGGGGCGAAATGCCGTGAGCCGATGCGGCCGGTCGGCGTTTCGCCCCCCGCGTGTCGCGCGTTGGGCCTGGTGGAACGCCTCTACCCCGGGAGGACTCGTGATCAAGCGGAACAGACTCTTCGGCAACCAGACCCGGGTCACCTTCTGCCTGCCCCGGGACGTGCCGCCCGGCGCCGTCAGCGTGGTGGGCTCGTTCAACGGCTGGGAACCCGGGCGGCACGAGCTGGTCGCCCGCCGCGACGGCACCCGTACGGTGACGGTGAAGCTCGGCCCGGGCCGGCACCGATTCCGTTACCTGGCCAGCGGAGGGGTCTGGCTCGACGACGAGTCCGCCGACCAGGTGGACGCCGACGGCAGCCTGCTGCTGCTCTGACTGTGCCGTGGCGGGGCCGGATCAGCCCTGCGCGGGCGCCAGCCGGATCGACACCGAGTTGACGCAGTGCCGGGTGTCCTTCGGGGTGAAGCCCTCGCCCTCGAAGACGTGCCCGAGGTGACTGTCGCAGCGGGCGCAGCGGATCTCGGTGCGGGTCATGCCCAGGGTGCGGTCGGGAATCTCCTTCACCGCACCCGGGATGGCGTCGTCGAAGCTCGGCCACCCGCAGTGCGAGTCGAACTTGTCGTCGCTGCGGAACAGCGCCGCCCCGCAGGCCCGGCAGTGGTAGACGCCGGGGGTCTTGGTGTCCACGTACTCGCCCGTCCACGGGGGCTCGGTGCCGGCCTCGCGCAGCACCCGGAACTCCTCGGGGCTCAACCGGACCCGCCACTCGTCCTCGGTGTGGGGCAACTCGTTGTCGTCAGGACTCACCCGTCAACGGTACGCCGCATGTCGCAGGTGTCGCATATGGTCGCGGAATGGGCAGCACGAAGGCATCGGTGACGGAGTTCGAGGTGGCCGGGCGCACCGTCCGGCTGACGAGCCCCGACCGGGTCATCTTCCCGCAGCGCGGCTTCACCAAGGCCGACGTCCTCGGCTACTACCTGGCCGTGGGCGACGGCATCCTGCGTGCCCTGCGCGACCGCCCCACCACGCTCCAGCGCTTCCCGGAGGGCGTCGAGGGGGAGATGTTCTTCCAGAAGCGGGTGCCCACCCGGGGCGTGCCGCCCTGGTTGCGTACCGCGAAGATCAGCTTCCCCAGCGGGCGCAGCGCCGACGAGCTCTGCCCGGCGGATCTGGCCCACGTCGCCTGGGCCGCCCAGATGGGCACCATCGTGTTCCATCCGTGGCCGGTGCGCGCCGCCGACGTCGACCGCCCCGACGAGCTGCGAATCGACCTCGACCCGCAGCCCGGCACCGACTTCGCCGACGCGGTGGCCGCCGCCGGCGAACTGCGGGCCCTCCTGGCCGAGCTGGGCGCGGTCGGCTGGCCGAAGACCTCGGGTGGCCGGGGCGTGCACGTCTACCTGCGCATCGCGCCCCAATGGACGTTCACCGAGGCGCGCCGGGCCACCATCGCGCTGGCCCGCGAGTTGGAACGCCGCCGCCCCGAGCTGGTCACCACCGCGTGGTGGAAGGAGGAACGCGGGCAGCGGGTCTTCGTCGACTACAACCAGATGGCCCGCGACCGCACCATCGCCTGCGCGTACTCGCTGCGGGCCAAC
The DNA here is from genome assembly GCF_004348595.1 of Micromonospora sp. KC723. Lineage (GTDB taxonomy): Bacteria > Actinomycetota > Actinomycetes > Mycobacteriales > Micromonosporaceae > Micromonospora. The sequence continues at coordinate 3,467 of NZ_SMKD01000032.1, forward strand.
GCCCGGGCCACCGTCTCCGCCCCGGTCACCTGGGACGAGCTGCCGGACGTCGACCCGGACGACTTCGACCTGCGTACCGTGCCGGCGCGGCTGGCCGAGCGGGGCGACCCGCACGCCGGCATCGACGACACCCCGTACGACGTCACCCCGCTGCTGGAGTGGGCCGACCGGGACGCCGCCGACGGCCAGGGTGACCTGCCGTACCCGCCGGACCACCCGAAGATGCCCGGCGAACCGAAGCGGGTCCAGCCCTCCAAGGACCGCGACCGCCCGCGCTGAACGGCGAGCTACTACCGCTGGGGGCTGCCAACGATCATGGGTTGGGTGGGAAGCGGCTGCCACACGGGCGGCTGATAACGATCACATAAACGCTGCGAACCTTTTCCCGCGCGCACCCCCTCTGTCTCGTCGTCGGCCCGACGGGGGCCACGGGGGAGGCGTCGGATGAAGCTGGTGTGGAGGCGGGCCCGCGCGGCGCGGGGGTTGCTGCTGGCCGCGGCGACCGCCGCGCTGGTAGCCGTCGTGCTGGTCACCGGGCTCTCCGACTACAGCCGGCAGGCGATCGAAGCCGGCCAGCGGGCCATGTTGGCCGCCGCGCCGGCCGCCGAGCGGAGCCTGCTGATCAGCGGCTCCGGCGGCCGGGACTCGGCCGAGTCCGCGGCCCGGGACGCGACGGTGCGCCGGTGGTTCGCCGACGGGCTGGGCGGGGCGGCGGTCACCGTGTCGACCGCCCGCCACGGCACCGGCCGGGAACTGACCGGCGACCTCGGCGCGGCCCGGACCGACGACGATCCGGTCTTCGCCGACCTGGCCACCCTCGACGGCCTGTCCACCCACGCCGACCTCGTCGCCGGCGGCTGGCCGACCGCCGGCGCCGACCCCGTCCAGGTCGCCGTCCCCGAACGGGTGGCCGGAACGCTGCGGCTCACCACCGGCACCCGGGTGCCGATGACCGACCGCCGCTCCGGTCAGCCCGCCGAGGTGGTGGTCGCCGGGGTGTTCCGGCCCCGCGACCCGGGCGCGGCGTACTGGCAGCTCGCCCCCGGCGCGGTCGGCACCGAGGAGGGCGACGGCAGCTCCTACGGGCCGTTCGCCCTCGACCCGGCCGACTTCACCCGCGCCTTCCCCGGCTCCACCTCGGTATCCTGGTTGGTCGAGCCGGACCTCGCCGGCGTCGCGCCGAGCCGGCTCCCGGCCGTCGAGCAGGCGGTGGCCGCCGCCGTGACGCGGGTGCCCGAGGAGGCGGGCCTCGGCTCGTCCGCGCAGAGCGTGACCGGGCTGGACCGGCTGATCGACCGGCTGGGCCGGGCCGACCTGGTGGGACGCTCCGCGCTGCTCACCCCGCTGCTGCTGATCGTGGTCCTCGGCGGCTACGCGCTGCTGCTGGTGGCCGCGCTGCTCAACGAGGACCGTCGCGGGCAGACCGCCCTGCTGCGCGCCCGGGGCGCCGCCCGAGGGCAGCTCGCCGGTCTCGCCGTACGGGAGGCGGGCCTGGTGGTGCTGCCGGCCGCGCTGCTCGCGCCGCCCCTGGCCGACCTGGCGTTACGTCGCGTCGGCGGCACAGACGGGCTGGCCGACCTGCGGCTGGCCGGCGGCGGTGCCGGTGCGGTCTGGACGGTCGCGCTCGCCGCCACCGTCGGTTGCCTGGTCGCCATGGTGATGCCGGCCCTGCGCCGGGCGGGCAGTTACGTCGCGGACATGGCGGCCCGGTCCCGCCCGACCCGGGCCGCCACCGTACAGCGGGCCGGCGTAGACCTGGCCCTGGTGCTGCTCGCCCTGCTCGCCTGGACCCAGTTGCGCCAGCACGCGTCGCCGCTGGCCGGGGCGGGCGGGCGGCTGGGCATCGACCCGCTGCTCGCCGTCGCCCCCACCCTCGGCGTGCTGGCCGGGGCGGTGCTCGCGCTGCGGCTGCTGCCGCCCGCCACCCGGGTCGCCGAGCGGCTCGTCGACCGCCGGCCCTGGACGGCCACCATGTTCGGCATGTGGCAGGCCGGGCGGCGCCCGCACGCCGGACCGGTGTTGCTGCTGGCGCTCGCGGTGGGCGCCAGCACCCTGGCCTGGTCGCTGGTGAGCACCTGGGAACGGTCACACACCGACCAGGCCGACCACTGGGTCGGCGCGGACCTGCGGGTGATCGAACGCAGCGGCGACGCGCCGGCCGACCGCGCCGGCCAACTGACCGGCGTACCGGGGGTGGCGCAGGTGCTGCCGGCGTGGCGGGACGAGGTGCGGCTGGGCCGCACCACCCTGCCCACCACCGTGCTGGCGCTGGACGCGGCGGCCACCGCCGACGTGGCCCGGATCGCCGACCGGCTGGGTGACGAACCACCGCGGGAGCTGCTCGACCGGATGGTGCGGGACCGACCCACCCCCGGCGGGGTCGCCCTCCCGGCCGGCGCCCGGCGGCTCACCGGCACCGTCCGCACGCCGGTCCGGAACCCGGTCTCCGCCCAGGCCATCCAGGTCGCAGCCCTGCTGACCCGTTCCGACGGGCTGGCCCTGCGGCTGCCGCTGGCCACCACCGACTCCGTCGAACCCCGGGCGGTCCGGTTCGCCGTGGCGCTGCCCGCCGGGTCGCCGTTGCGGCTGGCCGGCTTCGAACTCGACGCCGGAGACGCGGCGGCCCGCGGATACCGGCTCCAGGTGGACGACCTGCGTGTCGAGGACGCGGCCGGTGCCGCCCACCCGGTGGCGTTGACCGGTGGGTGGTCCCTGGTGGACACCCGGCGGGACGAACCGGCCGCGACGCGGGGCGTCACGGCCGGCGGTGTCGACATCGACGAACCGGTGGCGATCGTCGAGGGCGGGCGGTTCGCCAGTCAGCCCACCGTCCGCTTCGCGGTCGTCCCGGCCGGCCGGATCGACGCGGTGCCGGCACTGGTCACCCCGGCGGTGCTGGCCGCGCTCGACGCCCGCGTCGGGGACGTGGTGCCGCTCTCCCTGTCCGGCGCGTCCCTGCCCGTGCGGGTGGTCGGGGAACTGCGCGGGGTGCCGGGCGCCAGCGACACCGGGGGAGCGATGCTGATCGACCTGCCCACCGCCGTGGAGTGGCTGGTGCGGCAACGGGGCACCGTCCGGCCCGTGGCGGAGTGGTGGCTGCGGACCGACCCGGACCGGCACCCGGCCGCCGCGACCGCGGTGGGCGCCCTGCCCGACGTGACCGTGCTGGACCGGCGGGCCACCGCCGAGGCGGCGGCCCGGGACCCGTACTGGCGGGGGGCGCGAACCGGACTGCTCGCCGCCGCCCTCGGGTCGGTGCTGCTCGCCCTGGTCGGCCTCGCGGTGGACGTCTGGGCCACCGGCCGCCGCCGCATCGGTGAACTGGCCGTGCTGCACACCCTGGGGGCCGGGCCGCCGCTGCTGGCCCGTGCGTTGCTCGCCGAACAGACCTTCCTGGCCGGGATCGGCGTCGCGGTCGGCCTGCTCGTCGGGGCCGGCGTCGGCGCCACCATGGCACCGCTGGTGATCCTCACGCCGGCCGCCGGGCGGCCCGTGCCGGAGGCCGCCTTCACCGTGCCGTGGACGCCGATCGGGCTCACCGCGGTGGGGCTGCTGATGGCCGCCCTCGCGTGCAGCGCGGTGCTCACCACCGGCCTGCGGCAACGGGTCGCGGCGGTTCAGCTCCGGATCGGGGGAGAACGATGAGCGTGCTGGCGGTGGCGCGGCGGGTCCGCGCCCACGGCGGCCACTTCCTGCTCCTGGCGGTGCTGGCGCTGGTGACCGCGGTGCTGGTCACCGGGGTGCCCCGGGTGGCGGAACGGCTGGCCGGGCAGGGCCTGCGGGCGCAACTGGCCGACCTGCCCGGCGTCCAGCGGGACCTGCGCTACACGAGTACGGCCGACGGTCGGTCCTACGGGCCGGGGAGTTTCACCGACCCGCACCGGCGTGAGCTGGACGCGCTGGCGGCGGCGATGCCCGACGCGGTGCGGAAGGCGCTCGACGAACGGTGGTACACCGCCGACACCGCCTTCAGCCGGCTCACCGGTCCCGAACTCACCGGCGACAAGGGGCTGTTCGACCTGAGCCTGCGGACCACCACCGGGCTGACCGAGGCGGCCACCCTGGTCGAGGGCCGGTGGCCCGGGCAGGCGGCCGAGCGGGCGGCGACCGTGGAGGTCGTGCTGGCCGAGCCGGTGGCCCGCGCGCTCGGCGTACGTGCCGGCAGCCGGCTGCGCGCAGCCCTGCGCACACCCGGCGGCGACGAGTTCGCCGCCGCCGGAGTGGCGGTGGTCGGCGTGTTCCGCCCGACCGACCCGGCGGGCGGGATCTGGGACGCGCTTCCCTCGGCGCTGCGGCTCACCCCACCCGTGGGTGAGGGTGAGCCGTTCCAGCTGGTCGGACTGACCGACCCGGCGAGCCTCGACGACCGGGCGGCGGCCGGCTGGCCGGTCGTGGCCGCGTACCGGTACCGGCTGGACCCGGGACGGCTCGCCCCCGGGCGGCTCGACGAACTGGTGGCCGGTCTCGCCGAGGTGGAGCGCCGGACACCGGCCGGGCTGGAGTTCACCCAGGGCGTCGACGTTCCGTTGCGGCAGTACGCCGCCGCGCTCGCCGCCGCCCGTACCCTGCTCGCCGTCATCACGGCCGGGGTGCTCGCCACGCTCGCCGGGCTGACCGTGCTGGCCGCCCGACTGGCGGTACGTCGCCGCCGCGACGAGTACCTGCTGCTGCGCGCCCGTGGCGGCTCGGTCACCACCCTGCTGCGGCGCGGGCTGGCCGAGTCGGTCCTGGTGGTGCCGGCTGCCGCCGGGGCGGGCTGGCTGCTCGGCGGCCTCTTCCCCGCCGAGCGGTCCGCGGGTGGCACGCCCGCGGCGGCCGTCGGGCCGGCCGTGGTCGCCGCGGTGCTGGCCACGGTGGCGTTGCCGGCGATGGTGCTGGCCGACCGGCACGGCGGCAGCGGTCGGGGGGACCTGTCCCGGCTCGCCGGTGGCGCCGGCCGGCTGACCGTCGACGTCACCCTGGTCGGGCTGGCCGGGCTCGGCGCGTTCCTGTTGCGCCGGCGAGGGCTGGTCCTCGGCGGAGCGGTGGATCCGCTGCTGGTGTCGGTGCCGGTGCTGGTGGCGGTCGCCGCCGCGGTGCTGGCGCTGCGCGCGTACCCGTGGCCGTTGCGGTTGGCCAGCCGGTGGGCCTCACGGGCGCGGGGTGCGGTGGCGTTCCTCGGCACGGCCCGGGCGGCTCGGGCCGGGGCGGTCGCGCCGCTGGTGGTGGTCGTGCTGGCGATCGCCACCGCGGCGTTCTGCGCGGTGGTGGCCGGCGGCATCGAGCACGGCCGGGACCGGGCCGTGACCCGCGCGGTGCCGGCCGAGGCGGTGGTCGCCGGGGAGCGGTTCGCTCCGGACACGGCGGCGGCGCTGGCGGCCCTGCCCGGGGTCCGGGCGGTCAGTTCGGTGCTGGCCGAGCCGGGCCAGCGGCCGTACGCCGACGCCGACGGTCGTCCCGGCGGGGCCGGCGAGGCGTACGTGCTGCTGGTGGAGCCGGCGGGGTTCGCGGAGGTGGCGCGACGCTCGGGGCTCGACGTGGCCGTGCCGGAGGCGCTGCGCGGCGACCCGGCGGCCTCCCTGCCGGCGCTGGCGTCGCCGGAGGTCGCGGCCGCCCTCGGCGAGGCGGCGCTGGCCGACCGCGCGGGTCGCCGGCCCGGCTGGGTGGACGTGCAGGGCAACCGGTTGCCGTTCCGGATCGCCGCTACGGTGCCGCACTTCCCGTTGGTGCCGGCCGACACCGGCCGGTTCCTGGTGCTGCCCTGGCCGGCGTTGCCGGCCGACGGCCCGCATCCGCTGGCACCGACCGGCTTCCTGCTCGCCTCCGGCGGGCAGGTCGACCCGGCAGCGGTGGCCCGGGTCGCCGAGGAGGGGCAGGACCGGTACCAGCGCAGCGGTGTGGTGAGCGCGGGGCGGCGTCCGGTGCCGCCGACGGTGACCACCTGGACGGCGGAGCGGGACCGGCTCGGTGGCAGCGGCGTCAACGGCCTGCTGGTCTTCGGGTTCGTGACCGGCGCGTCGGGTGGCGGCGTGCTGGGCCTGCTGGCGCTGGCCTTCGCCGTGCTGGCCGGGGCGCGGGGACGCGCCCAGGTGCTGTCCCGGCTGCGCACCATGGGGCTGTCCCGCCGGCAGTGGCGGGGCCTGCTGCTGGTGGAACTGGTCCCGCTGGTGCTGGTGTCGGTGCTGACCGGGGCGGTGGTCGGCGCCCTGCTGCCGGTGCTGCTCAACCCGGTGCTGGGGTTGTCCGCGTTCACCGGCGGCGTGCCGGTGACCGTCCACTTCGCGCCCGGCCTGGTGGCCGGGGCGCTCGGGCTGGCGGTGCTGGCCCTCGCCTTCGCCCTCGCGGTCGAGGCCGTGAACAACCGCCGGATGCGCCTCGGTGAGGTGCTCCGGCTCGGAGAGGAGAGCTGAGATGACCGCGACCGCCGAGAGCGAGGGCGTGCCGGACCTGGCCGAGCTGCAACGGCGGGCCGCGCGGCGCGCCGCCGAGCGGGCCGGTGGGCGGGACCGCCTGCGCGGCCACATCGTCTGTGACGGCCTGGTCCGCATCTTCAAGAGCGAGGGCGTCGAGGTGGTCGCCCTCCAGGGGTTGGACCTGGTCATCGACCGGGGAGAGTTGGTGGCGATCGTCGGGGCGTCCGGCTCGGGGAAGTCGACGCTGCTGAACATCCTCTCCGGGCTGGACACCCCGACCGCCGGGATCGCCCGGGTGGCCGACTACGACCTGCTCACCCTGTCGCACCGGCGGCGGTTGAGCTACCGGCGGAAGGTGGTCGGCTTCGTCTGGCAGCAGACCGGCCGGAACCTGCTGCCGTACCTGACGGCGCGGGAGAACGTCGAGCTGCCGATGCGGTTGGCCGGCCGCGCCGGTGGGCGTCGGGCCCGGCGGACGCGGGCCGGGGAACTGCTGGAGACGGTCGGGGTGGGGCACTGCGCGGACCGCCGGCCCGGCCAGCTCAGCGGTGGTGAGCAGCAGCGGTGCGCGATCGCCGTGGCGGTGGCGAACGATCCGGAGGTGCTCTTCGCCGACGAGCCAACCGGCGAGCTGGACGAGGCCACCGGGGCGGAGGTGTTCGCGGCGCTGCGCGCCATCAACGCCGAGCTGGGCGTGACCGTCGTGGTGGTCACCCACGACCAGGCCGTGGCCACGCAGGTCCGCCGGACCGTCGCGATCCGCGACGGCCGAACCAGCTCAGAGGTACGCCGGACCGCGCGGATCGGCGCGGACGGCAGCGCCGAGCTGGTCAGCGAGGAGTACGCGGTACTCGACCGGGCCGGTCGCATGCAGCTGCCGGCGGCCTTCGTGGACGCCCTGTCGCTGCGCGACCGGGTCCGCCTCACCCTGGAACCGGACCACGTGCGGGTCCGCCCCGGCGAACGGAGTGACTCATGAGCGAGCGGATCACGGCCGGTCCGGCCGTTGACGAGGTGGTCTGCGTGCAGGGGGTGAGCCGGACCTTCGGCCGGGGCGCGCGGGCGGTGCGGGCGGTGCGGGACGTGTCGTTCCGGGCTGTTCGGGGAGAGTTGGTGGCGGTGCGGGGCCGCTCCGGCGCCGGCAAGACCACCCTGCTGAACCTCGTCGGCGGGCTGGACCGGCCGGACAGCGGCCGGGTGCGGGTGGCGGGGCACGACGTGACCGCCGCCAGCGAGGCCGAGCTACTGCGGTTGCGACGGGGCACGGTGGGGTTCGTGTTCCAGACGTTCGGGCTGGTGCCGATCCTGTCGGCGGCGGAGAACGTCGGGGTGCCGCTGCGCCTGGCCCGGGTGCCGGCGGCGCGGCGGGAGGAGCGGGTCGCGATGTTGCTGGAACTGGTCGGGCTGGGCGGGCACGCGGCGCAGCGGCCGTACGAGCTCTCCGGCGGGCAGCAGCAGCGCGTGGCGGTGGCCCGGGCGCTGGCGAACGAGCCGGACCTGCTGATCGCCGACGAGCCGACCGGTCAGCTCGACTCGGAGACCGGGCGTTCCATCATGGACCTGCTGCGCGCGGTGGTGCACGCACGGGGCATGACCGCGCTCGTCGCCACGCACGATCCGGCCCTGATCGAGCTGGCCGACCGTACCCTCACCCTCCGCGACGGCCACCTCCTCCCCGACTGACCCCGCCCCTCCGGCGTCGGTCACGACGTCGGCCGGTTCGTCCGTCCGGAGCGTGCCCACCCGATGCTGAACGACGGGGCTGTCGGGAAGGGGCTACAGGGAGAGTTTGAAGCCGTCGTGGGTGGGAGCGAAGCCGAGGGCGCGGTAGAAGCGGTGGGCGTCGGCGCGGGACTTGTCGCTGGTGAGCTGCACCAGGCCGCAGCCCCGCTGGCGGGCCTGGTCGACCGCCCACTCCATGAGCCGCCGGCCCAGCCCCTGCCCGCGCAGGTCGGAGCGGACCCGGACCGACTCGATCAGGGCCCGCTCGGCGCCGTGCCGGCCCAGCCCGGGAATGTAGGTGAGCTGTAGGCAGCCGATGAGTTCGCCGGCCCGTTCGGCGACGATCTGCTGGTTGCGTGGGTCGGCGGTGATGTCCGCGAACGCCCGCTCGTACGCCTCGTCCACGTCGGGGGTGTCGCGGGTGACGCCGAGCACGTCGTCGGCGAGCAGGGCGAGGATCGCCGGCAGGTCCGCCCGGACCGCCTCCCGGAAGATCAATTCGGTCATTGCCGGAGCCTGCCACATGGCGCAGGAGGAGCCGACGGCGCCCACCGGCGGCGGGCCCGCCGTCACCGCCGGTCCCGCCAGCTACGCAGCGCCCACCACCAGCGCAGGACCTCCAGCGCCGGCCAGCCGCCGGCGCCCTCCCCGGTCGAGGACGCCGGGAACCCGGTGAGTTCCCGCAGCCGGCGCAGCCGGTAACGGACGGTGTTCGGGTGCACGTGCAGCACGGTGGCGGCCTGGTCCAGCCGCTGCCCGTGGTCCAGCCAGGTCAGCGCGGTCGAGGCCAGCTCCCGGTGAAACCCGTCCGCCGGGTCCAGAGCCGCCAGCAGGGTGGTGCCGAGCAGTGCCGCCAGCGCCGGCTGGGCGGCCAGGGCGGTCTCTGTGGCCAGGTCCGTCACGTCGCGCAGCCCGCGTCGCCCGTGGCGGGCCGCCACCCGCAGGGCGGCCAGGCAGAGGCCGTACATCTGCGGCATCCGATCCAGCGGGCCGGCGGGCGCGGTGACCAGCAGGACCGCCGGATCGAGCCGATCGGCGGGCGGCAGCCGGGGGGCCAGTCCGGCCAGCCGGTCCTCGACCGTGCCGACGACAGCGCCGTGTCGGGCGAGCCGGCGGGCCAACGCGTGGGTCCGGACCGGGTCGCCGCCGTCGGCCACCAGGCAGTGGTACGACCCCTCGGCGCGCAGCCCGAACCGGGTCAGCTCCTCCGTCGTCGGCGGCACCGGTCCGCCGAGCAGCAACCGCCGCACCAGCCGGGTCCGTGGTTCCTGCCCGGCTCGGGCCAGGTCCCGTTCGGCATGGCGGTGGCCGTCGACCAGGGCGCGTTCCAGCGCGGCGGCGTACCGGCCGATGGTGACCAGCCCGTCCAACAGCACCTCGTCGGGGATGCCGGCGGTCCGGCCGTGCCGGATCACCAGTTCCACCGCCCGGTCCCGGCCGGCCTGCACGCCGCGCAGCAAGCCGGCGACGGAGATCCCCTGGGCGGCCCGGTCGGCACCCAGGCGGCGGGCCTCGGCGAAGTCCCGCTCGCCCGGGTCGACCCGGTCCTCCAGGGCGGTGAGTCCGCAAATGAGCAGGATGGTGACCTGGCGGCGGACCTCCGCCGGCGGGAGCCGGGCCACCTCGGGGGAGTACGCCCGGGCCGCGCCCACCACCTCCTCGATGGCCGTCGGGTCCGCGACCAGGCCGCGCAGCAGGGCGCCGAAGGTGGTGACGTGCTCCGTGTCCGGCGTCGTCATCGCCGCCTCCGGTTGTCGTCGGGCCACAAGGGACCGCCCGTGGTTTTGGCGTCCGGCGCCTATCCGCGGTGTCGGGCGGGTTGGTCTCCTTTTTGTTACCGCAAGGTAACACCGATCCGCGTCGATGTCGCACCCGGTCTTCCAGGAGGGGCCCATGGCACCCGTACCGCCCGTCCCCGCACCGCCGTCCCCGCGTCGCCGCCGCGCGGTCCTCGGCGCGCTCACCGCGCTCGCCGTCACCGCCGTCCCCTCCGCCGTGGTGGGTGCGCCCACCGCCGCCGCCTCCGCCCCGGTGCTGGCCGCGCCGGGCGCCGTGTTGCAGGAGGTGATGTTCGTCGGCAACAACTGGGAGGGCACCGCCGACGTCATCCGCTCCCGTGGCGACTACGCCCGGCTGGGGCGGATCAACGTGGTCCCCGACCGGGCGGAACGGCTCCGGGAGATCTACCTCAACCCGATCAGGCTGGCGTTCTTCCTCGGCATCCGGCAGGGCCCCGGCGAGGGCAACGACCAGTTGGTCGACGACATGTACACCACCCCCGACGGCGAAGCCCTGGTGGTGTCCCGACCCAGCTTCGCCGACGTGGTCTCGGTCGACCTGGCCACCGGGACGATCAACTGGCGGTTCCCGGTCTCCGGCTTCCGCTCCGACCACATGGCGGTGTCACCGGACGGCACCCGGGTCGCCGTCTCCGCCTCCACCGGGAACACCGTGCACGTGCTGGACATCGTCACCGGCCGGCAAGTCGGCTCCTTCGCCACCGGCGACAAGCCGCACGAGAACATCTTCGCCGGCGGCGGGCGCTACCTGTGGAACATGTCCATCGGCGAGGTGAACACCGCACTGGACGCGCCCTGGCTCGACTGGACCAAGGGTGACCGGCGCATCACCATCGCCGACACCCGCACCTTCCAGGTGGTGAAGGTGATCGACATGCGGCAGCGCCTCGACGCGGCGGGTCGCAACGACCTCTCCGACGCCGTCCGCCCCGCCGTCCTCACCCCCGACGAGCGAACCCTCTACTTCCAGGTCTCCTTCTTCCACGGCGTCGTCGAGTACGACGTGGCCGGCGACCGGATCACCCGGGTCAGGGAACTGCCGAAGAACCCGGCCACCAGCGAGGACCGGACCACCTGGGTGAACGACTCCCGGCACCACGGCATGTCGATCAGCCCCGACGGGGCCAAGCTCTGCGTGGCCGGCACCATGGACGACTACGCCACCATCGTGGACCGCGCCACCCTGCGCGAGGGGCCGCTGGTGACCGCGAGCAAGCCGTACTGGGCCACCGTCAGCTCCGACGGCCGGGACTGCGTGATCTCCGAGGCCGGCGCCGACCGGGTCACCGCGATCAACTTCGCCACCGGCCAGAAGGTGGCCAGCGTGCCCGTCGGCGACCACCCGCAGCGGGTCCGCGTCGGTCGCATCCCGGCCGACTGGACCGCGCCGCCGACCCGGTGAGCGGACCCGGCCCGCCGGCGCCGCCGGCGGGCCGGCGGGTCACCGGGCCGGGCAGCGCAGCCCCTCCCGGGGCGCCGTCAGCGAGATCAGGTAGGCGTCCACCGCGTCGGTGACGCAGGTGGTCTGCGGGTACGCGGTGTGCCCCTCGCCCTCCCAGGTCAGGACCCGCCCCACCCCGAGCATCGCGGCCAGCCGCGCGGTCTGCTCGTACGGGGTGGCCGGGTCCCCCGTGGTGCCCACCACCACGATCGGCGGGGCCCCGTCGGCTCCGCCCGTCGGGTACGGGTCCGGCCGGCCCGGCCACTCGACGCAACCGAGCATCCCCACCGCCAGGGCCGGACCGAACAACGGGTACTGCTGGCGCCACCGCGACTGCAACGCGCGGATCTGGTCGATGCTGGGCTTCTCCGCCTCGTCCGCGCAGTTGATGGTCAGGTTGGCGTCGAAGAGGTTGGAGTAGTGGCCGTCCTCGCGCCGGCCCGTGTACGCGTCGGCGAGCGCGAACACCTCGGTCGGGTCGCCGGCCTCCAACCCGTCGACGGCCGTGGCCAGCTTCTCCCAGCCCGACTCGGTGTAGAGCGACGAGATGACCGCGTAGAAGACCCAGCCCGAGGTCGCCTCCCGGCCGTCCGCGCCCCGCACCGGGGAGACCTTCGCCTTGTCGATCGCCGTGGTCACCGCCGCCCGGGCGTCCGGGGCGAGCGGGCAGCGGCCGGCGTTGGCCGCGCACCACCGGACGAAGTTGCCGAAGGCCCGCTCGAAGCCCCTGGCCTGGCTCTCCGAACCGGCGACCAGCTGCTGTCTCGGGTCCACCGCGCCGTCGAGCACCATCGCCCGCACGTTGCGGGGGTAGAGATGGGCGTAGGTGGCGCCGAGCAGGGTGCCGTAGGAGTAGCCGAGATAGGTGAGCCGGTCGTCGCCGACCGCCGCCCGGACGGCGTCCATGTCCCGGGCGGCCTGCGCCGTGCCGTAGAGCGGGAGCTGGTCGCCGTACCTGTCGCCGCAGCCGCGCCCGATCCGCTGCTGCAAGGACCGGTAGGCGTCGAAGGACTCCTGGCTCGCCGGATCCGGGTCGAAACCGAAGCTGGTGTCCAGATCGGTGTCGGAGATGCACTTGACCGGGCTGGAGCGGGCCACCCCGCGCGGGTCGAAACCGACGATGTCGAACCGCTCGGTGATCGAGGCGGGCAGCCCGCCGAAGGCCGGCCCGAAGGAGAGGTAGACCGCGGTGTCCACCCCGGAGCCGCCCGGCCCGCCCGGGTTGACCACCAGGGAACCGATCCGGTCCCGCTGGCGGGTCGAACGGGCCCGCAGCAACGCGATCTCGAAGGTCTCCCCGCTGCCCGGCCCGGCGGTCGCGCCGGAGCCGGCCCCCCAGTTGCGGGGGACGGTGATCCGCGCGCACTCGTACCGCATGTCGCGCGCGCCGCGACCGACCAGCTCCCGCGCCACCTCCGGGCAGTCCCGCCAGGTCGGCGCGGCGCCCGGTGCCGCCGCCCGGTCCTTCGCGCCGGGGACGAACGCCGGCAGCGTGCAGCCGGCGGCGAGCAGCGCGCCCGCGACGAGCCCGGCCAGGGTGGGCCGGACCCGACGGAGCCGGTGGGAAGTGCGGGTCACCAGCGAGCCTCCATGATCGTTTTCCGGCCAGGCTACGCCGGCCCGGTTACCGCCGGTGCGACGGTGGCCGCCGGGTCACCCCGCAGCACCTGGTCGACGTCGAAGCGGACCGGCCGGTCGAGCTGGTCGTACCGGCACGAGCGCGGGTCACGGTCGGGGCGCCAGCGGACGAACCGGGCGGTGTGCCGGAACCGGTCGCCCTCCATCGCGTCGTAGGCCACCTCGACCACCAGCTCCGGGCGCAGCGGCTCCCACTCCAGGTTCTTCGTGCCGGTCCACCGGCTCACCCCGCCCGGGATCCGCTGGCCACGCTCGTGGTCACCGTGCACCCACGGGTGGTCGTCCCCCGCGTCCCGGTAGGGGGCCAGCTCCGTCAGCAGCTCCTTCCGGCGGGCCATGGTGAACGAGGCGCTCACCCCGACGTGGTGCAGCACCCCGGCGTCGTCGTAGAGGCCGAGCAGCAGCGAGCCGACCACCGGCCCCGACTTGTGCCAGCGGAAACCGGCCACCACCACGTCGGCGGTGCGGGCGTGCTTGACCTTGCTCATCAACCGCTTGCCGGGCTCGTACGGCAGGTCGGCCGGCTTGACGATCAACCCGTCCAGCCCGGCGCCCTCGAACACCTCGAACCACCGGCGGGCCGTCTCCGCGTCGGTGGTCACCTGGGTGACGTGCACCGGCGGGTGGACCCGCGCGAGGGCCTGCTCCAACCGGGCCCGGCGTACCGGATAGGGCTCGCCGGTGAGCAGCTCGTCGTCGATCGCCAGCAGGTCGAAGGCGACGAAGTCGGCCGGGGTCGTCTCGGCGAGCAACTTGACCCGGGAGGCGGCCGGGTGGACGCGCTGGGCGAGCAGCTCGAAGTCGAGCCGGGGCTGGCCGCCCGGCCCGTCCCGGCGGATCACGATCAGCTCGCCGTCGACGGCGCACCGCGCGGGCAGCTGCCGGCGGGCCTGCTCGACCACCTCCGGGAAGTAACGGGTCATCGACTTGCCGCCCCGGCTGGCCAGCTCGACCTCGTCGCCGTCGCGGAACACGATGCACCGGAAGCCGTCCCACTTCGGCTCGTACGTCAGCCCCGGGTCGGTGGGCAGCCGGGCCACGCTCTTGGCCAACATCGGCTCGACCGGCGGATTGATCGGCAGGTCCACGGCGACCAGTCAACCAGACCGCACCGACAGTGGTGAGGCGGATCACCTCCGGCGCTCGCCCGGCGTGTCCTCGTCCGTGCCCGCCCGTCACCGCCGCGCGGATCACGTTTCCGCAGCTCAGAGCTACCGTCGCCGGGTGGTGTGGAGGTGCGGCTGCTGCGGGCGGTTCGAGGTGACCGTCGAGCTGGTCCGTGGCCGGCACCGCTACCGTCTGGTGCACCGCTACCCGGCCCGCTTCGGCGGCGGCAAGAACGTCCTCGGCGAGGTGGGCACCGTCGCCGAGCTGGCGGACCTGCTGCGCCGGTTCACCACGATCGACCTGGCCGACCTACGCGAGGCCGGCTGAACCCCCGCCCCCACGCGCCTCTCGGCGTGCTCGGGCCGTGCGGAGCGTATGGAGATCCTGGTCCTCGGCGGTACGGCCTGGCTGGGGCGTGACGTCTCCCGGCAGGCCCTCGACCGTGGTTACCGCGTGACGTGCCTGGCTCGTGGCGACGGTGGCCCGTGGCGGAAGGCGCGCGCCTGGTGTCCGCGGACCGGCGCGACCCGCCGCGTACGCGTCCCTGCCCGGCACCGGTTCTGAGTCACGTGTGCGCTCAAGCGCACCAGTGAGCCAGGGCCTAGGCTGGACGGGTGTCCGAGCTGACGTACCCGCAGGTGGGCGCGACCCGGGCAGCCACGCTGCCGGCGGGGTGGCACCACCTGCGGCACCGGTACCGGCTGCCCGACGGCTGCTTCACCACCGCCGCCGAGGCGGTGCTGACCTGGCGGCTGCACCGGACCGCCGGGGTGCGGATGCGCACCGACGCGCCCCGCGCCGCGCCAGGGGTCCGGGTCACCCCCGGGCTCGGGGTGGGGCCGCTGCGGATCTGGGGGCCGTGCGAGGTGGTCTGGGTCGAGTCCGGCGAGCGCCGGGCCGGCTTCGGCTACGGCACCCTGCCCGGCCATCCCGAACACGGCGAAGAGGCCTTCCTGGTCACCCGGGACGACAACGGCGCGGTCTGGTTCGAGGTGGCCGCGTTCAGCCGGCCGGCGGTCTGGTTCATGCGCGCCGCCGGACCCCTCGGCCGGGCCGTCCAACACGGGTACGCCCACTGGCTCGCCCGCACCCTGCGCCGGCTCTGCGCCCGCCGCTGACCGCCGCGAGCCGGGTCAGAAGCGGGCGAAGGAGCGGATCGGCATCCTCGGCCCGAACCTCGGCGCCTGGATCCCGGCCGCGGCCAGCAGCAGGCAGACCCGGCCCCGGTGCCCCCGGAACGGCTCCAGCAGGGCCAGCATCCGGGCGTCGTCGCCCCGCGCCTCGCCGGCCAGCGCCCAG
The DNA here is from genome assembly GCF_004348595.1 of Micromonospora sp. KC723. Lineage (GTDB taxonomy): Bacteria > Actinomycetota > Actinomycetes > Mycobacteriales > Micromonosporaceae > Micromonospora. Next base: position 18,865 of record NZ_SMKD01000032.1, read on the forward strand.
GCGACCGTGTTCGGCACGTGGTAGTCGCCGACGCTGACCGCGTCCGGGTCGCCGTACGTCACCCGGACCACCTCGGCGGCGGTCCACGGACCGATGCCCGGGACCGCGGTCAACCGGCGGGTCGCCTCGGCGCTGTCCGCGCAGCGTTCCAGTCGATCGGCGAGGGCGGCCGCGCGGCGCAGCGTGTCGGCGCGGCGCTGCTCCACCCCGAACGGGTGGAAGACCCAGTACGGCGCGGCGGCGACCGCCTCCGGCGTGGGTGGCAGCAGCAGCCGCATCGGCCCGGGCGCCGGTTCGCCGAAGTGCCGAACCGTCGCCGCGTACGCCCGGTACGCCTCCTTGCCGGTCACCTTCTGCTCCAGGACCGCCCGCAGCACCCGGGGGAAGAGCTGCCCGGTGGCCGGCATCCGCAGCCCCCGGTGCCGGTCGGCGAGCCGGGCCACCAGGGGATGGGCGGCGGCCAGCTCGGCGAACCCGGTGAGGTCGTCGCGGAGCCCGGCGATCGCGTCGGCCCGGTCGACGATCCAGTCGGCACCCGGGCCGTACGCCTCGGCGAGCAACTGGTCCCCGTCCGCGCGCAGCGCCAGGGTGGCCGGGCCGGCAGGAGTCCGGGTGGCGTACCAGAAGACGCCCCCGACGAGCCGCGCGCAGGGGTCGTACGGGCTGAAGGTGAGCGCCCGGACGGTGGCCGCGAGCCGGTGATCCGCCGGTGGGCGCAGCGACCGGCGCGCGGTGGGCTCGGTCCAGGTCACCCGCACACTCTGCCACGGCGGGGTGCCGTGACGGACGACACCGCCGACGCCCTGCGCGTCGGCGGTGTCTCCATCCCGGGGGCGGACCGGCCGCGTGGCGGCCGTGGGCGCGGGGTTGGGGGGACCTGACGGCGCGCCTGCTGGCATCGACGCGCGCGTCGCCCTCGTTCGCCGCCCGGGGAACCGTGGGGGAGGGGTCCGGCGGAGAGGATCCGTGGCGCCGGCCCGAAGTGGGCCGGCGCCACGGCCGGGACGCTCGACGCTGCCGGTACGCCGGCGTCCGGATCCGTGACGGTGGCCGGCCGCGCCCTCCCCGGCTGCGGCCGGCCACCGCGTCTCGGTCGGCGGTCGGTCAGTAGCTGCCGGCCGGCGGCTCGACCGCCTTCGGGGTGCCCTTCGGCATGCACTCGAGGTTCTTCTTGCCGTTCGGCTGGATCACGAACCAGGTGCCACCGACGCCCTGGCCCTTCCACTGGCCGGGCTTCTTGTCACCGATGTACTTGTAGACCGGCCAGCCGCCGATGGTGATCTGGCGGGTGCCGTCCTGGCGGGTTACGGTGCCGACCTTGTCGTCGGAGACGCCCTCCAGCTGCGGGTTGCCGTCGGTCAGCGCGGGCGGCCACACCGCGGCGCACTTGTCGACGCAGTTCGACGACGGCGGGTTGTCGGAGTCCTTGTCGAACCGGTAGAGGATGAAGCCCTCCTGGTCGGTGACGACCTTGCCCATCCGGGCCACGCTCTTGCCGACCAGCGCGTCGGTCAACTGCACGTCGGCGGGGAGCGGAGGTTGTTCACCGGGCGCGCCGGGCGAGGCGGACACCCCCGGGGCGCCGGACGCCTCAGGCACGGCGGAGGCCGCCGGCTCGACCGCCGCGGTGGGCTCGGCCGCGGCGACGGCGACCGGCTCGGCGGCGCTGGTGTTCGCCCCGTCGTAGCCCGCCGGAGCGCAGGCCGTAAGTGCGACCATCGCGCTCGCGACGATGACGGATCGCTTCATCTGTGCCACGTGCCCTCCTCATTCTTGGCAGTTCACCGAGTAGTACGGAGGGTCTGGTGTCAAGGTTGAACGAATGACCGTGGTCCATTTCACAAAAACTCGTTGAACCAATCCGGGCGTCCGTGCGTGTACCGCCACAACCACCGCCCTGAGCGGCGGAAACGCCGAAACGGCGTCGACCCGGGCGGGCCGACGCCGTTTCGGCGAGCGGGAACGTCAGGGAACGACGGTCACCAGCGGGCTCGCCACCCCGTTCGCGTCCACCGACTGCACCTGCAACTTCGCGATGTCGTTCTTCGACGCCGCGGTGGACGCCTCCAACTGGAGGTCCTGCGGGTTGGTGTTCGTGCCGTACCCGGTGCCCGGCACCGCCCAGGTGGAGACCACCTCGGTGGTGTCGTTCTTGCGGATCACCACCAGCCGGCAGGTACGCGGACCGGGCAGCTTGGTCAGGTTGAACCCGATCCAGGTGCCGTACTCCTTGTTGGCCAGCCACATCGTGGCCCGCACACCGGTGCCGCTGTCGACCGCGTCGTACTGCTCACCCGGAATGTCGTTGGGCCCACCCACCCCCGGACCGGGGGCGGAGCGGGTCGGCTGCGGGCTCTGCGGCCCGGGCACCGAGGGCGCGGACTGCGACGGGCCGGCGACCACCTCTTTGCCCTTGTCGCCGTCGAGAACACTCACGCCGACGCCGCTGAGCGCGCCCACCGCCACCACCGCGGCGGCCATCGACAGCACCTGACGCAACCGTGCGCGCCGCCGGTGGGTGCGCACCGCGACCAGCGTACGGTCCAGCAGCGCCGGATCCGTCGCGGTGTGCTCCATCGCCATCATCGTCTCGCCGTCGATGTCGGAGAGCAGGCCCACCACGGGCACCATGGTCTCCAGTTCGGCGGCGCAGGCCCAGCAGGTCGCCAGGTGTTCCTCGAACCGTTCGGTGTCCTGCGGGTCCAGCACGCCGAGCGCGTACGCGGCGACGTCCATGTGGTCAGCCCGGCTCATTCCGTCACCCCCCTCTCCTGCAGGGCCGTGCGCAGCGCGCGCAGCGCGTAGTAGACCCGTGACTTGGCGGTGCCGAGGGGCAGGCCCAACTCCTCCGCGGCCTCCGGCACCGTCCGGCCCCGGAAGTACGTCGCCACCAGGATCTCCCGGTGCGACTGGCTCAGCGTACGCAGCGCGTCGGCCACCGTCATCGTCCGCAGCACCCGGTCGGTGCTGTCCGCCTCGGCGAACGCGGTGAGGTCCCGGTCGTACGTCTCGGCCGGCCGGGCCTGCTCACTGCGGTGCTCGTCGATCGCGATCCGCCGGGCCACCGTCACCAGCCACGGGCGCAGCGAACCCTGGCCCTGGGCGCCCAGCCGGTGCGCGTTGCGCCAGGCACGCAACAGGGTCTCCTGCACGATGTCCTCGGCGCGTTGCCGGTCACCGCCGGTCAGCCGCATGACGAACATCAGCAGCGGCCCGGCGTGTTCGGCGTACAGCAGCCGGATGAGCTGGTCCGAGTGACTGGCTTCGGGGGACATCGCCTGGTGGCGTCCGGGTGCCGGTCGCGGCGTCACCGGCCCGTGCTGGCGACCGGTGGGGCCCGCGTCCACCCCCCGGGTCGACCGCGAGGCACGGGACTGGGGTTGGGCCTGGGCGAACATCCACCCAGGCCTGGCCATCTCGCCGTGCAGACCGACCGCGACCGCACTCATGCAGACCTCCTGCTGTCCTATGACATCAGCGGGCCCACGGGGAGGGCCGACCCAAGATACGGGCCGCAGGAGCCGGCGGATCAACGGGGCACCGAAAAAATTCCGGGTGGGGGCGGCGTGGAGTCGGTGGCGGTGGCGTCACGGACGACCGCGGCCCCACCGGCGAACCGGTCCAGCTCCGTGCCGGACAGCACCCGTCCGGGGAACCAGTCCCCGGCGGCCCGCCGGGTCAGCTCCGGCACCGGCGGCGGCATCCGGCCGGCCACCAGCACCAGGTTGCCGTAGCGCCGCCCGCGCAGCACCGCCGCGTCACCCACCACACAGGCCTGCGGCAGCACCGCGCGGACCGTGGCGACCTGGGCGCGGGCGTGCCGCAGCGGTGGCCCGTCGGCGATGTTCGCCAGGTACCAGCCCGACGGGGTCAGCACCCGGGCCACCTCGGCGGCGTACTCGACGCTGGTCAGGTGGGCGGGGGTGCGGGCACCGGCGAACACGTCGGCGACCACCACGTCGTACGCGCCGTCCCGGGTGGCGGTGAGGGTGGCGCGGGCGTCGGCGACCCGCACCTTCAGCCGGGGGTCGGCAGGCCAGGGCAGCATCCGGCGGACCAGCTCGACCAGCGCGCCGTCCACCTCGGACACCCGCTGCGTCGAACCGGGGCGGGTGGCCTGCACGTACCGGGGCAGCGTCAACGCGCCGCCGCCCAGGTGCAGCACCCGCAGCGGCGTGCCGGGCGGGGCGAGCAGGTCCAGCGCCGCGCCGAGCCGGCGCACGTACTCGAACTCCAGGTGGGTCGGGTCGGCGAGGTCCACGTGCGACTGCGGGGCGCCGTCCAGCAGCAGCGTCCAGGAGCGGGGGCGGTCGCCGTCCGGCACCAGCTCGGCCCGGCCGGTGTCGACCGGCGCGACGACCCGGTCGTCGCCTCGACGGCGGCCCATCAGCGGCGCGGCCCGGGGGCGCGGGTGGCCATGGTCAACGCCCGGTGCAGCAGCCGGGCGTCACCGAGCAGCGCGCGGAGCCGCCGCTCCAGGCCCGCGATCGGCACCAGGTTCTGCGGGGCCCGGGGGTCCTTGTACGGCGAGGAGGCGAACCGGGGCAGGGTGACCAGCGACAGGTCGGCCAGCGCGACCGCCTCCTCGGGCGGCAGCTCGGCCGAGCACTCCATCCGGACGATGCCGGCCCACGGCGCCCCCAGCGACACCGGGAGACGGAGGTACCAGGACCAGCCGCCCCAGGCGGTGCCCAGCCGGAACACCGGCGACCGCTCGCCCGGGCGCAGCCCGGTCACCACCGAGGTCAGCCGGGCGTCGAGGTACTGGCTGTGCTGGGTCTTGATGTACCCGAGGGTGCGCGGCAACTGGCGGCGGGCCCGCAGCGGACCGTCCACCACCAACAGGTCGCCGTCGACGCGGGCGGCGTCGGAGACCTCCACCTCCAGCGCGGTCAGCGGCGCCTGCACGGCGGCGGGCAGCTTGCTCAGCTCGCCCGCGCCGCCCACCCGGTGCACCGGGTAGCGCACCCGCCCGCAGACCACCTCCCCGGCCGACGGGCTGGCGGTGAACAGGCCCCGGCCGACCCTCGCCCCGGCCAGTTCCGCCGCCCCGCGTTCCAGGTCGCAACGAACCACCCCGGCGGCGTACGAGGCCGCGACACCCGGGTACGACGCGCCGTCCTCCTCGGCCGTCCAGACGCTGGCGTCGATCCGGCGCACCCCGTCGACCAGCAGCACCACGTCCGGCGCGCGCAGCCCCGGACGGGTGCCGATCGCCCGCCAGTCCACCGCCGGCAGCTCGACGTCCGGGTCGACCTGGGCGCTGCTCGGCGTGGCCGGCCCGCCCGGCGCCGCCTCGAAGGAGGCGCCGTACGACGGATCCCACGCGTCGACGAACAGCCGGGGCCCGGTCACGCCACTGCCCGCCCCGACGTACGGCTCCGGCCCGCCGCGTCGCCCGTGCTCACAGGCCGGTCCGTTCGACCCGGGCGGTGCGCGCGTCCTTGCGGACCTCGAAGCGCACCGGGATCCGCTCGGCCAGCGCCGGCACGTGGGTGACCACGCCGACCATCCGGTCACCCCGCGCGGCCAAGCCCTCCAGGGTCGCCGCGACGGTGTCCAGGGTGGCCGCGTCCAGCGTGCCGAAGCCCTCGTCCAGCACGATCGACTCCAGGCTCGCCGCGGTGGTCGACATGCCGGCGAGCTGCTCCGACAGGGCCAGCGCCAGGGCCAGCGACGCCTGGAACGTCTCACCTCCGGAGAGGGTGCGCACCCCCCGACGCAGCCCCGCGTCGTGGTGGTCGACCACGAAGAACTCGCCCTTGTCGTGGACCAGGTCGTACTGGCCCTGGGACAGGTCACGCAGGATCCGCGAGGCCCCGTCCACCAGCAGGTCGAGGGCCTCGGCGAGCAGCCACCGCTCGAAGTTGTTGGCTCGCAGGTGCCCGGAGAGGGCCCGGGCGGTACGCGCCCGCCGCTCGTGTTCGGCCCGCTGCCCGCGTAGCTCGGCGGCCTGCTCGCGGCGTTCCTCCAGCCGCCGCCGCTCCGCCTCGGCGCGTTCCGCCGCCACCGCGACGGCCCGGACCGGGTCGTCGTCGCCGGGCAGCCCGGCGTCGGCGAGCAGGGCCACGATCCGGCCCTCGGCCGCCGCCGCGTCCGCCTCCGCGTGGGCCACCGCGTCGGCCAGCCCGGGCCGCTCGGCCTCCCGCCGCCGTGCCTGCTCGGCGGCCCACCCGACCAGGGTGGTCCAGGCCCCGGCCACGTCGTCCCGGTCGGTGGCCGGCGGACCGAACCGGGCCAGCCCGTCCCGGGTGGCGTCGAAGCCCCGCCAGGCGGCGCGCAGCCGCTCGTCGGCCGCGTCCAGCGCGCCCCGGGCCCGGCGGGCGGCGTCGCGCCCGGCGCGGACCGCCGTCGCGGCCTCGTCCAGGGCCCGGCGCAGCCGGGCGTGCTCGTCCAGTGCCGCGCGCAACGCGGCCGGCGTGGCGGCCCCGGCGAGCTGGCCGTCCAGCTCGGACAGCCGGGTCGTGAGCTGGTCCTGCCGGGCCCGGGCGTGCACCAGCACCCGTTCGAGTTCCCGGGCCGCCGCGTCCCGCTCCGCGACCTGCGCCTGGGCGGCCTTCGTGGCGGCCCGGGCGGCCTTGCCGGCGGCGGTCGCCGCGGCCACCGCCGAGCCCGCCGGCACCGGCGGCACCCGGGCCACGGTCTGCTCGCAGACCGGGCACCTCGCCCCGTCGGTGAGGTGCGCCCGCAGCGCGACCGCCTGGTCGGTCGCCTTCGCCTCCTCGTGGGCGCGGAACGCTGCCTCCAGGTCGGCGTCGGCCCGCGCCGCCGCCTCCCGGGCCGAGGTCAGCGCGGCCACCGCCGCGTCGTGCTCGGCCCGCGCCGCCCCGACCGCGGCGCGGACCGTCTCGACCTCGGCGGTCAGCCGCTCCCGGTCCGCGTACGCCCGTAGCAGCAGCCGGAGGCTGCTCTCGTCGCCGAGGGCGGCCAGTTCGCCGCGCAGCTTCTCCTCGCGCTCCTCGGCCAGCGCGACCGCGCCGGCGGCATCTGCGGCCGCCGCCCGCGCCTCGGTCACCGCCCGGGCCACCTCGGTCACCCCGTCCGGCGCCCGTACCCCGGCCAGCCCGGCCAGGTCGGCGTCCAGGTCGGCCAGCGCCGTCGTCGCCGCCCGCGCCGCCGCCCGCGCCCGTTCCCGCTGCGGCACGGCCGCGGCGACCGCCCCGGCCAGCTCCCGCATCCGTCCCACCTCGGCGGTCGCCGCGGCCAGCGTCGCGTCGTCCACGTCGGTCAGCCCGGCGAGCATCCGGTCGACCGCCTCCAACTTCGCCTCCGCCTGCCCGGCCCGCTCCGTGGCGCGCTTCTGCACCTCCTCGTAGACGCCGAGGCCGAGCAGGTTGACCAGGATCTGCTGCCGGGTCGCCGGCTTGGCGTGCAGGAAGTCGGCGAACTGCCCCTGCGGCAGCACCACACAGGAGGTGAACTGCTCGTACGGCAGCCCGACCGCCGCCAGCACCGCGTCCTCCATCTCGGCGGGGGTGCCGGCCACCACCTCGCCCAGGTCCTCCGGGCTCAGCCCGGTGTCGAGCTTGGTGACGTCGAAACCGGACGGCATGAGCTGCAACCCGGCGTTGGCGGTCTTGACGTTGCCCCGGCCGTCCCGACGGACCACCCGGGTGGCCACGTAGCGGTCCCCGGCGGACTCGAAGACCAACCGGACCCGCGCCTCGGTGGCCGACGGCGCGAGCGCGTTGGCCAGCCCCCGGGCGCCGCCCCAGCGCGGCACCGTGCCGTAGAGGGCGAAACAGATCGCGTCCAGCACGGTGGACTTGCCCGAGCCGGTCGGGCCGACCAAGGCGAAGAAGTCCGCGTCGGTGAAGTCGACGGTGGTCTCGTCGCGGAAGACGGTGAAGCCCGCCATGTCCAGTCGCATCGGTCGCATCAGCGGTCCACCTCCTCGAAGAGCTCGTCGAAGAGCTCCCGCACCCCCTCGTCGTCGTGGCCCCGGCTGTCGAGGTAGTCGGCGAAGAGTTCGCGGGGGGACCGGCCGGCCCGCTGGGCGCTCCGGACGCCCGACCCGGGCGCGGGGAGCAGCTCCGGATCGATCCGGATCTCCAGGGCGCCGGGAAGCAGCTCCTGCACCTCCTCGCGCAACCCGGCCCGGGGCTGCTCGCGTACGTACACCCGCAGCCAGCCCGGCGGCGGGGTCGCCTCGGCGAGCTGCGCGAGGGTGCCCCGGAGCGTGCGCAGCGGCACCGCCGCCGGCACCGGCACCTCCCGGACCTGCGCGGCGGTGCGGGCGGTGACCTCGACCAGCGTCACCGAGGGGACGTTCTCCTGCTCGCCGAAGTCCACCGCGATCGGGCTGCCGCTGTAGCGCACCGGGCAGGGCCCGATCACCCGCTGGGCGCGGTGCAGGTGACCCAACGCCACGTAGTGGGCGGTGCCGGGGAAGACCGAGGCCGGCACGGCGTAGCCGAGCACGGTGTGCGCGTCCCGTTCACCGCCGCCGGTCGACGCCCCGACCACGGTCAGGTGGGCGGTGACCAGGTGCACCCGGTCTGGCTCGGTGAATCCCTCGGTCAGCCGGGTCAGCACCCGGCCCAGGTGGTCGGCGTACGTCTGGGTGGCCTCGGCGGCGGTCAGCTCGTACATCTCGACCGCGCGCACCGCGTACCGCTGGGACAGGAAGGGCAGCGCGGCGAGCTGCCAGCGCTCGCCGTCGCGGGTCACGCCGTCGATCACGTGCTCGGCCGGGTTTTCCCGCACGCTGCCGCGCAGGGTGATGCCGGCCGCCTCGGCCCACGGGCGCAGCGCGTCCAACGCCGCGCCGTTGTCGTGGTTGCCGCCGATCGCCACCACGTCGGCGCCGGTGCGCCGCAGCGCCGTCAACGCCCGGGTGACCAGCCGGGTCGCCTCCGGCGTCGGGGCGGCGGTGTCGTACAGGTCACCGGCGACGATGACCAGGTCGGGCCGCTCGGCGACCGCGATCTCGATGACGTTGGCGAGCACCTGCTTGTGCTCCTCGGCGCGGGACTGGCCCTTGAGCACCTTGCCGACGTGCCAGTCCGAGGTGTGCAGGATCCTCATGGTGACCAGCCCCTAGAACGGGATGTCGTCGTCGGAGCCGCCGGAACCGACCACCGCGAACGGGTCGGCCGACTGGGTGATCGAGCGCAGCGTCTGTGACGGCGGCCGGCCCGCCTCGGAGACCCGGGTCGCCCAGGCCGGGAAGGGAAACTCCAGGCAGAGCGGGACCGGGATGTCGGGCTGGTTGACGAACATCGTGCCCGGCTTGGCCAGCAGCGCCCGCTGGCGCTGGGCCGGCGGGAGGAAACCGTACTCGGGCCGGGACGCCTCGGCCGGGTCGAGCCGGCCGACCACCCGGATCGCCGAGTTGGTGACGATCCGGCGTTCCACCTCGCTCGCCGTCTGCTGCGCGCCGACCAGGATCACCCCCAGCGAGCGGCCCCGCTCGGCGATGTCGAGCAGCACCTCCTTGATCGGGGAGGAGCCCTCGCGGGGGGCGTACTTGTTGAGCTCGTCGAGGACGACGAAGAGCAGCGGCTTGGCGGTGCCGGCCTTCTCCTTGCGCTCGAACTCGCTCTTGAGCGTCACGCCGACCACGAAGCGCTGCGCGCGGTCCGGCAGGTTGTGCAGGTCGACCACGGTGACCTGGGCGCTCTCCGCGGTGTTGATCGAGTGCGGGCGACGGGTGGCCAGGTCGCCCCGGATCAGCCGGCCCAGGTCCTTCTTGCTGCCGATCAACCGGCGGGCGAAGGCGTTGACCGTGCCCAGGCCGACCGCGCTGCCCGCCCAGTCGCTGCGGGTCTCGTCGTCGTTGAGCTGCTCGACGATGTGGTCGACCAGATCGGCGTACGACCCCAGCCGGGTGCCGTCGACGCTCACCCCGCCGTCGGCGGGCTGGGCGTACCGGGCCAGGTGGGCGGCGACCGAGTGCACCACCATCGTGTACTGCTGGCGTTCGTCGTCGGCGTCGGCGAAGACGTACGGCAGGAGCCGGTCGGCGCAGAACTCGCTCAGCGTCCAGTAGAAGCTGTCCACCCCGGTCAGCCGGCTGCTGACGTCGGGTGTGCCGGCCGGGTCGCCGACCCGCGGCGGGGCGTACACCCGCACGTCGGGGAAGGCCCCGGCGTCCAGCCCGAGCTTGGCGTACCCGGCCCGGGTGGCGTCGTCGAGCCGGGCGTTGGGATGGTCGAGGAAGAGCAGATCCTCGCCCTTGACGTTGAAGATCAGCGCCTTGGCGTTGACCGCGTCGCCGCCGAGCACCCCGGACCGGAAGACCGAGTAGAGCAGGAAGGTGGCGAAGCTGGTCTTGGTGGCGACGCCGGAGATACCGGAGATCGAGACGTGCGCGCCCCGGGTGCCGTCGAGGAAGTCGGCGTTGAGGTAGACCGGGACGCCGTCGCGGCCCATACCCATCGGGATCCGCCGCTCCATCCGGTCGAAGTGCAGCGCCCGCGCGCGGGCGTCGCCCTCGGCCCGGTACACCGCCGCGCCCGGCGCGGGCGGCACGTAGACCTCCGGATCGACCCGGGTGGTGGTGATCTCGGCCGCCTCCTGCACCTGGGCGGGAAGGGTGCCGTCGGCGATCGCGAAGACGTCCGAGTCGAACTGGGCTCCCTCGTGCCGGGCCCGGACCTGGGTGACCACCCCGGCGATGGTCACCGGCTCGCGGTTGGGCACCTCGCGGCGGGTGACCACCACGTCGTCGAGCTGGAGGTAGCTGTCGGGCGAGACGGCGGTCCAGAACGTCAACGGGGTGGCGTCGGCGGTGCCGAGCACCCGGCCGACCGCGTCGCCCGGGCCGTCGAGCGGGTCGTCGGTCATCGGCGGGCTCCGGTCAACTGCTCGTCTCGGTCAGGGCGCACGCCCTGCATCCTGCCCGAGGTGTACGACAGGTTGCCACGCGACGCGTCGGACGCCACCCACCTCGCCCGGCCGTCTCGCGGGTTGTCGCCGGAAGGTGACGCAGGGTTGCCGTTTCCGCCCCGGGCGGCGGCCTTCCGCGAGATCCTGACGAGGATCGGGGAGCGGGGTGGAGCCATGGGGTCCAGGGGTCGGCTGGTCGCGCTGCTGCTGCTCGCTGCGCTGCCCCCGCTGCTGGAGGAGGCGGTGCTGCTCGCCAGCGGCCTGCGCGCCGCCCGCGGCCTGTCGCCGCAGGTCACCGCCATCTGGCCGTACGACTCGTACCACGACCTGCGCTGGCTGCTGGTCTACCACGACTCGTGGGTCAGTTTCCTGCTCGGACTGCTGGGCGTGACCCTGGTCCGAGGGCTGATCTCGGTGGCGCTGACGGTGCTGGCCTGGCCGGCCGGGGTGCCCCGGCCGGCTCGGGGCTGGCTGATCCGGCGCAACCTGGAGGTCGCGCTGCTGGCCGCGGTGGTGATCTCGCCATGGGCCGCGCTCTCGGTGGCCTTCTCCGTGGTGTCGCTGAGCTGGTACCTGTTCGCGTCGCTGGGGCCGCTGCTGCTGCTCGCCCCGTTCCTGGTCCGGGCCGGCGTGGTGCGGGACTGGTGGCGCGGGCTGCCCACGATCGAGCTGGTCGGCTGGGCCTGGCTCAACTTCGCGGTGCTGACCCTGGCCGGCGCGTTGATGTCCTGGGCGCCGGACGGCTGGACGCTGCCCATGGCGGCCCTGGCCGGGGTGGTGAACGGCCTGCTCTGGCGGCGGACGGTGGCCGCGGCGGTGCTGCCCGCCCGGGTCCGGTGGGCCCGGGTGCCGGTCGCGCCCGTCGCGATCGTGCTCGCCATGGCCGGCGCGGTGTGGGTTCCGCCGCTGGTCGCCGCCGCCACCGGCGGTGAGCAGACGCAGTGGCGGCCACCCATCCTGTCCCAGCGGCTACCCGCGCAGGTGCCGCACGCGGTGATCGTGCTGGGCGGGCACCACTCCAGTTGGGACGGCAGCCCGGCCGCCGACCCCAGGGTGGAGCGTTTCTCCTACCGAGGGCTGGACGCCCAGGGGCGGCCCCTGCCGTACGAGCCGGACGCCACCCACCAGTCGCTGGACTCCAGCAGCGCCCTGCTCGCGGCCCAGGTCGAGGAGCTGCACGAGCGCACCCGCCGGCCGATCGCGTTGGTCGGGGAGAGTGAGGGCGCCATGGTGGCCCGCACCTACCTGGAGCGGCTGCCCTCCGGGCCGGTGACGGCCGTGGTGTTGTTCGACCCGCTGGTGCAGCCCGGCCGGACCTACTATCCACCGCCGGGTCACGAGGGCTGGGGCGTGGCGACGGGCTGGCAGTTGCGCGCGATGTTCTGGCTGACGAACCTGGCCCAGGAGCACAGGGACACCCCCGACTCGCCGTTCGTGCGCTCGCTGCTGGCCGAGGCCCCCTTCTACCGCAACCGCACCCTCTGTCCGGTCGGCGGCGTGCGGATGATCGCCTTCCTGCCCACCGTCAGCGCCGCCGAGGCCCCGCCCGGGGAGTACAGCCGCATCCCGGTGTACCAGCAACCGGCGTTCCACGGCGGGCTGGTGGGCGGACGGGTTGTCGGCGACCAGGTGACCGACTTCCTGGCCGGCGTGCCGGTGCGCCACCCCCGGCAGGAGTACGAGCTGCTCCAGAGGCTGGGCGCGGCCTGGCAGGCGCCCTCGCTGGCGGCGTCGCTCAACCCGATCTGGGCGGCGACGCGGGAGGGGGATCCGGCGCGGACCGGGCGGATCTGCGAGTCACGCTGAGTCCCCACCGGTGGCGCAGCAGCAGCCGGACGGCCGCGCCGTCGAGCCCCACCACGAGCAGGGTCCGGATCGGGGCGTACGGAAACAGCAGCAGGCCGACGAGGATCGCCAGCGCGGCGCAGCCGACGGCGGCCGGCACCGTACCCCGGCGTCCGGTGAGCACCAGCAGCCCGGCCAGGGTGACCGCCGCGCCGACCCCGACGTTCAGCCACGCCCAGCCGGTGATGTCGACGTGGCGCATACCCTCCTCGCTCATCGTGACGAACGGATCGCTGATCGTGTGCGCCCAGGCCGACAGCACGTCCACGCCGCCGCCGACGACGAGGAGGCCGCCGGCGAGCAGGGGCGGCCGTGCCGGCGCCGTGCCGGTGTCGTCGATGGCCTGAGTGGAGCCCATCTGCCCAGCGTAGAGCCGATCGGGCCGGCGGTGGCCGGGGTTGGGCACCACAGACGGCGGGATCCACGATCCGGGCCGGGGTACGGCTGGGCGCGTCGATGCGCGACGGGTGACGCCACCGGTCTGCCGGCCTACCCGGCCGGGTCGGGGGCTGACCCTCCCGCGCGGACGTAGCGCAGCATCAGCACCCCGTCGTCGGCGGCCAGCACGTGGCGCAGTTCGAGCGGCCGGGGTGCGCTGGGGTCGCCGGTGGTGATCCGTCCCGGGCCGGCCCCGGCGAGTAGCGGCGAGACGGTCAGGCAGAGCTCGTCGACCAGGTCGGCGGCGGTGAGCGCGCCGAACAGCTGCGGCCCGCCCTCGCAGAGCAGCTCGCCCAGCCCCCGGTGGCGCAGCTCGGCCAGGCCGGCGGCGAGGTCGACCGCGTCACCGCCGGAACGGACGAGGTCGACCACGTCGGTGAGCCCGGCCGGGGGCGTGGCGGCCTCGGTGGTCAGCACGACGGGTCGTACCGGGGCGTCGGCGAGCGCGGCCTGCGCGGGGTCGAGCGCCAGCGAGCGGGAGACCACGACCAGGGTCGGGTACTCGGCCAGGCCGTGCGCCCGCCGCCAGTCCCGGCGCGGCCCGCCCAGCCGCACCGCCCGGTAGCCCTCGTGCCGCAGGGTGCCGGCGGCCACCACCAGCCCGTCGCAGAGCATCCTCAGCAGTCCGAAGACCCGCTTGTCCGGTACGCCGGAGAGGCCGGCGGAGTAGCCGTCGAGGCTCACCGCGCCGTCGGGGCTGGTCACGAAGTTCACCCTCAGGTGGGGGTGGTCCGCCCGACCGTAGAGGCGGGTCAGCTCCGCGTCGTCGAGTGGGCCGGACGGGGGTGGCGGCCAGATCCGGCGGATCGTCGTGCCGGCGCTCATTCGCCAGCCGGGCCGGTGACCGGCGGGGTCGGCTCGGGGGTGCGGTGCTGGCAGTCGCACCACGTCCGGCCGGGGCAGTCGTCGTGCCGCCGCTCCCGGCACGCTCGGCAGATCATGTCGGCAGCCTAGTGCCCGCCGGCCGGACGCGGCCCGGAGACGGTCGGACTGCCGGTGGGGCCGTACCGGGTCCGCCCGCCGGACGGTGGGGCACGGGGCCCGCGCGTGGTAGATGTACGAACGTGGTGGCGGGCCGGGGCACGGGGGTGCGGTACGTCTACGACTTCGAGGACTGGTGGGAGCACGAGCTGCTGGTGGAGGACGTGCTCCCCGCCGATCCCGCCCGGCGGTACCCGGTCTGCCCGGACGGGGAGCGGGCCGGGCCGCCGGAGGGCGTCGGCGGGCCGCCGGGGTACGCGGCGCTGCGCGCCGCGCTCGCCGATCCCACCCATCCGGAGCACGCCGTGCTGACCGCCTGGGTCGGCCCCGGGTTCGATCCCGACGCCTTCGACCCAGGCCGGGTGAGCACGCTGCTGCGCCGCTTCTGCTGACTCTTCCCGACGCACACGGACGCCGCCCGGGGGATCGGCGGTAACGATCTGGGAACGCTCCCATCGGTCTATTGACACCCATGTCATGCCCCGGCAGTCTCATGGGAGCGTTCCCACGGACGTGTCGCGGATCACTCCACGGGCGTCGCGCCAACGGTTATCCGCGGTGCGACGGGAGCGCGAACGGCACTCCCCACCACACCTAAAACCCGCCTCACCACTGAAAGAGGGGTCAGGATGAGCGTCACCTCACGCCGCCGCTTCGCGGCGATCGCGCTTGCGTCGGTCGCCGTGCTCGCGACCGGCACGGCCTGCGGCAACGACTCGGAATCGGGCGACGGGCCGATCACCCTGGTCGTCGACGTCTTCGGCGACCAGGGCTTCGGGTACGAGGAGCTCTACAAGCAGTACGAGTCGGAGCACCCGAACGTCAAGATCCAGGAGCGGGGCAAGGGCCTGGGCCTGGGTGACTACAACACCCGGTTGACGCAGCAGATCACCGCAGGCGCGGGCGCCGGTGACGTCGTCGCCCTCGAAGAGGGCACGATCGTCCAGTTCTACGCCCAGGCCGACAAGTTCGTGAACCTGGCCGACCACGGCGCCAACGACCTCAAGAGCAACTTCCTGCCCTGGAAGTGGGAGCAGGGGCTGACGCCCGACGGCAAGGTCCTGGGCCTCGGCACCGACATCGGCTCGATGGCGATCTGCTACCGCAGCGACCTGTTCAAGGCCGCCAACCTGCCGGCCGACCGCGAGCAGGTCGGTGCGCTCTGGCCGACCTGGGACGACTTCATCGCCACGGGACAGAAGTTCGTCGCCGCCGACAAGAAGCACAAGTTCGTCGACTCCGCGACGAACTTCTACAACGTGGTGCTCATGCAGACCGCCGGCGCCGGCAGCGGACACACCTACTTCGACAAGAACAACCAGTTGGTCGTCGGCAGCAACCCGGACGTCAAGTCGGCGTTCGACCTGACCACCAAGATGATCAGCGCCGGCTTGTCGAACCACCTCAAGAGCTTCTCCAACGAGTGGAACGCCGGTTTCAAGAACGGCACCTTCGCCGCCATCGGCTGCCCGGCCTGGATGACCGGTGTGATCAAGGGCCAGGCCGGTGACGCGTTCGCCGGCAAGTGGGACGTGGCCAAGGCCCCCGGCACCGGCGGCAACTGGGGCGGCGCCTTCCTCGGCGTGCCCAAGTCCAGCAAGCACCCGAAGGAGGCCGCCGAGCTGGTCAAGTTCCTGACCAGCGCCAAGTCGCAGGCCGAGGCGTTCAAGAAGGTCGGCAACCTGCCGTCCTCGCCGCAGGCGCTCAGCGACCCGGCGGTGGCGGAGGCGACCAACGACTACTTCAGCAACGCGCCGGTCGGCAAGATCTTCGCCGCCGGGGCGAGCGAGCTGAAGCCGGTCTACCTCGGCCCGAAGAACCAGGCGGTCCGGGACGCGGTCGAGAACGCGCTGCGCAGCGTCGAGCAGGGCAAGGCCGCTGACGCGGCATGGCAGGACGCGGTGAAGAACGGCGAGGCCGCCGGCAAGTAACCGGCAGTGGCTGCGCTCACGGGTGGTGCCGGTCCCCGGCGCCACCCGTGAACCCGCGTCGGACGCCGTCCGCGGTGCCCCCTGACGGCGCCGCCGACCCTAAGGACCGCCCATGAGTTCTCTGGAAACCACCGCCCCGCCGGGTCTGGACCCGTCACGGTCACGCCGTACCGCGCGCCGTACGCCCTCGGGTTTCCCCTGGCTGACCCGTCTGGACCTCCGCCTCTCGCCGTACCTGTTCGTCCTGCCGTTCTTCGTGATCTTCGCGATCTTCGGCGTGTACCCGATTTTCTACACGGTCTGGATCGCGCTGACCGACCGGTCGCCGCTCAACGCCACGATCAGCTTCGTCGGCCTGGACAACTTCGTCGAGTTGCTGACCAACGACCCGCAGTTCTGGAACGCGGTGTGGAACACCTTCGGGATGTTCGTCCTGTCCACCGTGCCGCAACTGCTCCTCGCCCTGATGCTGGCCAACGCGCTGAACCGCCGCATCCGCGGGCAGATGTTCTTCCGGCTGGCGATCGCGATGCCGATCATCACCTCCACCGCCGTGGTGGCGCTCATCTTCTCGATGATCTACGCCCGGGACTTCGGCCTGGCGAACTGGCTGCTCGACCTCGTCGGCGTCGATCCCATCGACTGGCGGGCCAACCGCTTCGCCTCGTGGTTCGCCATCTCCACCATGGTCGACTGGCGCTGGGTGGGCTACAACGCCCTGATCTACCTGGCGGCGATGCAGTCGATCAGCAAGGACATGTACGAGGCGGCGGCCCTCGACGGCGCCTCCCGCCGCCGGCAGTTCTGGTCGATCACCATCCCCCAGCTGCGGCCGACCATCATCTTCACGCTGATCATCTCGACCATCGGTGGCCTGCAGCTCTTCACGGAGCCGCTGATGTTCACCAGTGGCTCCGGCGCGCTCTCCGGCGGTTCGGAGGGGCAGTTCCAGACCATCACCATGTACCTGCTCGAGGTGATGAACACCCGGTTCCGCTGGGGCTACGCGGGTGCCGTCGCGCTGGTGCTCTTCCTGCTGATCGCCTCCGTCTCCTTCGTCAACTACCTGCTGGCCCGCCGGATCAGCTCGGACAAGTGAGGGTTGCGCCATGACCAGTACGATGCTGCGACCACCCGCGGTCCGGCCCCCGGCGGCCGGTCGCCCCGGCCTCCGTCACCGGGCGGAGCGACTCTGGACGGCCAGTCCGCTGACCTGGATCGGGCTCGTCATCGGGGTGTTTCTGTCCCTGTTCCCGTTCTACTGGATGATCGTCATCGCCTCGCGGACCAACGACGCGGCCAACTCCTGGCCGCCGCCCTTCCTGCCCGGTGGGAAGCTGGGCGAGAACATCCAGCGGGTCCTCGACAACGGCGACGCGAACATCATCACCGGCCTGGCGAACTCCTTCCTGGTGTCCGGGACGATCACCGTGGCCACGGTCTTCTTCGGCTCCCTCGCCGGGTTCGCGTTCGCCAAGCTGCGGTTCCGGGGCAAGAACGCGCTGTTGCTGATCATCCTCGCCTCGATGATGATCCCCATCCAACTCGGCGTGCTGCCGCTGTACATCCTGATGGCCAAGC
This sequence comes from Micromonospora sp. KC723, assembly GCF_004348595.1. GTDB lineage: Bacteria > Actinomycetota > Actinomycetes > Mycobacteriales > Micromonosporaceae > Micromonospora. The sequence goes on from NZ_SMKD01000032.1 coordinate 36,471, forward strand.
TCGAGTGGCTGAACACCATGCCGTCGGTCACCGTGCCGTTCCTCATCGGCGGCTTCGGGATCTTCATGATGCGCCAGTACGCCGAGCAGGCGGTGCCGAACGAACTGATCGAGGCGGCCCGGGTGGACGGCTGCTCCACCTGGCGGATCTACTGGCACGTGGTGGTGCCGGCGCTGCGCCCCGCCGCCGCGGTGCTCGGACTGCTCACCTTCATGGAGCAGTGGAACCAGTTCTTCTGGCCCTTCGTGGTGCTGGCCGACCCGGCCAACCCGACCGTCCAGATCTCGTTGCGCAGCCTCAACACGGCCTACTTCGCGGACAACTCTCAGATCTTCGCGGGTACGCTGATCGCGACCCTTCCGCTGTTTGTCGTGTTCGTCCTGTTCGGCCGCCAGATCATCGGCGGGATCATGGAAGGTGCCGTCAAATCGTGAGCAACCCCAGCCATCCGCCCGCCGTCGGCGTACTCGACCAGGGGCCGGAACTGATCTTCCCGCCCGGCTTCCTGTGGGGCGCGGCGACCGCCGCCTACCAGATCGAGGGAGCGGCCACCGAGGGTGGGCGTACCCCGTCGATCTGGGACACGTTCAGCCACACCGAAGGGCGGGTGGTCAACGGGCACACCGGCGACGTGGCCTGCGACCACTACCACCGGATGCCCGACGACGTCCGGCTGATGGCCGACCTCGGCCTGAAGTCGTACCGGTTCTCGGTGGCCTGGCCCCGGGTGCAACCGGGCGGTTCGGGCCCGGCCAACGCCGAGGGCCTCGACTTCTACCGGCGGCTCGTGGACGAGCTGCTCACCCACGGCATCGAGCCGTGGCTGACCCTCTACCACTGGGATCTGCCCCAGCAACTGGAGGACGCCGGCGGCTGGCCGGCCCGGGACACGGCCAGCCGGTTCGCCGACTACGCCCAGCTCGTCGCCGACGCCCTCGGCGACCGGGTGACCTACTGGACCACCCTCAACGAGCCGTGGTGCTCGGCGTTCCTCGGCTACGGGTCCGGGGCACACGCGCCCGGCCGTTCCGACGGAGCGGACGCCGTCCGCGCCGGGCACCATCTGATGCTCGGGCACGGTCTGGCCGTACAGGCCCTACGCGCCTCCCGGCCGCGGGCGCAGCTCGGCGTCACGGTGAACCTCTACCCGGTCACCCCGGCCAGCGACGACCCGGCCGACGCCGACGCCGCCCGCCGGATCGACGGGCTGGCCAACCGGTTCTTCCTCGACCCGCTGCTGCGCGGGTCGTACCCGGCCGACCTGGTCGCCGACCTGACGGAGGTGACCGACTTCGGGCACGTCCGGGACGGCGACCTCGCCACCATCGCCACCCCGCTGGACCTGGTCGGCGTCAACTACTACAGCCGGCACGTGGTCGCCGCCCCGGCCGAGGGGGTGGAGCGGGAGCCGTACTGGCGGGCGCCGTCGTGCTGGCCGGGCAGCGAGGACGTACGGTTCGTCACTCGTGGCGTGCCGGTGACCGACATGGACTGGGAGATCGACGCTCCGGGCTTGGTGGAGACGTTGCGCCGGGTCCACGAGGAGTACACCAACCTTCCGCTGTACGTCACCGAGAACGGTTCCGCCTTCGTCGACGAGGTGGTCGACGGGAAGGTCGACGACATCGACCGGCTCGCCTACTTCGACGCCCACCTGCGGGCCGCGCACGAGGCCATCGCGGCGGGAGTGCCCCTGCACGGGTACTTCGCCTGGTCTCTGATGGATAATTTCGAGTGGGCATGGGGTTACACGAAGCGGTTCGGCATGGTCTGGATCGACTACGACACCCAGCTTCGTATCCCAAAGTCCAGTGCCAGGTGGTACGCCGAGGTGATCCGACGCAACGGTCTGGCCGGACAATAGCGAAGGCCAGCAGCTTTCCGGGCGGCCCCGCCCCGTACCCCCTCCCCGGGGTGTGGCGGGCCGCCCGACGTCGGAGGAGCAAACAATGACAACGCAGCGCACCCGGTCACTCGGGCGCCCGACACTCGACGCGGTCGCCGCCCGCGCGGGTGTCGGCCGCGGCACAGTCTCCCGGGTGGTCAACGGCTCACCCCAGGTCAGCCCGGAGGCCCGGGCCGCCGTCCAACAGGCCATCGCCGAGCTGGGGTACGTGCCGAACCGCGCGGCTCGCGCCCTGGTCACCCAACGCACCGACTCGGTCGCCCTGGTGGTCTCCGAGTCGGGGGAGCGGGTCTTCACCGAGCCGTTCTTCGCCGGCATCGTCCGGGGCGTCAGCTCCGGGCTGCTGGACACGCCGTTACAGCTCTGGCTCGCCATGGTGCAGTCCCCGATCGAGCGGGAACGCGTCGAGCACCACCTGACCAACCAGCACGTCGACGGCGTCCTGCTGCTGTCGCTGCACGACGCCGACCCGCTGCCGACCCTGCTGGAGGAGCGCGACCTGCCGACCGTGCTCGGCGGTCGGCCGGCCCGCATGCTCCAGCCGGGCGCGCGACCTCCCTGGTTCGTCGACGTGGACAACGTCGGCGGCGCGCGGCAGGCGGTGGAGCACCTGGCCCGGCGGGGCCGGCAGCGGATCGCGACCATCGCCGGCCCGCAGGACATGGGCGCCGGGCTGGCCCGCCTCGCCGGCTACCGGGACGCCGTGCGGGCCACCGGGTCGGAGGTCGACCCCCGGATGGTGGTGTACGGGGACTTCAGCGAGGGCAGCGGCGCGGCCGGCATGCGCCGGCTGTTGGAGGTCTGCCCCGACCTGGACGCGGTCTTCGTCGCCTCCGACCTGATGGCGTTCGGCGCGTTGCGGACCCTACGGGAGGCCGGCCGCCGGGTTCCCGACGACGTGGCGGTGATCGGGTTCGACGACGCGCCGGTCGCCCGGCAGGCCGACCCGCCGCTGACCACGGTCTTCCAGCCGGTGGAGGAGATGGGCCGGCAGATGGCGCGGCTGCTAGTGGCCCGGATCCGGGGCGACGAGGTCCCCACCCCGCACCTCCTTCTGGACACCCAGCTCATCCACCGCGCCTCGGCCTGACCCCGGCACCTCGCCGCCCCGCCGCCGACGCCGTCGCGGCGACCTCGGCGGCGCCGGGCCGACCAGGCGGGGGCGGACCAGGGGCGCGGTTCCCGTCCGGCCAGGGAGCCCCGGTGCACCTCGTCGGGTCAAGGCGGGATTTCCGCCCGGGACACGGCCGGGAAACAGGGGCGAAATGGTCAACCGGCAGGCTGGTGCCCAGCCCGCCGGCCGTCACGGCCGGCCCGCCGAGCGGAGGGACTGACATGCTGCTGAGAGTTCGGGTGACCCTGCCGGACCGACCCGGCACGCTCGGCCAGGTGGCCCGGACGCTCGGCGTGTCCGGCGCCGACATCGTCCAGGTCGTGGTCCTGGAACGGCTCGGCGGACGGGCCGTGGACGACTTCACCGTGGTGTGGCCGGGCGCCGCCCGGGTGGAACGGCTGCTGGCCGGCCTGGCCGCCATCCCCGGGGTACGCGTCGACGGCGTGTGGCAGGCCATCGGCGCCCCCACCACCACCGGTCAGGACGCCGAACTGCTCGCCCAGATCGCCGCGAACCCGGCCGACGGGGTGGCCACCCTGGTCGACGCGGTGCCCGGGCTGCTCGCCGCCGACTGGGCGGTGGCCGCGGTGGTGCCGGTGGACTGGGCGTCGCGTGCCGGGGGCACGGCGGCCACCGTGGGCCAGGCCAGCTGGCGGGCCCCTCAGCCACCGCGCCTGCCCGAGATCACCCCGCTGCGCGCCCGGGCGCTTACCGGTGCCGACGGCAACCACTTCGCGGTCGCCCCGTTCGGCCGGGCCGGGCTGGTGCTGGTCGTCGCGCGGGACCACACCGAGCCGCTGACCGCCGCCGGGTTCCACGCCACCGAGGTGGACCGGCTGGCCCAACTGGTCCGGGCCAGCGCGGTGATCCTCGGCGACCGGCTGGACCTGGTCGGTCCGCCGCCGGTGACCAGCCACACCTGAGCTGGGCAGACAGTTCCCGTGGCGTCACCGTCGGGCAACGACCCGGCAACAGCGGCCCGGCAGTGTCGTGGTGGGGAAGGGAGTGGACATGGCGTTGTGGCGGATCCGAGCGACGGTGGACGACCGGCCGGGCTACCTGTCGGTGCTCACGGCGAGCCTCGCGTTGCGGGGCGTCAACATCCTCAGCGTGCAGGTGCACACCACGGAGGCCGGGGCGGTCGACGACTTTCTCGTCGACGCGCCCGACATGCTCGCCGAGGCGGATCTGCTCGCCGCCGTGGAGCGGGGCCGGGGGCGGGACTGCTGGGTGGCGCGCAGCGAGGCGCGTGGCCTGGTGGACCAGCCGACCCGGGTGCTGGGCCTGGCGACCCGGCTGGCGCGGGATCCGGAGAGCACCGGCGAGGCGCTGCGGATGCTGCTCGGCGCGGACGAGGTGACCTGGCGACCCGCACGGGCCAACCCGCACGGCGGAGCCGGCGCGTCAACCATGCTGCTCGCTGACCCGACCGGCGGTTCGTACGAGCTGCGCCGGCGGGAGCCGAGCTTCACCCCCGCCGAGTACGCGCGGGCGCAGGCGTTGGTCGAGCTGGCAGCCGCAATCGCCCGGCGGGACGCCGACCGGGTGACCCTGGTGCTGCCCGACTCCGCCGAGGTGGTCGTCCGGCCGGCGGGTCCGGACGACCTGGCGGGCGTGGTCGAGTTGCACGAGGCGTGCTCGGTGCGGACCCGGCAGCGGCGCTACCTCACCGGCGCGACGATGCCGTCGCCGGGCCGGTTGCGCCGGCTGCTGGATCCGGCCCGGGGGACCACCCTGTTGGCGACGACCGGCTCCGGCGGGGCGGCGGAGTCGATCGTCGCCATGGCCAACCTGCTCGGCGAGGGCGACGAGGCCGAGGTGGCCCTGCTGGTGCGGGACGACTGGCAGCGGCGCGGCCTCGGTACGGCCCTGTTGCGCCGCCTGTTCGGTCACGCCGAGCGGGCCGGGTACGCCGCCGTGCTGCTGCACGTCCAGGCGGAGAACGTCGCGATGCTGCGGGCCGTACGCCGGCTGGGCCGGCCGGCCCCGGTGGAGCGCGACGGTGCCCTGTTGACGGTGACCGTGCCGCTGGCCTCCCGCGTCGCGCCGGCGGACCGGGCGGTCGCGCGGTCCGTCACGGCGCCCGCCCGGGCGGAACGGACGGTCTGAGGACGACGGTCACGACCGGACGCGTCCTGTCGGTGCGACGGGACGGGGGCGACGACGGTACGCGACCACACCGGCGTCGGGTGACGGGTCACCCGGTGCCACCGGCCGACCTCCGGTGCGGAGGACGGTACGACGGCAGGGCCCCCGGTTCGGGGGCCCTGCCCGTTACTGCCCCCGGCATGAACATCGCGGTGTTCTCGCTGTGTCGGGCACAATGTCGCGGTGCGTATCCGAGCCGTTCGTCGGGCTGAGCTACCTGTCCTGCAGGACATCGAGCGTGCCGCCGGGGAATGCTTCCGCGATGTCGGCATGTCGCGGATAGCCGACGACGAACCGCTACCCCTCGCCGTACTCGCCGGCTACCAGCGGACAGGCCACGCCTGGGTCGCCGCCGACTCCACCGATGTGCCCGTCGGCTACCTGATCGCTGACATCGTCGACGGCAACCTGCACATCGAACAGGTGTCGGTCCATCCCCGCTGCGCCCGCCGCGGGGTGGGACGACGACTGATCGACCATCTCGCGGGCCACGCGAGGGCCACCGGCGTGCCGGCACTGACCCTCACCACGTTCGCTGACGTGCCCTGGAACGGCCCCTACTACACCCGGTGTGGGTTTGTCGCCCTCGACGACAGCGACCTCACCCCAGGACTACGGGCTGTCCGCCAACGCGAGGCCGCGCACGGCCTGGACCGGTGGCCCCGCCTCTGCATGCGCCGAGGTCTGTAACGCCCTTTCACTCCGTGTCGGCTGCGGGTGGCAACCCGCGATCGGCAGCCTCCCCGACGGCGTGCCCTTCCGGATGCCGCCCTGCCCGTAGCCACTCACGACCAAGTACGCGGTGTGGACGCGCCGCCGGCCCGCTCGCGGTCGAGATCCCCTGGCGTCGTGACATCGCGCAGGCGTCCGGCGCGGACGTGACCGGCCGCCGGGCGGGTCGCCCGACGGCCGGTTGTGTTCCGCTGCTGTCAGCTGGTGAAGGTGATCCGGTCCCGACGACGCCGCAGTACGGTCAGGGCGACGCCGCCGCCGATCAGCGCGAGGCCGAACAGCGCGACGCTCGTCGCCGCCACACCGGTCAGCGGCAGGCCGCCGTCGTCCTGTCCGCCGCCACCGCCGGTGCTCTGTGAGGGCGAGGGCGACCCGCTCGGGGAGGCCGACTCCGAGGTCGACTCGGACGGGGACGCCGACGTCGACGGGGACACCGAGGTCGACGGTGAGGTCGACGCCGACGGTGAGGTCGACGCCGACGGTGAGGTCGACGGCGACGGGGACCCGGTGGCCGACGGCGACGGGCTCGGGGAGTTCGAGGGGATGGTGCCGGCGCAGCTGTGGCTCAGGTTGAACTTGGTGTCCATGCCGCTGATCGTCGCGGTGCCGTCCACCAGCTTCCAGCCGGCCGGCGTGAAGACGTAGGCGTGCTTGACCTGGCCGTTGCCGGTGGCGGAGAGGAAGTCCGGGTAGGCGTCCGAGTCGTCCGGCACCTTCACCGTGACGGTCTGGGCGCCGTTGGCGAAGGTCAGGGTCAGGCTCTCGAAGTTGCCGGCGGCCTGCTTGTTGCCGGGCAGGACGAAGTGCCAGCCGTCGTGGTCGGCGGGCAGCTTCTCGAACTTCTCGTCACCGCATGAGTTCGCCGCGGTCGACCCCTTGTGGGCCGGGTGCAGCGGGATGGTGCTCGACGCCCACGCCGGGGTGGCGAAGGCGAGGAGGGCCGTGGCAGCGGTCGCGGTGACGGCCGTGCGCACCACGCGCCGACGCTGGGGCATGAGAATCCTCCGGGAATGGGGGGAGAGGGCGGCTCATGTTCCCTTCGCGCCCTCACCGTCCGCCATCGGACGTCCGTCCCCGGTTGGCCGGACATGTCGGCGAAGAGTCGGGAAACCGGTTGATTGTCGCCCTTGGGCGGCGTGTTGGTGTGACGTGGCCACCAGGTCTGACGCTGCGTCGTCAGTGGCGCTTCACAAAACGGCTACCGCCAGATTACATTGTCGAACATCCATGGGAGCGCTCCCGGCCCCCTGGCCCCATCCGCCACCACAGCCTCCGGCGGCGGCACCATCCGACACCCGTTCCGTCGGCCGCCGCCGGAGTCGCCCGCGACAGGAGTTCGCCATGCGCCACCCCATCCGGCCGCCGCTGCGCGGCAGACCCTGGCCGCACCGTGTCCTCGCCGCCGGAGCCGCGCTCACCGCTGCCCTGGCCCTCGCCGTCGGCGCCGCCGGCCCGGCGGCTGCCGTCCCGGCCGCCAGCCGCCCCGCCACCGGCAGCGTCGCCGCCGCGCCCGCCTTCAACTACGCCGAGGCGCTACAGAAGTCGTTGTTCTTCTACGAGGCGCAGCAGTCCGGCAAGAAACCGGCGTGGAACCGGGTCTCCTGGCGTGGTGACTCCGCGCTCACCGACGGCGCCGACGTCGGCCTCGACCTCACCGGCGGGTGGTACGACGCCGGCGACCACGTCAAGTTCGGCTTCCCGATGGCGTTCAGCGCCACCATGCTCGCCTGGGGCGCGGTCGAGTACCGCGACGGTTACGTGGCCGCCGGCCAACTGCCGCACCTGCTCAACAACCTGCGCTTCGTCAACGACTACTTCATCAAGGCGCACCCCGCGCCGAACGTCCTCTACGGGCAGGTCGGCAAGGGCGACGACGACCACAAGTGGTGGGGCCCGGCCGAGGTGATGCCGATGGCGCGGCCCGCCTACAAGATCGACGCGAGCTGCGGCGGCGCGGACCTGGCGGGGGAGACGGCCGCCGCGATGGCCGCCTCGTCGATGGTCTTCCGGCCCACCGACGCCGCCTACGCCGACAAGCTGCTGACCCACGCGCGGCAGCTCTACACCTTCGCCGACACGGTGCGCAAGAGCTACCACGATTGCATCACCGACGCGACCAACTTCTACCGGTCGTGGAGCGGCTGGCAGGACGAACTGGTCTGGGGCGCGATCTGGCTGCACCGGGCCACCGGCGAGGCGGCCTACCTGGTTAAGGCGGAGAGCGAGTACGACCGGCTCAACACCGAGAACCAGAGCACGACCCGCTCCTACAAGTGGACGATCGCCTGGGACAACAAGCAGTTCGGCGCGTACGTGCTGCTGGCCAACCTGACCGGCAGGCAGAAGTACGTCGACGACGCCAACCGGTGGCTGGACTACTGGACGGTCGGCGTCAACGGGGAGAAGATCCGGTACTCGCCCGGCGGCATGGCCGTGCTCGACACCTGGGGCGCGCTGCGGTACGCCGCGAACACCGCCTTCGCCGCGCTGGTCTACAGCGACCGGACCACGGACGCCACCAGAAAGGCGCGCTACCACGACTTCGCCGTCCGGCAGATCGACTACGCCCTCGGCGACAACCCGCGCAGATCCAGCTACGTCGTCGGGTTCGGGGCCAACCCGCCGAAGAACCCGCACCACCGCACCGCGCACGGCTCCTGGTGGGACAGCAGCAAGGTGCCGGCGGAGACCCGGCACGTGCTTTACGGCGCGCTCGTCGGCGGCCCGTCGTCGCCGGACGACGCGTACACCGACAACCGCGACGACTACGTGATGAACGAGGTCGCCACCGACTACAACGCCGGCTTCACCTCCGCCCTCGCCCGGCTCACCAGCCAGTACGGCGGCAGCCCGCTCGCCGGCTTCCCCACGCCGGAGACGCCGGACATCGACGAGCTGACCGTGGAGACCACGGTGACGCAGGCCGAGCCCCGGGCCACCGGACTCAAGGCCATCGTCTACAACAAGTCCGCGTTCCCGGCCCGCGCGCTGACCACCGGCCGGTTCCGCTACTACTTCCGCCCCGACGGCACCGGGCCGGTGCAGGTCACCCCCGGCTACACCCAGGGCTGCCCGTCGCCGTCGACCGCCAGGCAGCACAGCGGCGACATCTGGTACGTCGAGGTCGACTGCACCGGGCACAGCATCGCCCCCACCGGACAGTCGCCGCACCGGATGGAGGTCCAGTTCAAGATCGGTGTACCGGAGGGCGGCACCTGGGACCCGACCAACGACCCGTCGTACCAGACCAGCGCCGGACCGAACCGGAAAGTCTCGCTCTACTCCGGCGGGGTGCGGGTGTGGGGCGAGGAACCCGGACCGGTCACGCCCGACACCACCGCGCCGACCGCCCCCGGCCAGCCGGTCGCCTCGGCGGTCACCGCCACCGGGCTGACCCTCGCCTGGCCCGCCTCCACCGACGCCGGCGGCAGCGGGCTGGCCGGGTACGACGTCACCCGGACGGCTGCCGGCAGCGACCCGGTCGTGGTGGCCGCCGCCACCAACTCGCTCACCGTGACCGGGCTGACGCCGGAGCGGACGTACCAGTTCAGCGTGGTCGCCCGCGACGGCGCCGGCAACCGGTCGGCCGCCTCGCCCACCGTCAGCGTCACCACCCCGGCCG
>NZ_SMKD01000289.1 GCF_004348595.1 Micromonospora sp. KC723
ACCTGACCTACTTCGACCGGATCGTGCCCTGCGGCATCCGGGACGCCGGGGTCACCTCGCTCACCGCCGAACTGGGCCGCCCGGTCACCGTCGCCGAGGTGCTCCCGGTGGTCGAGCGGCACCTGCCGACCCTGCTCGCCTGAGCCCGACTCGAAGTCACTCCTCTCCGACGGCGACCGCCGGCCCAGCGGGATCTGTCTTTGGACGGAGGTACACGCGTCGCTGCGGTGGCCTACCGTCGTGGTGTGACGGTAGTGATCGTTTTCGTTTCCGCGCTGGTGGCGACGCTGACGCTGGCGTTGCCCGGGGCCCGGTGGCGCCGGTACCGCCGGCGCGGGCTGGCAGCGTGTGCCGTCGCGACCGTGTCGCTGGCGGCGACCGCAGCTCACACCGGAGCTGTCGCCAGGCTCTCCGGCGCCTTTGTGCTGATCGAGCTGCTGGCACTGGCCCTGCTGGTGCAGGTGGCGGTCCGGTGGGCACCGGGTGCGCGGGCGGTCGCCGCCGCCAGCCTCGGTACCGTCGCCGCCGCGGCACAGCCGGTTCGCATGCTGTGGGGCGCTACCCCGCCAGCCACCCGGACGGAGACGGTGTTCCTGATCGCTTGTTGGGCGACGGTCGTGGTGGCGGCGACCGCGGTGGGCGGGCTGCGGCG
>NZ_SMKD01000290.1 GCF_004348595.1 Micromonospora sp. KC723
CACGCCGGCGTCGTTCCAGTCCCGCAACCGGCGCCAGCAGGTCATTCCCGACCCGAACCCGAGTTCTTGGGGCAGGTACTCCCACGGGATCGCGGTGTAGAGCACGAACAAGATCCCGCACAACACCTTCCGGTCATCCAGCGGCTTACGACCGGGGTAGCGGTACCGACGCGGTGGGCGCGGTGGCAGCAGCGGTGCGATCTCGGCCCACAGATCGTCCGAGACGATCCACGGCGGCTGCTCACCCCTGCTCACGTTCAGACAGAACGATTCTCACGTCCAGTCGGTTACGCCCAACATCATTTAGTTAGGAGTTGTTATCCGATGAGCGCGCACCGGTCCGCCGAAGCGGCGGATCTGCTGCAACAGCGCATGCACGTCGCCGCATCCAGCACTCGCGCGTTATGTAGCCGCTGGAAACAGTTCCACCTCGCCGTAGCGTTTCGACACCCCGTCGATGTCGAGCCTGTCACTGTCGCTCCCCTCATCCCGGTGACGACTAAGGCGTGTTTCAGAAGTCGTGGTGGCCGGTGAAGGTTACGGCGTGGCGGTGATCGATAACTGAAGAGGTCTCCGGTATCTGGTTCTGCGACCAAGCAAGAACTTCATACCGGAGACCTCGTGGC